>NZ_NWUL01000031.1:0-462472 GCF_002903155.1 Sulfobacillus sp. hq2 | reverse complement strand
TCGCCCCAACACAATTAAATGACCCGAAGAACTTACCGGCAAGAATTCGGTTAAACCTTGAATGAGACCCAGTAACGCAATACGCCACACAGCACGTCTCTCCCTTCTATAATATGGGTAATTAGAAGAGACAGGAAATTATAACCGTGCCACGAAAATAATGCCGTCGAAGGTTCCCAAGAGAAAAGCCCTCGTTCCTTCCTAGGACGAGGGCATAGGGATGTAGGGAAGACTTAAAAAATCATAGTCGAAACCAAGCGATTCGGTTGAAATCGCTCATCCAGATAGTCCATCGGATCGGTGGATAACAACCGTTCCAAGCGCGCGGAACCATCCCCATCGCGCCGGATTAAGCACAAGCGGCCGTCAATCCACCATGCCGTGAGTTCCCGATCATGGGGGTCGCGGGGATAAATGTCTTCCATAGCCAAGGGCGTATAGAGCATCCTATTGTACCTCCTTTTTCTCTGTTCTCGCCCGGCGGGGTTTGCGGTGTTGTTCAGCAATCATCCCTTCAAGATGTCGCAACGCCTTATCAATCCCTCCCACTTCATCAATCAACCCCACGTCGACTGCGTCTTTGCCCACCAGAATAGTGCCAATATCCCGCGCCAGTTCCCCGGTCGTAAACATCAACTTGCGAAAATCATGGTCCGAAATATGGGAATGCATGGTGACAAAGTTCACAACACGGTCCTGCATTTTATCCAAATACTCGTAGGTCTGAGGTACGCCAATCACCATCCCATTCATGCGAATCGGATGGATCGTCATTGTCGCAGTGGCGGCGATAAAACTGTAGTCTGTTGCCACGGAAACCGGGACACCAATGGAGTGTCCGCCTCCTAACACCAAAGAGACAGAGGGTTTGGATAAGCTCGCAACCATTTCCGCCAAGGCGAGACCGGCTTCTACATCGCCGCCCACCGTGTTCAAGATTAATAACAGGCCCTTGATATCCTTACTCTCTTCAATAGCGACCAACTGGGGAATGACATGTTCATACTTGGTCGTTTTGTTTTGCGATGGCAGGACAACGTGCCCCTCAATTTGACCAATAATGACCATCGTGTGAATCGACGACTTCGCGGTCGGGATTTTCGTGCTGCCAAACTCTTGAATGTTTTCTCCGGGATCTTGATGCCTCTTTTTCTGCCGCTGATCTGGAACCTGCGGCTCTTCTGCTTCGTTCCCTACATGGTGACCCTGTCGCACCGTTCGTTCCCTCCTCATCATGCCTAGCCGTGATAGTGTTTGAAAAAGACTCCTTTTCATACCCTTGGGCTTGGGAGATTCCCACATTGCGTGCTGAGCCATGGGTCACGGTCATATGTTGGAGTAATGAGGGGGATTGACATGCCTAATCAGCTCTTGCTTACTATGCAGACCCTACAACAAGCTATCAATAAAACCGTGCAAACCGGACTTCCTCCATTTTTCTTAGCTCTAGGGGTCACTATTGGTGGAGGCCTTTTGGGATCCTTCGGCCTATGGTTAGCAGGAAAGGGGCCACAAGATCCTGCGCAAACCGCTTATCGCATACGCATTTGGGCTGTAGCCATCGCGATTGGCGGGACTCTCACCGCCTTAGAAAACTTAGAACGCGGCGTTTTCGCCCGAGCTTTACCCGCCATCGTGCGAGATGGCGTCGCTATCGTGACTGCGTACTTGGGCGCCCAAACGGGATATTGGCTGCTAACATGGCTGGTTACTCTGTGAAAAGGCTAACCCCCAGTCTCGCGAGCTTTGTGCTGGGACTCTTACTTGGATTCGCGTTGATGCAAGGATTGGGAGTACGCGAACGCCAATACGCGGATTTGTCCGCAAAAAAATGGCAGGCGGAAGCGACGCAGTGGCACAACGAAGCCAATCGACTCAAAGAAGAGGTGGGGCGGATTAATAAGACGGCCCAACCCCACCTTTATATTCAGAACGTCGATGTTATGATATTGCGCGCCCCGGTTGCCAAATCCGATGTTATTGAGGCTCTTTCCCCTTATACCCAGGCATTGCTGGGTCTTCCCCTAGACTCATTGAAAGCCCCTATCGTCTATCATCTTTTCAACAACCGTATTATTACGATTGGCACCAAACTTTACCGCATTCGAGTCGAAACCCTGCTGTTAGGCCCTGATACCGAGCTGATGATTTCCCTACGGCCTGAACCCGGCCCGGCCGTGATGTAAAAAACCTGCCGCCACAAAGGACGGCAGGCAAAACCCTGCGGGAGCTGCTTACACTTCCATGATAATCGGCAAAATCATCGGTCGCCGCTTGGTCCGGTCCCAAAGGAATCGGCCCAGGGTATCGCGCACGACGCCCTTAATTGCGGACCACTCCGTCAAAGTGCCCCCTTCCATCGTCGTCAACGCCGTTTTGACCCGCGACCGTGCTTCGTCGAGTAAGGCTTCGGACTCACGCACATACACAAATCCCCGGGACACAATGTCGGGGCCTGAAACCAAAAGACCAGATTGGGCATCCATACCCACCACCACAATCAAAATCCCGTCATTCGACAATTGTTTGCGGTCACGCAATACAATATTGCCGACGTCACCGACGCCAAAGCCATCGACTAATACCTTACCCGCAGGCACCTGTCCTACCAACTGCATCGAGTCCGCCGTGAGTTCAAATAGGCTACCATTATCGCCAATTAAAATATGGCTAGGGTCCATTCCTATATCCCGAGCCAATTGCGCATGATGCACCAAATGCCGATATTCCCCATGAACTGGAATAAAGAACTTCGGCTTGACCAGATTGAGCATGAGTTTTAACTCTTCTTGGCAAGCATGTCCCGACACGTGAATGCCTAAATCGCGGCCATAGTAAACATCCGCGCCCAAACGGTACAAGTTGTTGACCGTCCGAGACACCATTTTTTCGTTGCCCGGAATAGCGGTCGCCGAAATGATTACGGTATCTCCCGCATAGATTTCCACTTTTTTATGGTCGGACGTCGAGATGCGCGTCAAGGCAGACATTGGTTCGCCTTGCGAGCCCGTAGTTAAAATCAGCGTCTTTTGGGGGGGCTGGCGTAATACCGCATCCAGCGACATCCAAGTACCTTCAGGAAAATCAAGGTATTTGAGCTCAATCGCTTTTTGCACGATATTTTCCATACTACGTCCGACAACGGCAACATGACGCCCATGGCGAACAGCCGACTCCACGACCTGACGAATGCGGTGCACTTGCGACGCAAACGACGAGACAAGCACCCGCCCTTTGGCCTGTTCGATAATGCGGTCTAAGGTTTTCCCTACCGTTTTTTCCGAAGGGGTATAACCCGGTCGTTCCGCATTGGTGCTATCGGCCAACAATAACAAAACGCCTTCCGATCCGACTTGCGCCAACTTATGAAAATCCGCAACGTGTCCATCGACAGGCGTGTGATCAAATTTAAAGTCCCCTGTATGCACTATCGTTCCGACTGGGTTGCGAATAATTAAGCCGGTCGCATCAGGAATCGAGTGGTTAACGCGGAAAAATTCAACGGAAAAATTCCCGACCTTGACCGTATCACCGGGCTCCACCGGATGGGACTTGGGATGCAGACTCACCTGATGTTCTTGCAGTTTCATCTCCACAATGCCCATCGTCAACCGGGTCCCATAAATGGGAACAGAGATTTGCTTCAGAAAATAGGGAATAGCTCCAATGTGATCCTCGTGACCATGCGTCAGAAAAATTGCGCGTACGCGGTCCTTATTCTCCAGCAAATAGGTAATGTCAGGCAAAACCAAATCAATTCCGGGCATATCGACTTCCGGAAACGCTAGCCCGCAATCGATCAAAATAATATCGTTGCCATAGACAACAGCCGAAATGTTTTTTCCAATCTCTCCCAATCCCCCTAAGGGGATAAACTGTAATTTACCGGGTCCTGGGCGTGCCAGTGTAACCCACCTCCTATTTATCCCGCACACGGAGCACATCAAAATGCCCCTAGCCATCCGACTAGGGACTTATGCCAGGGGCATCTGATTTGAGGCGGCGCTTTCAGCTCCCTTCCGCGCTATGCTGAACCGCTACACCCCATTTGACCACCGAGCACTAAGTCGTTGCGTTAATTATAACGCGGTTGGACTATTGCACGCAATGGCCACTAATTTTTTACAGAGCTTATAGGCATCTGGCGAATATGCTTCGCTCGCAAGTACGCCAACCATAAGTCACCAAATACCGCATCCTCCGGCATGACTAAGGGCATTCGCACCGTTCTCGGAGCCAACGCCAAGCGATGTAGCAACCATTTAAGGGGAATGGGATTTGAAACAACAAAGAGTTGTTTAAACAAAGGCCAGAGGTCCGCGTGTAGCATCCTCGCCTCGTCAGGATGGCCAGATATAAAGAGTTCTGTCATCTGTTCCATTTCCATTCCTACCACGTGCGATGCCACCGATACCACACCATACGCGCCAACGGCCAAACTCGCTAGATATAGACTATCGTCACCGGAAAAAATCGGCACCTCAGACCCCAGAATTTGATCTAAGCGAATAATTTGCTCGATCGTACCGGAAGCCTCTTTCACCGCAAAAGGTGCACGCGCTTTCTTGGCTATCTTGGCCACGGTGTCGGCCTCGACCATACTAGCGGTACGTGAAGGGACATTGTAGAGCATAACCGGACAGGTAACATGGTGGAGGACTTCCCCAAAGTGACGAATTAACCCTTCTTGCGAAGGCTTATTGTAGTATGGCGACACAACCAGTACCCCATCCGCACCCCACTCATCGGCCGCCATCGCCAAGTCAACCGTTGACCGGGTGTCATTCGTGCCACATCCCATCCACACCGGCACCATGTCACCCGCCCCCCGGCGCACAGCCGTGTACAACCGGTACCGCTCATCAGGACTTAGGCTAAAAGCTTCCCCGGTCGAGCCTGCCAAAATTACTCCCTGCGTTCCGTGAGCCACCAAATGCCGCGCCAACCCTTCGGCGGCTTCGACATCGATGCTGCCTTCCTCGGTGAAGGGTGTAATCATTGCTGTAAAAACTCGTGGCCATCTCATCCTTTGGGCACCTCCTCAGCCAAATGGAACTGTTTGTGTAATGCACTCACCGCCCTTTCCATATCAGAGCGATGCAATAAAAGGGTGATCGTCGAATGCGAATCCGCCGATTGCAGAATTTCAATATCCGATTGCGCCATGGCCGCCATCACCCGTCCTACGACTCCTGGAAGTCCTTGAATAGCGGACCCGACAATGGACACTTTAGCCCGATCGTCAAACGCCTCATAGCCAAACCCGCTAGTTTCGAGAATTTCTTGGGTCACAGCATTTTTCTCGGGCGGCACACAAAAGTACACTTGGTCGGGAAAGAGATTAATCAAATCCACGGAAACGCCGCGTTCGCCCAATGCCATAAATAGTTGAAACGCCCAATCTTTGTGCATAGTTTCCGGTGGCGTGACACGAAATTGCAGCAAGTGGTCTAGTTGGGTAATACCGGTTACAGAATGGTCCGGATCACGGTGGCCCCACGCATCCAATATGCCCTGACCCGACGCAATAATAGTGCCTAACGACTCCGAAAACGTGGATCGGACGCGGATCGTCACGCCAAACTGTCTCCCAATTTCTACCGCCCGAGGATGAATCACCTTCGCGCCAAGATTGGCCAACTGAAACACCTCTTCGTAATCTAACGAAGAAATCGTCCGCGCCTCTGGGACAATGCGGGGATCGGCTGTTTTAATCCCATCGACATCGGTAAAAATATCGACAACCTCTGCCCCTAGCGCTGCCCCTAAGGCTACAGCAGTGGTGTCAGATCCTCCGCGTCCCAGCGTCGCCACCCGCCCATCGGGCGTTCGCCCTTGAAATCCCGCAACCACCGGAACGATCCCCTGAGCCACCAAACTTTCTAAGGCTTGAGGTTTGACCTCCACAATGCGCGCATCACCAAAATTCGCATCGGTGACAATCCCCGCATCTCCACCCGTAATGGCCCGGCTCTGCAACCCCACCGACCGCAAATGACCCGCAAGAATCACCGCGCTGATAATTTCTCCACAAGAAATCAAAAGATCGCGTTCATCCAACGCGCCTTCGGTGCCATTATCTAGTAACGATAAGAGCGTATCGGTCGCGTACGGATCGCCAAGCCGTCCCATTGCCGACACCACAACCACGACATGGTGCCCTTCTCGCACAGCTTTTTGAACCCATTGCGCCACAATGTCACGACGCGCTGCGTCACGCACCGAAGTCCCGCCGAATTTCTGGATCACCAAAGACACAGAAATCTCCTCCCTGTCAGGACCAACGTTCTTCGAGCGTTTCGACAATTTGTACAGCGTTGGTCGCAGCCCCTTTGCGCAGATTATCGGCCACTACAAATAAATGAAGTCCTTGAGCAATAAAGGGATCCCGGCGAATGCGTCCAACGAACACCAAATCCTGTCCAGCAGCTTCTAACGGTGTGGGCACAATGCCATGCTCAGGATCATCCACGACTCGAATTCCTGGGGCCTCCCGCAATAGCGTGCGCACCTCGTCGACCTCAAAAGGTCGCTCTAACTCGACGTAGACTGCTTCGGCGTGGGACACAGCTACGGGCACTCGAACCGCGGTTGCACTAACAGGCAATTCCATGCGAAAAATCTTCTGGGTCTCGCGCGTAAGTTTCCATTCTTCGCCCGTATAGTCCAGATCTCCGAACTTATCACAATAAGGCAACACGTTAAACGCAATCGGGGTGGGATAAGTACTCGGCGTTACAGGCTCTTGAGCCAATGTTTGCGCCGCTTCATGGCGCAAGGTCTCCATCGCTTCGCGGCCAGTGCCTGAAACAGCCTGGTACGTCGAGACAATCACTCGCCGCAGCCCGTAGCGCTGACGCAAAGGCTCAAGTGCCACGACCATCTGAATCGTTGAACAGTTAGGCGAAGCAATAAGACGAGCGTCCCCTATAACCTCAGCATTTACTTCGGGAACCACCAAAGGTACGGTTGGATCCATACGGAAGTAACTCGATTTGTCGATAACCGTTACGCCGTGGGCTGTAGCCAGGGGGGCGTAGTGCCGACTCACATCATTCGTGGCCGCAAAAAATGCCACGTCAATTTCGTCCCAATGCGCCGCATCCACACTTTGCACAGGAACTTGTTGTCCTCGAAATTCTATAAATCGGCCATGTCCTTCCGTAGCCAGCGCCACCAACGAGCGCACCGGCGTGTTGCGTTCCTCAAGAATTTCAAGAATTTTTTGCCCAACGAGTCCTGTTGCTCCAACAACGGCAATACGCAATGCGTTCACTTGATCCGTCAACTCCTACAGTATCAATTCCATGGCACTAAAATGGGTTGCATCTGCTCTTGGCGCTGAGCCGCTTGGACCGCAGGGACAATGAGTTCAAGATGCGCGTCAATAGAACGCGGCTTCCGTATTGGGTCATCTTGACCAAACGGGACAAAATAAATGTTGCGTGCGCCAAGCAACCGCCCTAAATTAACTGCATTGAGGCCTAAAAGGTCATTTGAGGTAATAGCCAACAAGACCGGCCCCCCATTGCGCAATTGCGCTTTTACCGCCATGGTTACGGGAGAATCATTAATGGCATTAGCAATCTTGGCCAAGGTGTTGCCAGTGCACGGCATGACCAGCACGACATCAAACCAACGTTGCGGTCCGCTGGGTTCCACCTCGGGAATCGTCGTGAGGATTTCTTGGCCTGTAACCGCTGTAATTTGTTCTGCCCAATAATCGCCGGACCCAAATCGTGTTGTTACGTGAAGAATACTGGGCGATACAATCGGCGTGACAATGGCACCCTGGTCCACTAATAGCTTCATTGTAGCGACAGCACGGTGCATATTGCAATGGGAAGCGGCCATGGCTACGCCGATTTTTACTCCGTTGAGTTCTCCCTCTGTCATGTTTTTCAGTTCCTTTCCCGTTGTACCGTAGCTTTCACCGCATTTTCCTGCAAGATGGACGCTAACGTCTCCCAAATGATTTCCGCAGCCCGCCTAGGCGCAATGTGACCCGGGACCCCCAAATACGATTCATATCGCGCCATGACATGCGAATCCGTCTCCAGCCCTTTGGCCAACCCCCCTGGCAGTGACGCCAGATCGATAATCCAAGCCGGATCTGTCGTATCGATCCACTCCCGGGTAATCACCGGAGCCGGTATCGTATTGAACAGCCCATCTAGCGGCGGACACCACACCGGGTCGAGAGGATGGACGGGAAATCCCATTGCAGACGCCATAGCCCGTTTTTCGACCGAACGGTCAAACACTTCTACGAAACTTCCGTAACTCTGGAGGCGAAGCGCCAAAATCGCCCCGACACGCCCAAATCCTAAAATGCCCACGGGGCGATGATAGAGCGTAAACCCCGAACGTCCAATCGCTGCGCGTATCGCCCCCTCTGCCGTTGGCACCGTATTGAGCCACATAAAGGTAGTTTGATTACGGTACTCCACCGTCGTGAGTCCATAACGCTTTGCCCATAACGTCACAGGAGCCGCAATTAACCCCGCAGCGATAAGACCGCCGTGGGCCATACGCGCTAAGAAGTCGGGGGTGAGAATGACACGGCCATCCATCGTCTTCATTGAACCATCCGCATCAATGCCCGTCATTGGTCCTATAAAGATGGCCACGGGCTCCCCCGATTCACGGTAAGGGGCGATTCCTGGCGCGCTAAAGCCCCAAGCTTCTACCGTAAATCCTTGATTCTCCAGAAACTGACATAACCATGCATCGCGCGCATCACCACCAGCTACGACAACCCTTGTTGCCACATTCTCATCCCTTTCTGCATTCTTATCCCTCTGGTGTCACTATACGGAACATCCAAGCCTGACGTTCCGTAAGCCGTAGTGTCAGAACTTCCCAGCCAAATAGGGGGCATTGGCGGTGAGATAATAAAAACCACCAGTGTCTCATCCAACTCGCTATGCGCAATCGGATGAGACACTAGTGGTTTTCTGTTCGTTAGACCAAAGGTCCGTACACAGCCGGACCTTAAAGAGAATTAGTGGACGTGAATGTCCGTGGCTCCATGTTCTTCAAAAAGGTGCTGGGCTTTATCGACTTCCGGTGCATCAGAGCGCACCATCAACAAGACATCACCCTCTTTAAGACGCTTCTCATAGCCATGACTCTCGTTGCTGGGAATGCCATAATCCACAAGGGCTCCAGCTACCCCGCCTGCAACAGCTCCAGTTAGCGTGGCCGCTAACGGGCCGGCGGCAATAATCGGGCCAACACCCGGAATCGCTAAGGCTCCAACTCCTGCTAACAGACCCGTGATACCTCCGAGCGTGCCGCCCCAACCAATCCCATTCCCTAAGTTATGCATACCGTCACCCGGGTGACCTTCTCGAACATGCCCTTCGTGTCGTGCCACCAACGAAATATCCTTTTCTGGCACACCCCGGTCTTTTAGCACAGAGACCGTCTCTTCAGCATCATGGTGATTTTTAAAGGCACCGACGACTGTCTTCTTCATCTCAATCCCTCCTTTTCAAATGACCGGAGTTAGTATGCCCGGACATTGAAAGGAACTCAGGGTTAATTTTCTCCAAATTCCGTGGGTTGTGCAGATTCATCGAGATCAACGATCATAACTTCTGGCCCAATGCGGCGAATAACCCGCCAAGGAATTACCGTCGTCCGACCTTGACGGACCAACCGTCCACGCGGAGGCACTAAAATCGAAAAAATGGCTCCACTTGTGGGATCAATTTCCAAATCGGTATCCCCTAAAGGCCCTAACCGTTCACCATTGGTTAAGTTGATAATTTCTTTGGAAGCCAGTTCACTAAAACGCATAAGGCATTCCTCCTTAGAAGACATTATGCGTGTAACGCAGTCTGTAGCACTCGTTCCAATCCTTGGACTGGCCCGCATGCCGCCACAGCCCACGGTCTTACAGCCAAGATCTCGCGCGAGACTCGCATAATTTGCTCGCAACTCACTTGCTCTAGACGCGACAAGCGGGCTTTGGGGTCTAACGGAGAGGCTCCGCAAACGGCATAAGCGCCGAGTCGCGCCATGCGTCCATCAGGTGTTTCCATGGTGAATGCCATCGCGGTTTCCGCTTGGGTCAGAGCCCATGCCCGTTCCTCCTCCGTGGGCCCATATTCCAATAAATTCATAACCTCTTGAGTGGCTGCCTCCAATGCTTGCGGCACCGATTGTGGACTCATTGCCATATAAATGGACAACTCTCCCCAATCCTTCATCGCACTATAAGAGGCCGAGACGGTATACACGAGACCTTCGTCTTCCCGCAATCGCTGCCATAACCGGGACGAATTCTGGCCTCCCAAAATAGTTGACAAGACCAAAGCCGCGTCATGGTCCGCATCAAACATTCGTGGAGCAGGAACCCCCATCGTAACATGCACTTGCTCTCCAGGACGTGACAATATTTCTATGTGAGGACCAATCTTCGGGCCCAAACGTACCGGGGTGATACTGGGGCCTAAAGGGTGCGGCCACCGCAAGGATTCAGCCAAGACCTTCAACTCTTCGACGCCTTCCCCACTGAGGACTAACGTGATATTGTCGGGATGATAAAATTTTCGGTGAAAGTTTTTTAGTTGTTCAGCGTTTAACTGACGTAAGCTACGCCGACTCCCCAAAATATCATGATGAAATTGTTCATCGGGGTAGAGTGCAGCCATATAGAGTTCGGTAGCGCGGTCTTCGAGATCATCTTCGGCTTCCAGCAACTCTTCTAAAATCACTTGGCGCTCTTTCCCAATATCGTCTTCGCGCAACCAGGGTTCGCTGACCATGGCCCACAGAAGTTCCAACGCATCCGCCGCTTTTGACGCCAAGACCTTGGCATAAAAGACGGTATAATCCCGCGTCGTAAAGGCATTGATTTCCCCGCCTAGACGATCTTGAATATTGGCGATATCGCGAGCCGACCATGACCGTGCGCCCTTAAAGACCGCGTGCTCAAGGAAATGCGCCGCCCCAAATAACTCAGGGTTCTCATCCCGCGAACCGACATGGACGTAAAAAGCTATTGCGGTTGTGCCCAATGAACCATAGTCATCCCATGCTAACGTCAAACCCGATGACAATGGAGTCAAGTAATTGATATCGCTTCTCCTGCCTTTCCACTGCCCCAGATCCTCATGACAGCGCTTAAATTTCCGGTTATCCTTATACGAAGCTCATTCCCTCGTTCGTTATCATCCTACAGACTTCACATCTAGGTACTTTACCACACCATTAACCATCGCCGACAGGGGTCCCCATTTTTAAAAGCGCAGAGACCGTCACTAAATTGTATCCTTGACTCTTTAATCCCTCTATAATAAGAGGCAAAGCTTTAACCGTGCGGTCCGTTGGATGCATGAGAACAATGGCCCCAGGGCGGGCTTTGGCCAGAACCTTATTCACCATATAAGGCACGGAGGACGACGGGCGCCAATCAATCGTGTCAATCGTCCACATCACCAACGGCATATGCAATAACGACGTCGCCTTTAACACCGCGCCGCCAAGTTCTCCATAAGGAGGAGCATACACGGCAGGAGTCACCCCCACAAGCTGGTGAACTATCTCATTTGTCTTTTGGATATCTGCGACATTCTCGCTTACGGACATCGCAGCCGGATGTCCATGTGCCCAGCCATGGTTGCCTACTTGCATGCCGTCTTTCACAATCTGTTCGAGCACTGTCGGATTCTTCTTAGCCCATACTCCCCCCACCATGAAGGTCGCTTTGACATGGGCAGCTGTCAGCGCTTGCAGCAATTGCGGCACGTATTGTGTTCCCCACACCACATTGATGGTTAAAGCCATGGCCCGTTGTGTTGTGACAACTCGGTACACAGGTCCTGGCTCTAAATTCTCCGTTGTCGGCACAGGTGCCGTGGCCGGTGAATGAAAGATCGCGACACTAGCTAAAAACAACAAGAAAAGGGCAACTACTTTGGTTGCTGGTGATCTTAAGGAAATGACTTTAATCCACATCGTGCTCTCCCTCCTTCCTTGTCCTATGTGGACAGCCAAAGAGGTAGAACAATGGGCATCTAAAGGAGCTGTTCAATCTGCCATAGATCGTGCTCACGAGCCTCTACGGTCGAACCAGGCGTTTCGAGAATAAGAGGCCATGAACGGTCGCGTGCCTCTCTGAGCAACGCCTTAAGCGCGGGTAATCCGAGATGTCCGGTTAGTAAATGTGCATGGCGGTCGCGGTGGGAACCCACGGGATAGGCATTGTCGTTAAGATGCACACCCCGAACCCGGTTAAGGCCCACCCCCCGCTCCACCGCGCCAAGAAACCGCGTCACATCTTCAGTGGTGTGCAGGGGAAACCCCGCTGCCATGGCATGTGCGGTATCTAACAGAATCCCGACACGGCGTATTCGTCCCAAATGGCGAAACAATTCATGGAGTTCATCAAAGGTACTGCCCAATTCGCGGCCCTGTCCTGCCGTATTTTCCATCAAAATGATACCCGGACGCGTCAACATGTAACGGAGCGTGCCGGCCAGTATTTCTAGTCCTGCTGCCTTAGCCTCATCTCCAATGCCTTGGCAATGACCTGGATGCAACACCAAAAAGTCTCCATGCAACCGCTTGACGCGAACCATTTCTTCTGCCAAGACCGCTCGGGCTCGTTCCTGCATTGTGGGATCAGTGGCTGCCGGATTCACAAAATACGGCGCATGAACAAAAAACGGGCGGATGTGGGCCTGTTCCAACCAGGCCGATACCGTCCCCGTTTTGGGCAATTCTTTACTTTGTCCACCAACCGGACTACGACTAAACACTTGTAACACGGAGAGACCGCGTTCAGACGCCTCCATAATGGCTGTCTTCAGACCACGCGTGGTGGACAGTTGTGCGCCAAGTTTCACCGTCCCGAATCACGCCGTGGACCCGAGTGCGCAGAAGGTCGATGACTTGCCCCGCGCTCCCGGTCTTGTGCTGGCCGCGGTTTTGGCGGCTCGTATCCTTCAGGCACTGGCATGGTGTCTTTATGCGAAAGGTTAATGCGTCCCGCGCTATCTATTTCGATTACCTTCACCGTGAGCATATCTCCGACGTTAACCACATCTTCGACTTTGTTGACGCGTTGATAGGCGAGCTGGGAGATGTGCACAAGCCCCTCTTTCCCCGGTAAAAGCTCCACAAAGGCCCCAAAATTCATCAAACGCGTTACTCGCCCGGTAAACACTTCACCGACCTGAACAGTGCGTGTCAAGTCTTCAATCATTTGCTGAACCTTGCGTCCCACTTCTTCGTTGAGCGCAGCAATATAGATCGTCCCATCATCTTGAATATCGATATCCACCTTCTTGTCCCCCACTTTGGTGGCCTCGATAATTTTGTTGATGGTCTTTCCGCCGGGTCCAATAACCTCACGGATTTTGTCTGGCTCTACCGACATCGTCAAAATGCGTGGTGCATGCAGCGAGAGATGTTTACGCGGAGTGGGAATTACCGCCTCAATTTTGTCCAGAATGAACAAACGGGCGTTGCGTGCCTTGTCCAGGGCTGTTTCTAGGATTTCGCGCGATAGTCCATGAATTTTAATGTCCATCTGAATGGCCGTAATTCCGTCGCGTGTGCCTGCCACTTTGAAATCCATGTCCCCTAAGGCATCCTCTAGCCCCTGGATGTCGGTCAAAATGGCAATCCCATCTTCATTTTTCACCAACCCCATGGCAATTCCCGCGACGGGCGCTTTGATGGGTACACCCCCATCCATAAGGGCTAAGGTGCTGCCACACACAGACGCCATCGAGCTGGATCCGTTCGACTCTAAGATATCGGAGACCAAGCGCAAGGTGTAGGGAAATTCAGACTCTGAGGGAATGACGGGTTCCAAGGCACGTCCGGCTAGTGCCCCATGACCGATGGCCCGCCGATTCGGTCCCCGCATAGGTCCCGATTCCCCAGTAGCAAAAGGCGGAAAGTTGTAGTGGTGCATATAACGGCGCGATTCCTCGGCGCTGATGCCATCGAGCATCTGCTGATCGGACAACGGCCCTAGTGTCATTGCCGTTAAAGCCTGCGTTTGGCCGCGGGTAAACAATCCGGTGCCATGTACGCGCGGTAGTACGCCCACTTCGATCGAAATGGGACGGATCTCATCAAATCCACGTCCGTCGGGTCGGATGCCGTCTTTAATAATCGCCTGCCTGACCACTTCTTTGAGAACTTTCTTGAGCGTTGCCCCAATCATCGCTTCTTGCTCTGGAAATTGTTCGAGCAAGATTTGACGCGCCTCTTTATTCACCTGCTCAATGTCCTGGCCCCGCTGCTGCTTGTCCGGATTACGCATCGCTTCTAGCAGTTTGTCATAGGCGATATCCTTCGTGGCTTGAACGAGTTCAGGACTCGGCAAAAACACCGGATATTCGGCTTTCGGTTTTCCCGCCATCTCCTGAAAGCGTTGAATGCCTTCAATAATGCGCCGAATTTCTTCATGGCCAAACCAGATAGCATCGAGCATCGTTGCCTCTGAGACAATATTGGCACTCGCCTCGATCATTAAGATCGCATCATAGGTGCCCGCAATCATTAGCTTAAGTTCGCTAACTTTTTCCTGTTCTGCGGTAGGATTAATGATAAACTGGCCACCGACATATCCGACTTGAACCGCTCCAATCGGTCCATCAAAAGGAATGTCCGACAAACTTAGAGCCGCCGATGCCCCAATCATGCCGCAGATTTCTGGCGAATGATCGTAGTCCACCGATAAAATGCTGGCAACAACATGTACTTCATTGCGAAACCCTTCCGGAAATAACGGACGAATGGGCCTATCCGTCAATCGGGCGGCCAGAATTGCCGCTTCGCTGGGCCGACCTTCGCGTTTGATGTAGCCTCCGGGAATTTTACCCACCGCATAAAGGCGTTCTTCGACATCAACGGTTAAAGGAAAAAAGTCATAATTTTCCTTTGGTTCGCGAGACGAGACGACCGTCACTAAGACGACGGTATCCCCGTACCGAACGACCACAGAGGCATTCGCTTGCCTGGCCATTTTTCCGGTTTCCAACGTCAACGTACGGCCGCCTACCAAAAAATCGGTAGTGATAGCCTCCATATGTACCCTCCTGTACAGCCTTGGGTCCGTATACGGTTCCCAGAAATCTTCTTGTGTGGTAAAAAAGAGCGGGAATGTCCCGCTCTATCGACGCAATCCCAACCGTTGTATCAAGGCATGATATCGTGCGCTGTCGGTCTTTCGCAGGTAATTCAGCAACGCGCGACGATGTCCGACCATGGTCAACAGTCCACGCCGGGAGTGATGGTCCTTTTTGTGAATCTTCAAGTGCTCGGTGAGTTCACTAATGCGCTGAGTCAACAACGCGATTTGAACTTCCGGCGACCCCGTGTCCGATTCATGCAGCCGATTAGCCGCAATGATGGCCTGCTTTTGTTGTTCCTGTAGGGCCATTCGTTCTCCCCCCTTCTCAATAGCGTTAATGCGCAGTCAAGACCGCGCCAGATTCCTCATCTTGTGCCAAGATGGAAAGCAATGCGTCTTGATAAGCCTGTACTGCCGGTTGGGAAACTCCTGCCCGCCGATAAAGCTCTTCGAGTTGACGCTGCAAGCGCTTAAACTCCCCGGTGACACAAATGGCAGACACTTTCCCCACCATTTCACGCCAGGTATCCGTTTGCATTAAGCTTCCTCCAGTCCAAAGACAGTTTATTGTATCATGACCCCGCTAAGTCAGCAACTGACGGGCTTTTTCGATATCCTTCTGAATTTGTCGAATCAATGCGTCAACACCGTCAAATTTCTGTTCAGCGCGCACATGCTCTATAAAATCAAATGATACGCGATGTCCATACCAGTCGTCTAATATTTTATCGAGCACATGAATTTCCAACACTGGTAAAGACTGTCCAAACGTCGGACGTACTCCCCAATTGGCTACCGCCGCATAACGGGAACCATCCGTTCCTCTAAGAAATCCCGCATACACTCCATAAGGAGGCATAATCTGACACGACGGAACCCCGACATTTAACGTTGGAACCCCTATGGTCCGCCCGCGTCCATCCCCATGCTGCACGGGTCCCATTACCACGAAAGGATGCCCGAGGCGTTCATTCGCTGTGCCGATTTGGCCTGCTTGAATATCTTGCCGAATCGCAGAACTTGAGACCACCTGCGCCGAGTGGTCTCCTTCCACGGGTTCAACCACATCCACGATAGTCCCATTGAGGCGTCCCCACTCGATTAACGTCTCGGCCCGGCCCGCGCCTTGCGCCCCAAATGTAAAATTAAAACCCACAACCACCGCATGCGCATTGAGCGCCGCTTTGACTTCATGGGCTAGAAAAGGAAGCGCGGGAACAGCAGCCAGCTGGCGATCAAAGGGCAGGATTTTCACAAACTCTACGCCGAATTGTTCAAGCCAGTACAGCTTTACATCCGTCGGCGTAATGAGAAAATGTTCTGGGGGCACCGGCCTTAAGACCATGGCGGGATGGGGGTCAAAGGTCAAGGCAATAATGCGCCACCCATGACCTGATGCAATGGTTTTGGCATGTTGGATCAACGCTTGGTGGCCGATATGAACACCATCAAAATTGCCAATCATCACTACACTGGGCGACGCAAATGCGTTGGCCACTATGCGCTCCATTATCGTTCACCCTTTGCGAGTACTTTGCGAAAGTGCCACGGAGGACCATCTACCACCGCCACAATCTGCTTCTCGTAGACGATGGCTGTGGGACCAGACCCTGGCAATGGTGGAATCCCCGCCACATTCCCTGACCACAGCATCGCGGCTTGATCAGCGGTGACAGGCCAAGTACTGAGGCTGAGCATCTGTGTCCCGGCTACGAGCGCGTCTTGCCATTGGTTCGGATTAGCTTCCAAGTCATCGAGACGCCATGCGTCTTGCGCAGAAAACGCCCCAACTTGCGTCCGTTCAAGCGATTCTAAAGAGGCCGCATGGCCCAGTAAAAAGCCCATGTCACGGGCTAATGCGCGAATATAGGTGCCTGAACCGACAACAGCCTCAACGTACCACCGATCGCCCACCCCGTCTAGTACCTTAATGGCCTCTATTTCGATCGGTCGCGGATCGAGCCAGACCGTTTGACCCTGTCGGACCTTATGATATGACCGCTGGCCCCCTTGCTTAAGGGCCGAGACCTGCGGGGGAAATTGCCAGATAGTCCCTGTAAGCCATGGTAAAATATTTTCTAGAGCGTGTCGATCGGGAAAAGGAGCTCCTGATTCCCCGACCACATCCCCTGCGCGGTCCCCGGTATGGGTTAAGCGTCCCAGAACAATGGCAGCCCGATAGACCTTGGGCGTTAGAACGGCCCACTCTAATAGACGGGTGAACTGTCCCAGCGCCACTGGCAATACCCCGGTCGCATCGGGATCCAATGTCCCAGCATGACCCACGTGACGTTCGTGCGTCAAACGGCGAATGCGTTGGACAACCTGATGTGACGACATGCCCGCCGGTTTATAGACGTTGAGAAATCCGTTCGCCACAGAACACTCCATTCATCCCCGCCCGTCATTCGTGACCGGGCAGGGTTTTAATGATTTCTTGAATATGCATGCTATCGACAATCGACTTGTCCAAACGAAAATCGAGCTGCGGCGCCAGCCGCAAATGCAGCCGACGCGCAATTTCCCCTCGCAGGAAAGGCGTAGCGCTCTTGAGTCCTGCAAGACTGGCCTCAGCTTCCTCTGCACTGCCCATGTGACTCACAAAAACTTTCGCCACCGACAAGTCTCGTGAGAGCTCCACGTGCGTCACGCTCACAAATCCAATACGAGGATCTTTCACATCGCGCAACAGCATCGCACCCAGTTCTTGCTGAATGGAAAGCGCGATCCGTTCTGCTCGGGCTTTGTTCACAAGCACACCCTCACTTTCAGCTGGCTTTGACCTCTTCTTCACTAAAGGCCTCAAAAATATCTCCGACCTTAATATCGTTAAATTTCTCTAGGCCAATACCACATTCAAACCCGGTAGCCACTTCCCGAACATCATCTTTGAAGCGTTTAAGAGAGGCAATATTCCCTTCATGAATGACCGCCCCGTCACGCAAGACACGCACCTTACCCGAACGCAAAATTTTCCCATCGGTGACATAGCACCCGCCAATGGCCCCGATCTTGGGAACACGGAACACTTCCCGCACTTCCGCTCTTCCCAAAATGACTTCTTGGAACTTCGGCTCGAGCATCCCGCGCAATGCCTTGTTGATATCATCAATAGCATCATAGATGACCCGGTAACTACGAATATCGACGTGTTCTTTCTCCGCGATTTGTCGGGCCTTGTTCTCTACACCAACACCAAAGCCCACAATAATAGCATTGGATGCCTGCGCCAACATGACATCGGTTTCCGTAATGGATCCAACTCCCGCATGAAGCACCCGTACGCGCACTTCGTCGTTAGACAATTTACTCACGGACTGCGCCAAGGCCTCAGCAGACCCATGCACATCGGCCTTGATAACCAAGTTGAGCTCTTTGACCGCTTCGTCTTTGAGACGCTGCAAAAAGTCATCCAACGATACTCCGCGTGCGTTGGGCTCGGACTGACGGCGAATCCGATCTTGCCGCGAATCCGCAATGCTTTTCGCTTGGCGCTCATCGGCCAAAATGACAAAATCATCGCCTGCTTCGGGCAGCTGATTGAATCCCAAAACCTCCACCGGCATAGATGGCCCTGCACTCTTCACCCGTTGCCCACGATCGTTAATTAACGCCCTCACGCGGCCATAGACGGCCCCTGCCACAAAGACATCTCCCACATTGAGCATGCCCCGCGAGACCAAAACCGTAGCCACCGGTCCCCGGCCTTTATCCAACTTTGCTTCAATAATGGTCCCTTGTGCTGCCCGCTGGCTGTTGGCTTTCAGCTCCAAAACGTCCGCTTGCAAAATCAGAGCTTCTAGTAAATTCTCGATGCCCTCACCTGTGCGCGCAGATACCGGCACCATAATGGTATCTCCACCCCACTCTTCGGCGATAAGTCCGTAATTGCTTAGTTCCGTGCGGACCTTGTCGGGATTAGCGCCCGGTAAGTCGATCTTGTTAATCGCCACGACAATCGGGACGTTCGCAGCCTTAGCATGGTTAATCGCCTCAACCGTTTGCGGCATGACACCGTCATTGGCCGCCACGACCAAAACAGCCACGTCCGTCACTTGTGCTCCTCGTGCACGCATGGACGTAAACGCTTCATGCCCCGGCGTATCCAGAAAGACCACCTTACGGTCGTTCCACTCAATCACAGAAGCTCCAATGTGTTGGGTGATGCCCCCTGCTTCGGACTGGGTCACCCGAGTTGCGCGAATGCGGTCCAGCAACGAGGTCTTCCCATGGTCAACATGCCCCATCACGGTGACGACAGGAGGACGTTCCGTCAAACTCTCCGGGCTATCGTCTTCCCCTTGCAAAATAATCTCTTCCTGCTCTTCTTGGGTGGCCCGTTCCTCAACCGTGGCACCAAATTCTGTTGCAATGATCACGGCCGTCTCCCGGTCGAGCTCCTGATTCACGCCGGCCATTACCCCTAATCCAATCAGGCGCTTAATCAGTTCGGTCGCTTTGACGCCTAATTGGTCCGCCAGATCCTTGACCATAATGGCACTGGAAATGATAATGTGACGCTGCACCGGCGGCATGACCGTTTCTTGCTGCTTGACTTGGTTTTTTTGCGATTTCGACCGATGCTTGCTCCCGTAATTTTCGTCTTCCCACGCGTTTTTCCGGCGACCTGAGGACATAGCCGGGGTCGTACGGCGGTCCTTGTTATAAGCCCCTCGGCGATTTTGCTCCCGAGCAGGACGCGTGGGGGGGGCGGCAAGAGGAGCCCCTATCGGACGACTCGCGGGGCGCGGTCCGGTTCCTCCTGAACGGTTTGAAGAAGCCCCCGCAGGCGCTCCTCCGGGACGGCCGGAAGGACGAGGTCCCGGTCCATTGTATCCGCTCCCTTGGGGACGCGGCCCCGAAGGACGAGACGGACCGGGGCCACGCCGCTCCCCCCCACCAGCTGGCCGGTTGCCGCCGTTATATCCAGCTCCTCCAGTCCGCGTTCCCCCGGCATTGTATGACGTTTGTGGACGCGAGGTACTGGCACTTGCGGGCCGGTTGCTTGACGCGGATGCAGCGGAACGCCCATTTGCACCTTCGCGCGGCGGATAAGGTCGATTGTCTCGACCGTTCGTGGGTCGAGGCGACCGATTATCTGGTCTGGCCCCATTAGCCATGGGTTTTGCAGAGGTTGACACGTGATTTTTTTCATCATGAGATGACGACACTAGTGGCGTACCGGCCACTGTCGGTCCTTCGCTATGGGCGGGGACGCTCGGCGTGGGTTCGGTCTTTCTCACTGGTTCGCTGACTGCCGGTTCTTGCGACTTCGGTTCCGGCGGTAACTTGCCTTCCATGATGTTTTTCACGGTCTGAACCGCCTCGGGTTCCACGGTGCTCATGTGATTTTTGATATTTTCTACGTGGAGACGGTGAAGCAGGTCGATCAGACGGCGACTGTCTAGTTTCACTTCCTTGGCTAGTTCGTACACCCGTACTTTTTCTTTTTCTGTCAAAATTCATCCCCCCTGATGGCACTCCAAACTGGGCGGCTAAACGGTCGGCGATTGATTGGTCCAAAATCGCAAGTACCGCGTGCGGCCCCATTCCCATAGCCCTGCCAAGATCGGACATGGATCCGGCTTGTAAAAGAGGCACATCAAGGTTCTGGGCCCACAGGTGGTACTTGCGATAAACTGACTCGCCTGCATCCTTTGCGATAACCACGAGGCGTGCATCATGATTCGTTAATGCAATCTGCACTTGATTATGACCAGGCGCCAGCTTACCAGCACGTTTCGCCAAACCTATCCAGTTTAACCAGTTATCCACTGATGTTCTCCTTTGCGACCATTTGCCGTAGCTGGTCTACAATTTCCGAATCCAAGACCACATCGAGCGCATGCTCAAGCTTCTTACTGCGAACTGCTAAATCAAAACAATCCACCGTGGAGCAAATGTATGCCCCCCGGCCAGACACTTTCCCTTTACGGTCTACAACCACCGTTCCTGTCGGCGTTCGCACCACGCGAATCAATTCACGCTTAGGGCGCGTTGTCCGACATGCCACGCAGGTACGCATTGGGATTTTTCGCGTCTTCATTACCACAGGCCCCCACCAGATACCTGAGACTCGGATCGCAAATCCACTTTCCATCCGGTCAACTTGGCTGCTAACCGAGCATTTTGCCCTTCCTTACCAATTCCTAAAGACAATTGGTTATCTGGCACAACAACCCGCGCTGCGCGCGTATCCGGTTCTACCACGACTTCGGTCACTTGCGCAGGAGACAGCGCGTTCGCAACAAAAATGGTGGGATCCCGATCCCAACGAATAATATCAAGCTTTTCACCATGAAGTTCTTGGACAATGGCTTGCACCCGCGTACCCTTGGCCCCTACGCACGACCCAACCGGATCGATATTGGGGTCTTCAGCCCACACGGCAATTTTAGTCCGTGCCCCGGGTTCTCGAGCAATCCCCTTGATCTCCACAATGCCATCATGAATTTCCGGCACCTCGAGTTCAAATAATCGCTTAATCAACCCCGGATGGCTCCGTGAAACAAAAATTTGCGGTCCTTTGTTGGTCTTCTTCACCTCGACCACGTATAATTTCACATGTTCGTTGAGACGCAGACGTTCATTAGGAACCTGCTCGCTTGGCATCATAATCGCTTCGGTCCGGCCCAAATTAATATAGATAAGGCCCCGCTCGCTTCGTTGAATGGTCCCCGTGACAATATCGCCTTCGCGGCCCACGAATTCCTCGTAGATGAGACCACGTTCCGCTTCTCGTATCCGCTGGACGATGACTTGTTTTGCCGTTTGTGCCGCAATCCGCCCAAAGTTTTTGGGCGTCACCTCAAATTCCAAAATGTCACCCTCAATAGATCCGGGCCGTATTTCTCGCGCTTCATCAAGTCCCACTTCCAGACGATGGTCTTGCACTTCAGCCACGACTGTCTTTTGGGCCCACACTTGGGTCGCACCGCTTTCCCTGTCAATACGTACTCGGACATTTTGAGCGGAAGCAAAGTTCCTCCTGTATGCCGAAATCAATGCCGATTCTATGGCCTGAAACAGAATTTCCTTGTCTATACCCTTTTCTCGCTCGAGATCGTCAAGAGCACCTAGCAGCTCCGCGTTCACACCAAACATCCCCCCTCAAAGGAGCCTTAGCCCCTGTCAAGCGAAAAGAGTGGGAAGCTCCCACTCCAAGTCCGGTCCGAGACCAGCCTGCCTCTTAAAGTTATCAAAACTGTCACAGCACTATCTTAGCACATTTCTCCTGCAAAGAACAACCGTGGGAATGCCTCGTTACGAGGACATTGTCGCCCCATTTCCCCATACCCATGACGTACTTACGCTCAGAAAAAGCACACAAGCACCCGCTAAAAGCGCCCATTTGGGACCATAAGGTAAAAGATACCCGCTCGCAAGTGCCATAAAAAAAGATCCTAAAGTGCCAGCGGACTGAAATAGCCCTTGAATTTGACCCCGCGTAGCCGTTTGGGAATGACTCATGACATCCGCATTAAGCGATGGTGTGATAAGACTCATAGAAACAGCTTCAAGCACTGACAAGGCAATGGACACACTCGGAGAATCGGACGCGACATACAATAGCACGATGATTCCATTAAGAAGCGCCCCACCATAGATGAGCCGTGAACGCCACGCAGCCTTATCCGCCAATCGTCCCGCCAAGAAATTAAAAAGTAAGTACGGTAGCGCAAACAACGTCCACGACAAGCCAATGACAATGTGAGAAGCCCCAAGCTGGTCCATATAGATGCTCCACGTGGCATCGTACATGCCTCCCAGCCCCATCCATCCAAAATTCAAGACCAGCCAGCGCCCGAGAGTATTCCACGGTATGGGATGTGGTTTGGCCTCTTTTTGCACCGAGCGTGGCATAGGACTAGACTCGCGTATCCCAAACAGCACGGCGATGATGGCGATCACACCTAATACCACCCCGACTTCAAAGGGCAGGCTAAGACCTCCCACCGCACTCGCCAGACCGCCGATCATCGGCCCCACAGCAAAGCCGGCCATATAAAATGACGACAATAAAGCAAAAGCCCGTCCTCTCCGGTGGCTCGGCACGCGGTCGGCCACCAGAGCATTAGCAGCTGGGAGAAAGGCCGCGACACCCAGCCCTTGCAAGGCGCGAAATCCGAGAAAGTAAATAGGCGCCGTGTGAATCAAAAACAAGAGGGTGCCAAGCGTACTTAAGGCCGTTCCCAAAAGCATAAATCGCCTGCGTCCCCAAATATCAGACAGTCGGCCAAAGAACAATTGACCCACAAAAGCTACCAGAGCATATAAAGCGGCCATAATACCCAGCCAGCTTAATGGCAACCCGCGGGCTTTGACAAAAAGCGGCAACAACGGAAGAATTGTACCAAAGGCACTTTGAACCACGAGAGTGGCCAGCAATAACGGCCACAGCGAGGTTTGTTCGTTGCTAGAAGAAAGCAAGCTGATTAGTCTCCCCGAGATTCTTCAAAGCTCCTTGGGCCCGAAGTAAGTCAATGACTGACTTAGACACATGGGCCCGTTGACGGAGGTCGTCCACGGAGAGGAATGGTCCTTGGGCCCGCGCTTGAATGATGTTCTCTGCCGCTTGAACTCCTAATCCCGGCAGGGCAGCAAAGGGAATTCGCAACCCATTGTCCTCAATGACAAATCGAGAGGCATGGGACTTTTCCAAACTAACAGGATAAAACTGAAATCGCCTCGCTAGCATTTCTCGGGCAATCTCCAACACGGTAATCAGTCCTTTCTCCTTCGCTGTTGCTTGATTGCCCTTTTCTTCGATCTCTGCCAACGCCTTATTAATTCCTTTAACCCCCGCTAACACCGGATCCGGATCGAAGTCTGATGCCCGTACCGAAAAATAGGTGGCATAAAACGCCAGCGGATGGTGCACTTTAAACCACGCAATGCGCCACCCCATCATGACATAAGCAGCCGCGTGCGCTTTGGGAAACAGATAACTAATTTTACGACACGACTCTAAGTACCAAGCTGGAACCTGGTGTTCTCTCATGGCTTGTTCTTGCTCAGGCTTAAGCCCTTTTCCTTTACGTACCGATTCCGAGATGCCAAACGCTACTTGCGGTTCCATTCCCCGACTGATGAGGTACAGCATAATGTCATCACGCGTTGCGATAACATCCGACAAACCCGCTAAATTCTGGCGAATGATATCTTGCGCATTATTCGCCCACACCTCCGTACCATGGGATAAGCCTGATATGCGTACGAGTTCGGCAAACGTCTGAGGTTTGGTGTCAACCAGCATACGTCGAACAAAACTTGTCCCGAATTCGGGGATCCCTAAACTTCCCACCGGTGTGCCAATATCATCTGGTTTGACCCCAAGTGCCTGCACTCCCCGAAACAGACTCATGGTGGCTTCGTCTTGAAAAGGAACGGCCTTGGCTGATATGCCCGTCAGATCTTCCAACATACGAATAGCTGTCGGATCATCGTGTCCTAGCAAGTCAAGCTTCAACAAACGCCCTTCAATTGAATGATAATCAAAGTGAGTCGTAATGATGTCAGAGGTCTTTAGATCTGCGGGATGTTGCACCGGACAAAAATGATGAATATCCTCGTCACGAGGCACCACCATTAAGCCTCCGGGATGTTGTCCCGTCGTACGTTTTACGCCTGTAATACCAGAGGCCAACCATTCCAACTCAGCTCCAGAGACCTCCCGTCCATTTTCCCGAGCCCATGCCAGCACAAGTCCAATGGCGGTTTTTTGGGCAATGGTCGCAATGGTGCCGGCACGAAACACATGGCCCTCTCCAAACAGAACCTCAGTATATTTGTGAATTTCCGGTTGATAGTCCCCTGAAAAATTTAAATCAATATCAGGCACTTTGTCGCCTTTGAACCCGAGAAACGTTTCAAACGGAATATCTTGGCCATCTCCCACTAACGGATGCTGACACTGCGGACACAATTTGGTTGGCAAATCATATCCCGATCCAAAGGAGCCATCCGTAATAAACTCGGTATAGCGGCATTGCGGACACCGATAATGCGGCGGCAAGGGGTTGACCTCGGTGATATCGAGGAAGGTCGCCACCAATGATGACCCCACTGAACCTCGCGAACCTACCAAGTAGCCGTCATCCAAAGACTTTTTGACCAACCGGTGAGCGATATAATAAATACTCGAAAAACCGTTGTCCACAATTGACCGAATTTCTTTATCCAGGCGCGCCTGAACAATGTCAGGCAACGTATCGCCATAAAGGCTCTTCGCCCGCGCAATAGGCTCTTCGCGAACAACACGTTCGGCTTCCTCTAATTTAGGCGAGAACAGTCCATCTGGCACGGGCTTAATGACAGGGCACTGGGCCGCAATCGCCTGAGTATCATCAATCACCACTTTCTGAGCCAACTCAGGCCCTAACCACGCCATCTCTTCCATCATGTCAGTCGTTGTCCGAAAGTGCAGCTGATCGTCATGATTATGCAATTCACCCTTGGCCGTGGTCGCTAAAATATCCCGAAATGCCTTTTGGTAAGGATACAAATAATGGACATCCGACACAGCCGGCGTGGGTTTTTTGTGTGCTATCCCGAGCTGGACTAACTCGGAAATCCATTGTGTGACCGCCTCGTCACCGCCAAGATTTTCGTCCCGCGCCATCTGTCGCAAAGCGGAATGAGGCGCTACTTCCCAATAATCGTAAAACTGACAAATGGATTGGATTTCTTGTGGCGAGGCCCCTCGAAATAACGCTTCTTGAAGCTCTCCCCCATGGATAGGCGAACCCAAAAGCCAATGAGAGCGCCCGGCCTCCAGGGCCGACCGAAACACTCTAGGGACCCGGTGAAATGTCTCCAAGTGCGACTGACTAATGAGGCGGTAGAGCGCCTCGACTCCCTCTTGAGAACGCAATAACAGCGTAACGGGAGTCGGCCGCCCAATTGTATAGGGCTGAGGCACAAGATCGCGCAACGTTTCTAAAGCACGCAATGTGCCATCCTCATTTTGTAACAACTTTAATAGCAAAAGACCTGTCGCCTCGGCATCGGCCAACGCCCGATGGTGCTGAGACAGTGGAATTTTCAACGCATTGGTTAATGGGCCTAAGCCGTAAGCCTTTAACCCCGGTAATCGAATGCGCGCTAGCGTCAACGTATCAATCACGCAAAAGTCCCATGGATCCGTAGGAAAAAGACGCGCAAACGCCTGCGAAATGTACCCGATATCAAATCGCGCATTATGTGCGGCCAAAACCGACCCGGAAGCAAAGGCAAAGAAGTCTCGAAACACTTCCTCAAAACTAGGAGCATCGAGCACCTCTTCAGGGCGAATGCCCGTAATTTCCTGCGTGGCCTGAGATATGCTTCGCATGGGTTTGACCATGCGATGAAACTGGTCAACGATAGCGCCACCAACAATCTTCACGGCACCAATTTCAATCACTTCGTGCTCTCGGGGCGATAGTCCCGTGGTTTCCACGTCCAACACCACAATAGGTTGCTCCGCTGACACAGTGCCTGGGCCTGTCAGAGCGGTCATCACATCGTCAACCATATTGACTTCGACGCCGTAAATCGCTTGAATGCCAAATTTTTGGCTTAACGTTTCCAGCTCCGGATACGTCTGCACCACACCATGGTCAACAACGCCGACATGCGTATGACCTAGGTTCTTAGCCAGTTGAAACAGCTCAGGCAACGCCACTAAGCCATCCCCCGCGCTCATTTTGGTGTGTATATGAAGTTCCACGCGTTTGGCTTCCGACGCATCATGGGGAGGCGGCGGCCCATCGACACGTCCACCATCTCGAATGCGTAATACCGTCTCTTTAGAATACTTGTCCTCCTCTAAACTGCCCTTGACCTTAAGATATTGCCCTGGAGTCCATGTTTCCACTGCCGGAAATGGTTGTCCCCGTCGCTCCGACAACCGTATCCGCAACGCATGCTGCAAATCGGTAATGACAGCGCTCCAATGCCGGAGGTTATCCCGGCTTAGTCGCATTTCGGAACTGACAATCTGTCCAAAGACGACCACCTCGCCCGCTGGCGGCAACTCCCCCAGAGCAACAGCCTCTCCTTCAGGGATTCCCCGTCCTACAATCGCCGCACGGTCCTCACTTCGGCTCTGCGGCAGCTCGACCGCAACCACAGGATCAGGCACGGGAGCTTCAGCTTGTCGCACCGATTGATGCCACGCAGGCATCTCGGGCCAAAACCGCCGTACTCGTTCCACCCCGCCCCATTTCGCAAACAGACTTTCCGCAATGGCATTGGGAAATGTGACCACTAATCCTTGATCTGTCAGTGTCACACCGTCACGGACCACGAGCTGCCGCACTTCGGAGTTGCTTAAAGCAAAAATTTGCTGCAACCGCTCATAGGGATCGTGCGCCCATGGATACTCCAGCCATTCCACCTCACGGCCCCACTCCCTCTGTAGTACTGCCGCCAGCTGACGCAAAATGTCCTCGTCTTGTGAGGCTTTACGGACGAGGACGATGCGCACCTTAGTGGGCCTAACCTCGACCCAAAGCAGTTCAAAGTGAGTCAGACCATTGTATCCCGCCTGCTGTAACCAGTTCTGAAGTTGAGCAGTCATCGCTGAGTCGCTGCGCCCAGACCCCGACCGTCACGGTGGGGAGGAGCGTTGCTTCCCCCCTTCTCCATCAAAGACGCTGTCAAACCAAATCGGCGTTGGGGCAAAAACATCGAAGAAATAACGCCACGCCTTGCGTCATAGAGCAGACGTATGGTAAATAGCGTCATTCGACGGGTCCAAGACCGTTCTTGGTCTTTCAGCAACCAAAACACCGGCGGTTGCTGTTGTCTATCCCCTAACCGTACCGCCATGTTTCCATCCTTTCGTTATATAAACCCTTAAGGAGAGCTACGGTGCAGCAACCAGCGCCACGCCCTGCCCTTGTCTGGCCCGCGAGCCAATAATGCCCTACATTCTGGGAATTTCGCGAATAATTTCCCAATACATGCGCATCCGAGCCGCAAAGCCCTTGGCCAAGCCTAACTTTTCTTCTTTCATCACCTGAGACACATCCTTTAAGATGACTTCCTTAGGTGCTTTACCCATCCGTTTTAATTGCCTATGCAATTGCAACTCTACACCATAACGTGACTCATTGATATGGTCGACGCCCGTCAACAGCGTGCGGCGAATGGCCCGCTGACCGGACAAAAAGGGGGCCAAAGCTTGCGCCCAATCAGTACTCGTGCGTCCTCCATCAAAAATGCCCACTGTGGCATCAATTTCTTGATCGATCACGGGCTTTAACAGTTGCTGGACATGGCCAACGGTTAATCCAATCAAATCTGCATCAAGAAACAAGAGAATATCCGCATCAGCCGCTTCAGCTCCCGCCTTCAGTGCAGCGCCCTTACCCTGATTCTCGGCTTGGTCTATAACAAGCACCGATGGAAAACTTGCCGCCACGGCTGCGGTGCGGTCACAGGAGCCGTCATTGACCACAATGACTTGATCGATTTCCGGAACCATGCATAACACCCGGAGGACTCCCGCTATATTCGCTTCTTCGTTATATGCCGGCACGATCGCGGCCACGCGTTCCTTCGGCATCCTACCCCCACACCCTCGTTTGCAAAAACTTCGCTTAATAGGCTCGGGCAAACAGCGCGCGATAACGACTAGTCTGACCGCACACAATGCAGTGACCCGTTACCGGCTCTTCGTTAAATGGCAGGCACCGAATCGTCATGCCCGTTTCCGCCTTCAAATGGTCCGCGCATGTCTCGCTTCCACACCAGTCTCCACGGAAAAAGCCTCGATATCCATTTTGTGCCATTTCTTGGTAACTTTCAACAGACATCGTATGCGACTCACGAAATTCCAATGCCTGCCGAAACAACTCAGATTGGATAGCATCTAAAAGGTGTTGCACGGTCTCCACCAATTGAGATTCTGATACGCTCAGCTTTTCTCCCGTATCGCGGCGAGCCAGGACAACTTGTTGTTTCGCTAGGTCTTTAGGCCCCAGCTCCACCCGCAAAGGCACCCCGCGCATTTCCCAATCATTAAATTTGTATCCCGGGGTAAATTCATCCCGGTCGTCTAGCTTGACCCGAAACGCATTGGCCAATTGTGCTTCCAATGCTTTAGCGTGCGCGACAACGGCTTCGCGTTCAGCCCCTTTCCCAATCGGGACAATCACCACTTGAATCGGCGCAATTTTGGGTGGCAACCTTAGCCCCTTGTCGTCTCCGTGCACCATAATCACGGCACCAATTAAACGTGTAGAGCTTCCCCATGATGAAGTCCAGCCGTACTTCAATTCCCCATCTTCATCGAGATACTGAATCTGAAACGCCTTTGAGAAATGCTGCCCTAGAAAATGAGAGGTCGCAGATTGCAACGCGCGTCCATCACCCATTAAGGCCTCTAAGGTGTATGTATCGACAGCGCCCGCAAAACGTTCCCCAGCACTCTTAACGCCCGCAATGACAGGCACGGCTAAATATTCTTCAATAACTTCACGGTAAATTTCCAACTGCTGAAGCGTCTCCGCCAATGCCTCATCCGCTGTGCGGTGTACCGTATGCCCTTCTTGCCACAGAAATTCGGTCGTGCGTAAAAACGGTCGCGTCGCTTTCTCCCACCGCAGCACGTTGGCCCATTGATTGATTAGTACCGGGAGATCCCGGTAGGAGTGGATCCATTGCGCATACATCGCGCCGATAATCGTTTCCGAGGTGGGGCGAATCGCTAAACGTTCGGCCAATTGCTCGTTACCGCCCATGGTCACCCATGCGACTTCCGCTGAAAATCCTTCTATATGTTCTTCTTCTTGTGCTAGCAAATGCTCCGGAATTAAAAGAGGAAAATAGGCGTTTTGATGACCCGTGGCTTTGAAGCGCCGATCCATCTGTTCTTGGATAAATTCCCAGATGCGATAGCTATAGGGCTTCATGACCATAAAGCCCTTCATCGGCGCATAATCCACCATATCCGCCTTACGAATAACATCAACGTACCATTGTGAGAAATCACTTGACTTCGGGGTGATCTCCTTGAGAACTTTTTCCACCCACGCGAACCTCCTCGGCTGCATCCAAAATTTCTTTCCATAATTCTTCGACCATGTCCTCTTGGTCAACACGCCGGACAATTTGTCCATGCCGGAAAATCAGCCCCATATTTTTACCGCCCGCTAATCCGACATCGGCCTCGCGAGCCTCGCCTGGCCCGTTTACCGCACAGCCCATCACTGCCACGGTCACGGGTTCTTTAATAACGGCGAGCCGCCGTTCTAACTCATTAGTCACCGGCCACATATCAAACTGTAACCGACCACAGGTCGGACAGGCGACAATATTGGCGCCACGTTCCCGCAGCTTTAAACTTTTTAGAATTTCCCATGCCACCCGAATTTCTTCTTCGCCCGGCCCGGTCAAAGACACTCGAATCGTATCGCCAATGCCATCGGCCAATAAAGAGCCAATGCCGATAGCCGACTTTATCGTGCCTTGAAACAAGGTTCCCGCTTCCGTGACGCCCAAATGGAGAGGATAGTCATGACGCTGTGCCATTAAGCGATACGCGGCGACCATCGTCGGAACATCTGAAGCTTTCAAGGACACCACAATATTATCGTAATCTAAGTCGTTAAGAATTTGGATGTGATGCTCTGCCGACTTCACTAGGGTTTCTGCTGTGCGCCCATAATCTTGCAACAGCCCCTTCTCAATCGATCCTGAGTTCACCCCAATGCGAATGGGAATTTGTCGCTCTTTCGCAGCCTTAACGACTTCTTCCACCCGTTCCCGTGCGCCAATATTGCCCGGGTTAAGCCGTAATTTGTCGATTCCTTGCCGAATGACTTCTAAGGCCAACCGGTAGTCAAAATGGATGTCAGCAACAACAGGAATTGGAGAGCGCTTGACAATTTCCCCAACGGCTTGCGCCGCCTCGTGGTCTGGAACAGCCACCCGTACAATCTCGCAGCCTACGTCCACATAGCGAGCGATTTCTTCCAACGTGTTTTTTACGTCGCGAGTATCCGTCTTGGTCATCCCTTGGACAACGACCGGAGCGCCTCCACCAATCACCACATCACGCACTCTTACCGCTTTACTCATATGGGCCCGAATGATGTTCGGGCACACCCCCCTTTTTTGTCGGTCGACGATACTCTTATCTTATCATGCCCTTGCATATCAAGCATGGAATAAATGTTCGACCTCACGAAAGGTCACAAACAACACCAACGCCATCAGGATAATAAAGCCCACAAAATGAATCATGTTTTCGTGGTCAGGATCCATGGGTTTCCCACGAATCGCCTCAACAATAATGAGAAATAATCGGCTACCATCCAGGACCGGAATGGGCAAAATGTTAAACAGTCCCAGGTTTGCAGACAGTGCCGCGGACAGTAACAACACATCCACAAGACCCGTATGGGCAGCTTGCCCAACAAGTTCTGCAATCCCAACAGGGCCTGTGAGGTCAAAGGGTCCATGCCCAGTCACCAACCGGTACAGAGCCCCAAACCATTGCCCGGACAAATCCACTGTCTGCCTGACACCAGACATCGTGGCCGCGGCAAAATTTTGATGGACCGTGACAAAGGCGGGTTGAATCCCGATAATATACTCTTTCAATTTCTTGTCATACCGCGTCTGCAGTTTGAATGTGCGCCGCGTGTGATCACGCTCCACCGTCACGTTCATCGGATGGTTTTTGTGATTAACAATCGCATGCGCTAACGTTTCCCAATTGGTGATACGCGTTCGGTCGATTTGGATAATCCGATCTCCCGGACGAATGCCGGCTTCATAGGCAGGATAATGGGGAATGGCCTGCTGGACGGTTGTCGTGGGGGTCGGAATACCAACCGGTCCAAAACAGACAGCATACAAGATAGCGGCTAAAATGAGATTCATTATCGGCCCCGCCAGCACCACCAAGAATCTTTGCCAAAGCGGACGATTGGGGTATTCACGAGGATCAGCCGTCTTATTCCCTTCCATACCGGCTAAACGATTATACCCGCCGAGCGGAATAATTCGTAAGGCATAGACTGTCTCGCCCACCCGCCTTTTATATAAGGCTGGACCAAAGCCCACCGCAAATTCTTCGACCCGCATGCCAAAGGCTTTGGCAACCAGAAAATGGCCAAGCTCGTGAACCGTTACCAGCACGCCAAACACCAAAATAATGGCGATTACCGTCGTCATCGGCTGTCCCCCTTAAAGGCGATAACGCATCGCCATGTCTTCTGCTTGCCTCCGTGCCCACCTGTCGGCTTCGAGAATTTGCTCGAGTGCCACCACAGATGTGTTGTCCGTAAACGCTCCCAACACGTCCTTGATAATCTCAACGATGGAAAGAAATCGGATTGACCGACTAAGAAACAACCCGACGGCGACCTCATTAGCAGCATTGAGAACCGTCGGCATCAATCCCCCTGCTATTCCCGCCTGCCGTGCCAAGTCCAATGCTTCAAACGTGTCCGTGTCTGGCTTATCGAATGTCAACGGCTGCTGCGTCAAATCCAAAGCTGGTCCAGCCAACGGCCACCGGTCGGGCCAACTCAGAGCAACTTGGACGGGAACAGCCATATCCGGCCACCCCAGTTGCGCCATGGTCGCCCCATCAACAAATTCCACGAGCGAATGCACAATGCTCTGCGGGTGAATAAGCACTTCAACTTGTTCATAGGGTACCCCAAACAAGTGGTGCGCCTCGATGATCTCGAGTCCTTTATTCATTAACGTCGCGGAATCAATGGTAATTTTCGCTCCCATCGACCAATTGGGATGGCGCAATGCGTCCTCCACCGTAACGGTCTTTAATTCTTCTTTGGTACGTCCCCGAAACGGCCCACCAGAACATGTCAGCAAAATACGCTTGAATGGCTGATTCAGTGCGAGACACTGAAATATCGCCGAGTGTTCACTATCAACGGGAAGAATTTTACGGCCCCGTTGCAAGGCAACCCGCTGAACTAAATCTCCGGCAGCCACCAGCGTTTCCTTGTTGGCCAATAAAATGTCCTTGCCATTCTCAAGCGCGGTTAACGTCGGCATGAGACCTGAAAATCCACTCATAGCCCCAATCACTTTGGTCGCTGGCGAAATCGCGATGGCTTCTAAAATGTCATCCATGCCGCTGATAATGCGAGGGCCTGATTGTCCCTGGTGCTGGTGGCGAAGCTCCGCCGCCTGTTCGCGGTCCGTCAGTCCAATCCAATTAGCATGGAGACGTTGTCCCATCTCCCACAACTTTTCCGCTTGTCGGTGTGCCACTAACCCGTCTACAGCGATTCGGTCGGGTTGCGCCTGAATAACGCGATATGCCGTCTCGCCGACAGAGCCTGTAGCCCCGAGAATGATGATCTGCGTCATAATGTCCTCGCCTTCCTTATTGCGCCCTTATACGCCAATGTCACCCGGAGGGGCAACCAGCACTTCTGCTAAAACCTTGATGACCACGGCAGAAATGGGGCCGAGAATAAACCCTGCCGGACCAAACAAACGCACCCCAAAATATAAGGCTGCCAAGGCCACTAAGGGATGCAGGCCCATGTTTTGTCCGACAAGCCGCGGCTCCGTAAATTGCCGCAACAAGGCCACCCCCAGCATAACCGTTAAAACCTTAACGCCATCCATCATCGCCCCCGACAGAAATGCTACGACCGCCCATGGAGCCAACAATGTCGTCGGCCCCATGTAGGGGACAAAATCCAACAGTCCTGCGAGAACCCCAATCAGCACGGCATACTTAAACCCAAAAAAGATGAGACCCGCCATTGTCCCGAAGGTCGTCAACGCGATCAAGGTCCCTTGCGCCTTCAAAAACCCTAAAGCACCGGCCAAAATGTCGTCATGCACATGATGGACGTAGGGCCTAATAGGCGGAGGCACCCACTTAACGGCCACCTGCAATATGTGTTCCTTATCACGCATCATGAAAAACGCCGCAATTAACGCTACCATTAACATTAACATGCTGTCCGGCAGATGCACGAGAAAATTCCCCAAGGTCCTTAAGATTGATTCGAGGAGCCTCATGACCGAACCTAATTGGCTGTGCCATTCCCCAGGATTTAATCCGAGAACCTGCCGCAATTGATTCCAACCGAATAGTACGCGGCTGGCGATGCGTTCCACAGGCAGAGTCAATGCCGGCAATGTTTTCACCACCTGCGCCAACTCAGTCACCATGACACTCACCAACAACACCACAATGGATAAAAGAGCCACCATGGCCGCACCCAACGTCACAAACGCGGCCATGGCCCGAGACAACCCCCATCGCTCCATCCGATGTACCAGTGGCTCAAGCCATACAGATAAAACAAAAGCCCCTAAAAATGGCATGAAAATCGGACTGTACCATTTCCAGAATGCATAGACGCTAAATAACAAGCCTATCCAAATTAGAAGCATACGCACATAGCTGCCCATCAGCATGGCCTCCATGCAGCTAATGTATGCCCAAGCCTATCAACAAATAATAAGCAATTGGTAAAGCCAATAAAGAAGAATCGAATCGGTCAAGGACACCACCATGTCCAGGCAGAAGACTTCCGGAGTCTTTAACCCCTGTATAACGTTTAATCGCTGATTCTAAAAGATCTCCAATTTGCCCGACAATGCTCACCGTAAAGCCAAATAAGAGGGCGTGCCATACAACAAGATGCAAAAACCAAAAAGCCCCTCCGGCCACAACGACTCCGCTCACGGCCCCGGCCACCGTGCCTTCCCACGTCTTCCCTGGACTTACGCGCGGCATTAATTTATGCCGTCCCCATTGTCGTCCAACAAAAAACGCCGTGGTGTCTGTCGCCCAAATCACCGCAAAAAACACATATGCAAAGACTTGTCCGTGTACCAAATGACGAATCATCGGCAAATAGGAAAAAAATAAACCCAAATAAACCGCCACCCATGTCGTGGTGACGGCCCCTTGAAAGCTTTCCTGCGGCGAGCTTAGTAATGACACAATGGCCACGACAGCCGCGCCTAAGACAAGAACTGGTACCAGCCCTCGCCCTAATCCCACCGCCGCCATAATGCTCCACACCCATACCACCGTTAACCATGGATAAAAAACAATTCCACGGGAGCGGAACATGCGAGCAATTTCAACAACACCAATCGCAGCCAAAATGGCAACTCCACCTGTTAACACCCATCCACCTAAATAGATGAGGAGAACCACTACGGGAATGCCAAAAGTTGCTGTGAGTATTCGCAGTCCCAGCACGCGCGTAACTCCTTATTCCCGAAGGCCGCCGAAACGGCGCACCCGTTGTTGGTAGGCATGTATAGCCTTGTGAAGCTCCGCCGGGTCAAAATCAGGCCACAACGTCTCTGTCACGTATATCTCGGCATACGCGAGTTGCCATAAAAGAAAATTAGAAATGCGCATTTCACCACTGGAACGAATTAACAAATCGGGATCGGGAAGGCCAGCTGTATCCAAATACGACGCCATAGCCGGTGCGGTGAGAAGAACGTTGTCTGTCAGCGAACGGTTGTCCTGAATCCAACGGTTAATAGCACGAACAATTTCATCCCGTCCACCGTAATTAAGGGCCAGATTCAACACCATCCGTGTTTGTTGAGCCGTGGCTTCCATAGCCGTTTGAATCGCCCGCTGGGCGAGCTCAGGCAATCCTGAAATGTTGCCGATGGTGCGGATACAAACACCTTCAGCTTTAAGTTCCTCCGTTTCCGAACGCAAGAACTCCACAAGAAGAGCCATCAGGGCGTCAATTTCGTTTTGCGGCCTCGACCAATTTTCGGTCGAAAAAGCATAGACCGTAAGAACATCAACACCTATGGCTGCACATTCCTTCACAATAGGCTTCAGCGCTTTGACCCCTTGCCGATGGCCCTCTGCCCGAGTCAAGCCTTTTTGTCGTGCCCAACGCCCATTACCATCCATAATGATAGCGATATGGCGCGGCACATTTCCGGATTCGATGAGTTTTTGGCGATTTACTAACGCATCGTGACGAGCCTCAGTTTCCATCCAACCTCCCAACAGATCGACGTATCGCCCGAGCTTCGTTAAGGAGTTAAAATATCCTTTTCGCGATGCTCCGCTAACACATCCAACTCCTTAATAAAGCGATCCGTAAGTTTTTGAACCTCGGTCTGACCACGGCGTTCGTCGTCTTCCGTAATAGTGTGGTCTTTTTGCTCGGCCTTGAGACTTTCCAGTGCGTCCCGTCGAATATTACGAATGGCCACCTTTTCCTCTTCCAAAAGACGACGTAATTGTTTCACTAAGTCCTTGCGCCGTTCTTCGGTCAAGGCCGGCACGCTTACCCGCAGCATGGGACCATCTGATCTCACCGACACCCCAATGTCTGCCTTAATGATAGCTTTTTCAATGGCCGACATCACACTCGGGTCAAAAGGTTGCACAACCAGCATGCGCGATTCCGGGACAGAAATAGCGGCCAGGTGCTGAATGGGGGTCATCGCCCCATAGTAATCCACCGGAATCTTTTCAAGCAGACCCGGATGCGCACGCCCAGCACGCATCGACGATAAATCTCTCTCAAAGGATTCCACCGTTTTTGTCATTTTGCTTTCTGCGTCGGACAGAATGTCTTTAACCACGATGTTCGCTCCTCACAAACGTCCCAATCGGTTCACCTAACACGACTTTGCGGATGTTACCAAATTGATTCATGTTAAACACCACAATCGGAATGTCGTTGTCCATACATAAAGAGGTAGCCGTCGCGTCCATCACCCGTAAGTTTTCTTTCAAAATATCTAGGTAACCAATTTCATCTAGTTTCTTAGCTTCCGGATTCGTGCGCGGATCAGCATCGTATACCCCAGACTCTTTAGTTGCCTTCAACATCACATCGGCTTCAATTTCCGCCGCGCGCAGAGCCGCCGTTGTATCCGTAGAAAAATACGGATTTCCGTTGCCTGCAGCAAATATCACCACACGATTTTTGTCGAGGTGATTAATCGCCCGACGCCGAATATAGGGCTCAGCAACCTCTTTCATCTCGATGGCGGTCTGTACCCGAACGGGAACACCGTGTTTTTCCAATGCGTCCATTAACGCCAGCGCATTAATAACGGTAGCCAACATGCCCATATAATCAGCCGTTGCGCGGTCCATGCCTTTAGAGGAACCCGAGAGACCTCGCCAAATATTGCCTCCCCCGACAACAACCGCAATCTGCACACCTAAACTTAACACGTCCTTGATTTGTCGGGCAATACTATCGACAACAATCGGATCAATTCCATATCCAGCAGCACCCGCCAAGGCTTCCCCAGACAGCTTAAGTACAATACGGTGATATTTGGGCTGATCAGCCATTGTATTTCCTCCATATAACGCCAAGATAGGAGGGGACGCTCCCGCCCCCTCCTTCAAAGCATTTAAACTGGTACTCCTGGGAGTTCTTCACCGCGCTCAAACCGAGCAAACCGGCGAACCACAATATGTTCTCCCAACCGGGCAATATGCTCTTTCAATAATTGGTCAATCGTTACATCGGGATTCTTCACATACGGCTGATCTAAGAGACAAATCTCTTTATAAAATTTTTCTAGTCGCCCCTCGACCATTTTCTCGACAATGGCGGCGGGTTTACCCTCATTCTGCGCTTGCGCCATTAACACTTGCCGCTCATGTTCAATGTCTTGAGCTGATACCTGATCACGGCTCACAACACGCGGATTAGCGGCTGCAATATGCATCGCAATGTCATGCGCCAAGTTGTGAAAGTCAGGAGTATTGGCCACGAAATCTGTTTCACAATTGATTTCGAGCAACACCCCTATGCGACCTTGGAGGTGAATATAGCTCTCAATCAATCCCTCGTTAGCATCGCGGCCGGCCTTCTTGGCCGCCTGAGCCAGGCCCCGCTCGCGTAAAATATCGACGGCGCGGGCAAAATCTCCGTCCGCTTGCTCCAGAGCCTTTTTGCACTCCATCATGCCGGCGCCGGTTTGTTCGCGGAGTTTCTTAACATCACTTGCGGGTATCACAGAGTATCCTCCTCGTAATGAGAGCGACCTTACGGTCGCCCTCTGGTCCCATCATATTAGGCATGCTTACTGGGCTTCAGCAACTTCTTCTTCAGCAACTCCACCTTGACGACCCTCAATCAGCGCATCAGCCATTTTGGCCGTCAACAATCTTACAGCTCGAATGGCGTCGTCATTACCGGGAATGATGTAATCAATTTCGTCGGGATCACAGTTGGTGTCCACAATGCCGACAATAGGAATGCCCAGTTTGCGCGCTTCCGTGACCGCAATGTGTTCTTTGCGAGGATCCACAACAAAAACCGCTGCCGGCAGTTGCGTCATCCCTTCAATGCCACCCAAATATTTTTCAAGCTTCTCTTTCTGCCGGGTTAACATACTGACTTCTTTCTTCGGCAGACGGTCCCACTGGCCCGAGGCTTCTTGTTCCTTCAATTCTGCCAACCGTTTGACGCGTTTTTTAATGGTGTCAAAATTGGTTAACATCCCACCAAGCCATCGTTGATTGACATAATAATCTCCAGAACGTTGAGCCTCTTCCGCGACAGCTTCTTGGGCTTGCTTTTTTGTCCCAATGAACAGCATACGGCCGCCGCTTGCGCCGATTTGGCGAACGAAATTATAGGCATCATCCACTTTGCGAACAGTCTTTTGCAAATCAATGATGTAAATCCCGTTTCGTTCTGTAAAAATGTAGGGTTTCATTTTGGGGTTCCAACGCCGGGTTTGGTGACCGAAGTGCACGCCCGCTTCTAGCAGTTGCTTCATCGAAATGACAGCCATCATATACCTCCTGGTTTTATCCTCCGCTGCTCCTATCGCTTTTGATCAACACCAGGGAAAAGAACAGCGTGTGTGGTAAAAAATCCTAGCGAATTATAGCACAATTAGCGAATTACGACAAGGTTAGGGAATCGTCACGAAGACCGGTACCGTCAACGGTCCCACCCGTTCAGTCAGGAAAATTTCTTGCGGATGGGACAAAAATACCTTCTCGAGATCGATAGCGAGCGCGACGTGCCCACCACCTTGAGTGAGATAGGCGGTCACGGCCTGGCTCATTTCGGAAAGCAACCGTTCGCGCAAGCGCTGTTCGTTACGTGGATTAATGCCCACGTTAAGGCCATCGACCTGAATATGGACCGTTCCGACGATTTTATTAACAGAACGCACTAATTCCGGACGCATATGTTGTTCCACTGTATTCCCCATCGCCTTCCACTGCGACCTTTGGATTCCTTGGAGGCTCTGTGTCAGCGCTTGCGACACAATAGATACTGGCAAGGTAATGTGCACCCCGCCCGTGACAAGCCAGCTGACCTCTGTCCCCAAAGTCACCATGGCCCCTGCTAGAACACCTAGCCAAAACTTTTTCACGCTCCACCCCATTTGCCTCCAACCTTCCCTAACACTTCCAGTATGGCCCTTAACGATGCGACTCATAATAGAACTGCAATTTGTCCCGTCGGACTATGTGTTCCACAGCCAAAGGAGGCACAGCATGAACAAGCGCACTATTAAACTGTTCACCACTTTAGGGTCCGCAAGCATTCTCATTGGAGGATGCGGTCTGTCTGCCGAACCCCAAAAGCCGGCACCCGTAAAAAAAGCCACGCAAGCCACACGAAAATCCGCCAATAAAGCAGCGACAACCGTGAAAAAGGCGGCAACGGGCGGGGCTACGACCGGTCCTGGAGAACTCAAAGTCATTGCCTTTTATGATCAAACCATGGCCCATGTCAGTCCTAATCCCTTCACGTTTGTTAAAGCCCATCCATCATTGGTGACGTATCTTTCCCCATTTTGGTACGAAGTCACGTCGCAAGGAACAGTCATTGCCAAACCTGAAGGGAATGCCGCGACATTAGCAAAACAAGCCCATTTGCCGCTGATGCCCTTGTTTAACAACTATATGGGTACTGATGGCATGCTCTCAACCGCCGCATTGCGAACACAGGCCGTGGATCAAATTGTCAAGATTGTCACGGACAATCACTACCCTGGCGTACAAATTGATTTTCAGAAACTCAAAGCCGCTGACCGCCCGCTTCTCGTCGATTTTATGAACGAGTTGCATGCAAAAATGCCCAAAAATGTTTCTATTTCCATGTCCGTCGTCCCGCTGACCGCAGGAACTGGGCAATCGGGGGCATATGATCTTAAAGCCTTGTCGGCCGACGTTAACAGCATGGTCTTAATGGCGTACGATTTGCATAGTAATGGCACCGCCCCAGGTCCGGTGAGTCCCTATCCATGGGTCAAGAAGAGTATTGACTTAGCACTGAAAACAGGCATCAAACCGTCGAAATTATATCTGGGCATTGCCGATTACGGCTATTTGTGGAAAGCGGGATCTACGAAAGCTACCACCATTCCATTGAAAATCATGTACCAACACAAATATGGTACCTATACGTGGGATCCCACGGATAAAGAAGCGTATGATAACTATACGCAAAATGGCGTGAAGTACACCTTATGGTTCGTCAATGACCGAGGCGCAGTGGACCGGATTAAGCTCGCGGAAAAGGATCACCTAGGGGGAGTCGGATTCTGGCGCGTCGGATACGAAGATGCCCAATGGTGGAACCGTGTAGCCAAGGCTCTAAAGGCGGCTCCTAAACCTAAAACGTCATCCTCTGGAAAGAAAGCCAGCGCCATGGCACCTGTATCACCGCAACACCGCCAGATCACATGATGGACATCGACTCAGTAATATCGGTAATATCATAAGACACGAACGTGATCAGCCCTTCTAGTCATGATCACGTTCGTGTCCTACCACGAGAATATCAATATTGCTCGTTTGTCGCAAAACTTCGTTGATGACCGACCCCTTAAAGAGCTCTTGCCACCGTGTCCGCAACGATTCTCCCATGACAATTTCTGTCACATGGTGTTCCCGTGCAAAATTGACAATCGCCCGAGGAACGTTATTGTCTCGCAACTCAAAGACTTGCGCTCCTAACTGCTTGGCCAAGTTAATATGCGACGCCAATGCCTGTTCGTCCTTTGTGGGAAACTGACTGCCGTCCGCAGGACGCACGATGACCACATAAAATTCTCCCTTCAATCGCTGCGCGATGCGGTAGCCACGGCGCAGCAAACGCGCACCGTTCGGAGAGGGCGTCACCGCCACCATGATGCGATCATGGGTAGGCCAGGGTCCCTCAATAGCGTGCCGATTCATATACGTTTCTAGACGGTCATCGGTGTCATCGGCGACCGCCCGTAAAGCCAATTCACGCAGTGCCGTCAAATTTCCCGTCCGGAAAAAGTTTTGCAACGCTTGGTCAATCCGGCGTCCTTGATAAACTTTTCCACGTTTTAGCCGTTCAATGAGCGCCTCCGGTGTTAAATCCACGAGACGGATTTCATTTGCTTCGCGAACAATGTAATCGGGGACGGTCTCGCGGACGCGAATGCCTGTGATCTGCCGAACGGTATCATTAAGCGACTCCAAGTGCTGAATATTTAATGTCGACCAGACATTAATACCAGCTGCTAATAAGTCTTCAACATCTTGGTAGCGTTTGCGATTTTTGCAATTATCGGCATTGGTATGAGCCAACTCATCCACCAAGACGACATCAGGTCCTCGCGCCATCACCGCGGCTACATCTAATTCCCCGACCTCAAGCCCCTTATAGGTCCCCTTAGCAAGGGGAACCGCTTCGATGCCCTGGGTGAGCTCCTGCGTTTCTTCGCGGCCGTGTGTGTCGATAATCCCAATAACCACGTCAATGCCCTGGTCCAGGGCGATATGGGCATCTCCCAACATGGTAAAGGTTTTTCCCACTCCCGGTGCCGCACCCAAATAGACCCGATGCCGACCACGACTCATGCGCCGAATATCTTCAAGGATCTCCTCGGGTGTCCTGCGTTTGTAAGTCGATGCCACGAAAGTTCCCCTCTTTCGTCCCGCAACGTGTTATACGAGCGGCAGTTCAACCCGGCGCCTAGGCGATACATCAGAAACGGGCTTTCCCGCTACTTGACCCGCTAAATAGAACGTTTTGGCCTCCGTGATTTTTACGGGCACGAAACGGTCAATTAAGTCCTCGGCGGGATCTCGGGCAACTAATACCACCTTATTAGATTGCGTCCGCCCCGCCCACACGTTCGGATTCTTTTTACTTAGCCCCTCGATTAACACCAACTCCGTGCGTCCGATCAACCGTTGATTAGCCTCCCAGCTAATTTGATACTGAAGCTCCATCAATCGGTTTAAGCGCTCCTTTTTTACAGGATTGGGGACAGGATCGCGCCCTTCCCACCGTGCAGCTGGCGTTCCCTCCCGAGGCGAATACAAAAACGTAAAGGCCGCATCATATCGCACCGTGCGAACAAGGTCCAAGGTTTGTTCAAAATCTTCTTCGGTTTCGCCAGGAAAGCCAACAATAATATCGGTGGTCAGCGTGACATCAGGAATCGCCCGCTTAACTTGATCAATTAGATCCAAATAGTGCTCACGGGTGTACTTCCTATTCATACGTTTCAAGATGGCATTCGAACCGGCCTGCACAGGCAAATGAACATGGTGAGTAATCTTTTCACTCGCCGCAATCACTTCAATCAAGCGCGAACTAAAGTCACGCGGGTGTGACGTGGTGTACCGCAACCACCGCACACCATCAATCTTTTCCAGTTCCTGTAATAAGTCGCCTAAATCTACCGCGGGATTTAAGTCATGGCCATAAGAGTTGACATTTTGGCCCAGCACCGTAATATCCTGGTACCCTTCTCGGGCCAACGACTGCACTTCTTCCACAATAGCAGCGACTTCACGCGAACGTTCTTTTCCACGTGTGAACGGCACAATGCAATACGTGCAAAACTTGTCACATCCGTAAATGATATTGACAAAGGCCTGCACACCTTCAGCACGCTGCGACGGCAAGTGTTCAACAACCTCACCCGCACTTTTCCAAACGTCGACCACCATTTCATCGTGCTGCTCCACTTCGTCCAATAATTTGGGCAGCTCATGCAAGTTATGCGTACCAAAGACCAAATCCACATGGGACGCATGCTTTTTGAGCCAAGCGACCGTTCCCGGTTCTTGAGACATGCACCCCGCCACTGCAAGGCGCATCTGCGGCTTCTCGTCCTTCAACTGCTTTAACTGCCCAATATAACCGAAAGCGTGCTCCTCTGCGCTCCCTCGAACAGCACATGTATTGACAATGATGAGATCAGCCGACGTTTCTTTGTCGGCTCGCTCATAGCCCATCTGCTGTAATTGCCCCGCCATAATTTGCGAGTCTCGTTCATTCATTTGACACCCGTAGGTTCGAATATAAAACTTGGGGGACGCCATAGTTCCTACCCCTTCCTCACAATATGTGACAAACACTATTGTTCCAATATATCATGTCAACATGAAGACCTGGAGTAAAAAGCAAGTTCCTTAGAGGTCATCCGAAAGATGGATGAGCCCTGGCAAAACCGCACGCGGCGCACGAATCAGCATGCGGGATCCATCTTCCGTATCATGCCGCGCAATGATGGTCGCTTCTTGATATATGCGTTTCCATACGACGGCATCATTCCAAGGCACAAAGAGCCACTGGTCGATGAAAAATTCCTCTAAGGCGTGACTAATCGCTGTATATAAGCCAGCGAAACCCTGGTCATACCGCGCTGATACAGCTATTCCATCTTGCGGCTTTATCGTATCAGCCGGCAATTTATCCCATTGGTTATAGACTTTAATACGTTTGATGTGACTAGCCCCAATATCGTTTAAAACCTCTTCCACCGCTTCTTGTTGCTGGTCAAGCGTCGGCTTGGATGCGTCCAGCACCTCTAAGAGCACATCGGCTTCCACCACTTCGTCTAATGTGGCGCGAAATGCTGCCACTAGCGTATGCGGCAACCGTTCAACGAACCCAACGGTATCGGTCAGCAAAGTGGGTCCAACCCCTGGAATAAGAATTCTGTGCACACTAGGATCTAACGTTACGAATAGCGCATCTTGAGCTAATTGAGCCCGGCGCGTTAATCGTTCGAACAAAGTCGATTTCCCCACGTTGGTGTAGCCGACCAAGGTAATCAGAGGAACCCGGTGATGCTGCCGACGTCTACGCCGAGCGGCGCGTTCCTTTTGAAGCGTCTCGATTGCCTCTTCCAACGCTTTAATACGCGAACGAATTTTGCGGCGATCCATCTCGAGATGAGTTTCACCGGGACCACGCGTTCCAATTCCCGCCCCCGCCCGAGAAGGCGCTGTCCCGGAGTGACGCAAACGGGGTAATAAATATTGCAATTGAGCTAATTCCACCTGGACTCGGCCTTCCCGGGAGAATGCTCTTTGCGCAAAAATGTCAAGAATGACCTGGGTTCTATCAATAATCCGCGTACCTGGTCCCAAGACACGCGCCCATTGATGCAGACGCGAAGGCGCCAAATCGTCATTAGAGACGACGACCCCACTGTCTAATTCTAAGGCTCTTTGCGCGACTTCCTGCAATGCTCCCGGCCCCAGCCCTACCTCGGGATTGTCTCGCGCCTGCAAATATCGGTCAACAACCTCGCCGCCTGCTTGTTCCACTAACAATGCTAATTCATCCAGCTCTTGCAATCCACGGCGTCTAGCACTTTCCCCTTTATCAGCCGTCCCCACCAAAATCACACGTTCAGCGCGCACCATAAACTTTTTCCTCCTTCACCCGCTTGGGTGATTATGGGCGGGTGGAACTGGTCTGAGGCAAAGACTGCAGTAAGATCCACGGTGCCGCACTGTCGGGATTGTCGTGCAATGCTTGGCGAATATTACTTTCGGCTTGAGCGATTTCACCCCAATGCACGTCGACAATCGCCATGTCATAATAACCTTCCCACCAGGCGGGATTCGCAGCAATCGCATTGCGATAATACGTCGCCGCTGTCGTCCAGTCATTGGCATTTTGAGCGACTTCACCAAATAACACGTAAATGGGACCTTGTGGTCCCGCTACCGCTAATGCCTTGTCAGCAAGAACCCGGGCATTATTCCATTGATGCAAAGCCACAGCAATTTGCCCTAGTCCCACCATGGCTTGCCAATTAGCGGGGTCTAAGTGCAAAGTATGGTGATAGGCATGGCGTGCCAATGACCACTGCTGCATACTCACGGCCATTTCCCCTAAATTATTCCAATAGGTCTGGCTCTTGGGGGCCAAAGCACATGCTCGCTGCGCTTCTTTCAGTGCAGCATGAGGTTGATCCGCATCCCAGAAAAGCTGCCCCAGACGACTATACCCGGCTGCCCAAGTCGGGTCTTTCACCAACGCACTTTCTTCGGTGGCTACCGCCCGCTGCAAGTTAAACTGCAAGGCCTGGTACCGCTCTTCAACCGCTTGCTGGTCAGCCGCAATCTGACCATTATTCGCGTGAGCTCCTGGAGGCACTAAGTAGTTATTCGAGCCACACCCGGAGAGTATCATGAGTAATGCCGCCGCAGCCATGGCCCATTTTAAATTCATCAGGTTGCGCGGGAAACCCCGGCGTTCACGCCGGGCAGGGATAGCGCGGCGGTCGAAGACCGCCCCATTCCCGCCTCTCCTTTGTCCAATGCTATCTTGGTCCAGAAATATCCATACCCGTCTGCCCTCTGGAGCAACGCGCAGAATCGGTGATGGATGCCTTGTATCAACCCGTTTCCGCCCTGGATGTTGAAACTGCCGCGGGCACGGATCGCAACGCGGCCCATGTAGGTGCCGACTTTCTTACCCTTGGTGACCACCGCCTTGACCAGATCGCCGGTCTGGAAACCAAAGGCGCTTTTGCTGCGGGTAAGATAGCCGCGAGGAAAGCCGTACCGGTTCAGGCGCGTGCGCTGGTAGCTACCGCGCCCCGTGGCCTTGATGGCCAAGACGGGTTGCTGCCAACTTTCAAGAACATCGACGTGCCCCACGCAAGCAGCGTCGAGGCAGTGCGCCTTTGGCACCTGCAAGCGGTGGCGGTTGTACTTCGTCCTGCCGCCGGTGCCGACCTCGACATCGAGGCCGGTAGCCACCAGTTGCCGCCAGAGTGCCCAGCGGGTGCTGTTGACGGCAGCGGCATCCTTGAGAGGCGCCTTGCGTTGGGCCCCGATGCGGGCCAGACGCTGGGGATCGTGCGCCAGGAACTCGGCCACGTCCCGGTTACTCTTGCGCTGGTTACAGGGAAAGCAGCCCAGGGTGAGATTCGATACCCGATCGGAACCGCCCGCGCTTCTGGGGTGAATATGGTCGATGGTCAGGGGCACATGCTCTGCGTCGCAGTAGGCGCACTTGCGGCCCCACTTCTCCAGCAGGTACTCGCGCACTTCGTAGCCGAAAAGCTCGCCGCGCAGGTACTCGGCCCCATTGATCTCAGGGTTCTGCAAGGCCTGCGTGTCAAACCGCACCAATTCTTGCGACAGCGTCGTGACCGGCGACCAGCGCAGCAGTCTCCGCACCCATGCCATCGTCGTATCGACCCGGTGCTGCAGGGACGGAGCCAGCCAGCCTTCGGGCTTGGAGCGATTGTCAAAGCGAGTCGGACGATAGCGCAGATTCCCGCGCCGTCGCCGCCGAAAGGCTCGGCGCTGGGTGAGGGCGTCGCGGATAGCATGGCCTCGATGCTGCAACTCCAGCAGCATCAGCAGCGCAGCCTTGCGGGAAATTTCGCCGGTTTCTGCATCTACCATCTCCGTCTCCCGCACGAGGGCCATGCCGGTCGTCTTGCTGCCGGGGTCCAGCTTGAGACGTACCGGTTGCAAGGTGGAATTTTCCTGCAAGCGGTCCACGAGCCGGATAGTGAAAGGCACCATGCGATGCACCCGCGCCCGCCCACGCTCCAACAGCAGCCGCGCCCGTTTCTCCGAGCACGGCATGAGTGGTTTCTTTCTTTTATCCAATACCAAAACGGCCATTACCTGCCTCCTACAAAGCCCTTACGGGCGCTTGTGACGCCGCCTTTCGGCGGTCTCCCCTCGGGGTTGTTTGCAACCGGCTCCTACGTTTCCGTAGCGGCGGGAACCTTCGGCGCTTTGCCTTTCGCCCGCATGATTCCTGCCTTCCAGTGTCCGGGACTGAGGAAGCATCCCGGAGTGGGTCTTACCGACCTGTTGCAAAGGTCTGCACGTTACCGTGCCCCTGGTCAACCCAGCCTGCTCTCACAAGCTCCGCCCTTCAGGGCGGGGTAGTTGACAGACATAAATAATCTCGTACGGCCTTTGAGGCAAAGAACTGGTTCATCCCTGCAGCCCAATCTCGTGAACCGATGTCTTGGGGAGAAATCCAACACGCCGACAGCGCATCTGAGTCTGGGCGGAGACTCTCCTGGCCAATCACCGTGGCCGCGTAATCCAACACAATAAAATGGACCGTTGGCGTCACAATTTCTGCTACATGCAACAACGGTCCCGGAGCAATATGCAAATGCACTTCTTCCGAAATCTCACGACACAAGGCTCCGGCAAGCGATTCGCCCCACTCCACACGGCCTCCAGGCAAGGCCCATAATCCTTGTTCGGGCGGATGGCCACGCTGCACGATGAGGAGTTCGCCCTGGTGATTTAAAATGGCGGCGGCTACTCCAATTTTAGGGCTGGCCGGCATTATCAGTAATATCGTAGATAGTCAGCTCGTTGTCCTCCCCTAGCTGCCGCAGGCCGAAGATAACACCGCGCTCCTTTAACACTTGATTGAGAAATGTAACCACTTGATATGGGGTAAACCCATTAAACCGCCGTTGCCCCAGCGCGACAAGTTTTTCATGGTCTGCTGATACCTTCATCCGTGACGCCTCCACTTACAGTCTCTTGCCGTTGTTTAAATTATTATAGCAGGTTCGCCACACATTAAAGAAGGATCGGAACTTATGCCCGGGAAATGTGGCTTGTTGTGTCATGATCATCCTAACATGCCCGAAGAGTGTTTTCGGCATACTAATGACGTCATCAATAATCCACAAGGGAGGAATGCATTATGGCGCGCCGTAAGCAAGGACCGTCATTGTTATCGCCCCAAATCCGCGATCAATTTAAATATGAAGTGGCGGAAGACTTAGGATTAACTGATGAAATCCTCACGAAAGGATGGGCCGATATGCCATCGCGTCAACTCGGACGTATTGGCGGCAAGATTGGCGGAAACATGGTGAAGGTCATGATCCGCCAAGCCGAAGAATCCTTATCGTCTCGCTCGGACTAAATCTTGAATCCAACCCTCCCAGATGGTGCTTAGCCATCTGGGAGTAATATGTACGGGCCATCATGAAATTATCCCCCATTCGCCCACACTTGCCCTAATGTCAAAAAGACAAAATGATCTGTCGCTAAGCGTTGGAACACCCTGTCCCAGCCCTGTGACGATTGGGGACCGTAGACACTTCCCACCACACCTTCAGGATGGTCGAGTAAGGCATGTACCATTACCGTCGCCCAATGACTTTGGGTTACGACAACACTAGGAGAGAGCGCAATAACATTTTGTGCGCTAATCTCGCCCAGGACAGATGATTGAAAAGGTACCGATTGGCTGATAAATACGGGCGTCTGCCCGGTCGTTTGCGAGAGCGCTTTAACTGACCATGTGACTTCTTGGCGTATGCCCCAATCGGGCAATGTGTTTAATGAGACGCCTGAATACCCGTCCATGATGATTTCATTACCTGATTTGGCCAAAGCTTTCATTAAACGCGTATGCGTTAAGGCCCACTCCCCAGTGATTGCCACATCAATCAGGGCATGAGGATAACGTTTTTGAGCCGATAATAGCGCTTGAATTACCGCCTTTTGGGGATCATATAGCACGAACGCCGCAATGGGTTGGAGATTGCTCAATACCCCTGTTGAGGGGGTTGAGGATCCTGAGGAGGATTGAGCCGCGGGCTGTGATTGAACGGAGCTCAAATCCCTGTGCGCCGGGATTTTAACGCGGGGTGACGAGGCTCGCTTATCTGGTTTTTGGATGGGGTTGGTGTGTGCCGAAACTTTAGGATAAAAAACAACCGGTTGCCCCACCCACAATAGAGTTCCATGTTCGGCATTAGCCCTTTCGAACGTCTTTAGGGGGACGCCAGCTGCCCATGCCAACAGGCGCATCTTATCACCCGGCTGGGCCGCATACGTCCATCTTTTATGCGCCGCAACGCGGACAGTAGCCAAATGCGCTAACGCTGATAACGTTGGTCCATTTAAGACACCGGTCGCGGACAATCCCGCAATCGTTTGAAATTTTTTGACCGATTGGCTAAGAGCCGGTGACATGCGCCCATTTAAGGCCCCCTGGTACAACTTCCACTCCTGAAGCCATGACTGGACAGCCAACACACTCGCCCCCGATACATACGAGGGCAATGCCGGAAGGGTATGGACAATATCTGCAACTTGCGTCGTGAACGATGCCTTAGGACCGATCCCGAATTGCGTTACAAAATTTGCAACACTATGGTAAAAATTTGGGGTGACCTGACCGGTCAGAGGGCCGGCATTATAACCCAATACATCCAGCTGCGCTTGGACTGTTGCCACCGCTACAGGATCATGTCCTTGTATCCAACTCTGCGGAATAGTGTTGGGCGCCAATAAGGACAATGATAGAGCCGCTGAAAGCATGGTTGAAGAAATGATTCCCGCCATTGTGCATCCTCCTCAATTACCAGAATGCACCAAAAGCGAGATTTTATTCAGACGGCCTAATATTGCATACTATATCCCCACATCCCGCCAATCATTCCCGCAATCAATGCCGCAACCAGTCCGACCCATAACGGGCCTCCCTGACCCACATGAACGTTTTCTCCGATTACTTTCCCTACCAAAAAGAGTGTCAACGCCGCTAGACTTCCGTGTATCCACCCCGCATGTTCAGCACCTCGGCCTGCAACCCATCCACTGATTCCTGTTACCACCAATAATGCGGCCCATAACAAGATTGACAATACAGAGCCAGCTAGGGTCGTATTATAATCCACTAAGGCTAAAATAAAAGCCACTAGGGCTGCCGCCACAAAACCGGCTAACACGCCTCTCAAGATAACGCCTACGCTCACTTGACCTCGTCTCCTCTCCTAAGACAACCTACGCGGCGTATAACCGTTCGATGACAGGACGAGGACGACATTTTCGAAAAAAAAAACGCCGACCTAAGCCGGCGTTTACGTTTATTCCTTAGACATCTGTTGCTCGGCACTTTTGACAAGGCGACGAACCATGTTCCCGCCAATTTTCCCGACTTCGCGAGTCGTCATGTTTCCCCAACCCCGCTCCCGAATATCATCATCCAATCCTAAATCCTCCGCCACCTCTTCTTTGAGGTCATCTAACGCCTCTTCTGAGCCTGGTTCCACTGGTTTCTTGCCTTCAGCCATAATCAGCCCCCCTCGTCTTTAGACTGTCCGCGACTAACACAAGTTATAGCGGAACCTTTTCCCACCTAGACAGCCTTTATCTGAGACGTTACACTCAAATGACAATTATGATTACGTGCGGGGAGATTTTATGGCGAGACCTCAGTTAAATATTGCCCACGACAGTTTAGGACAGTGTAATTTTTGCAAGAAGATTCGACAGGAATCGGGCATGGCCCATCATCTACAAGCGTGCCCAGCACGGCGCCAACAATTCCAGCCATTAAGCGGTAAAGGCTCCCGGTCAAGTTGCCACATGATTGTCACGCCATGCGGTGCGCCGCGCACATGGTGGCACATTGAGGTGGCCGCAGACTTGTCACTTCGTGTATTTCAAGAAAAGCTAGGAGGACTGTGGCCCTCCGTAGCACATGGCGTATTTGTACTAGATAGCACGGAGCATTTAGACAGCCAATCCGTCGCGAACGTTTTTATCCCAGGCTTAATTGTGCGCTACGATAGCCCCACCGGATGTTTGATGGTTCAAGTCATTTCTTGGTATGACGGCCAATCTGCTCCTGATCAAACGATGGCAATCATGGCCACAAGCCTTCGCCAAGCTGAGACGGAATAGGTAACGCCTCTTTGTCCGCAATGAATGGATAGGCCGTCGCATCCATTTGCAGCGGTGTCACTGTTATCATCCCCCCAGCCAATGCCCCCACATCGGTATCGGTTTCCTGGATAGCGTCGTGCGGCCTTCCTGCCATCCAATAATACGCACGGCCGCGCGGATCAATACGCTTGTGGAAATCATTAGAATACCTGCGCTGCCCTAATCTCACCCACACCATCTGATGAGGAGGCTGATGATTCCATTGCGGAAAATTCACATTGTATAACATGCCATTCGGGGGCTGAATAAATTTCGATTGGGTCACCCACCATCTCACAAACCTAGCCGACCACTCTAGCCCCTCGCGATCATCTCCTGCATAAGACAAAGCCATGGAGGGAACGCCCAAAAACATCCCTTCCATGGCGGCAGATACGGTCCCGGAGTAATAAATATCCCGTCCTAAATTGGACCCATGGTTAATGCCTGACAGCAAGAGGTCAGGCCGCGTAGGCAAAAGCGCTTCCACCCCCAATTTAGCGCAATCCGCGGGTGTTCCATTAATGCGCCACGCTTGCGTGGCGCCTTCTATTTCAACGGGCGTTGCGTGCAACGGTTTGTGCATCGTGATAGCATGACCCATGGCACTGCGCTCTAATTCGGGCGCCACCACGTAAACCCGAGCCACGGCACTGAGCATGCCCGTCAGCAGCTTAATGCCCTCCGCTCCAATGCCGTCGTCATTTGTCACAAGAATCCGGTTAAATTTCACGGTCCTGCTCTCCTTCTTTCTCCTTAAAGAATTCCCTAATCCACGTCACAAGAGCCCTTTGAGGCTGGGTCTCAAGATGCGGTCCCCCGAGCGCTTGAATAAACTTGGTTCCGTACCGACTTGTAATCAAACGTGGATCGAAGACGACAACAACTCCACGGTCCTGACGTGTCCGCAATAGCCGGCCGAAGCCTTGTTGGAAACGCAATACAGCTCTCGGCAAGGTGTGCGCGTAAAAAGCTGATTTCCCAGCTGCTTGGAGTCGTTCCATCCGGGCTTCTTCGAGCGGTTCGCCCGGGGCACCAAACGGTAACCGCGTCATCACCACCAGGGAAAGACCCGGGCCCGGCACATCCACGCCTTCCCACAAACCTGATGCCCCAATCAATACAGAGCGCGGCGTCTCCTTAAATTGAGAGACTAAGCGCACACTAGGGCCATCAATCCCTTGCGCCAATGTGATGATCCCTATAGCCTCCAACTCATCACGAATAAGATCGGCCAGCGCCCGTAACGTCCTGTGTGAGGTCGTTAGCACCAATGTTCTTCCCTCAATAATGGGCACCACGTCGAGTAAAAATTGTGCCAACGCATGCACATGCTGAGGATTACTGACATCTGGCGCGTCAGTGGGAATCGCCAAACAGCTATTATGGCGCAAATCAAATGCCGACGGTAACTGAATCGCCCGCAGACGAGATTTCGGGACCCCCAATGTCCGCGCCATATATTGAAAATCGCCCGCAATACTTAACGTTGCTGACGTTAAAACGCCTGTTTTGACCTTCTCCCATAGGGTGTCATTCACTAACTTCGACACATCCACAGGCCCTTGGCGCAACGTAACCTGAGGCTCTGTGTCTAATCGTCGGGCCTCCCACCAGCTCACAACGGCCTCTTGAGGCGGCCCCCACTGATCCATGTGAATGCTAAAATCATAGACATCTTCTGCCCACTTCTGAAATCTTAGCCAGCCTGCATCAGTCTTCACGGCATCACCTAATATCGCTTCAGCGGACGCCCAAATGTCGCGAGACACTTGCGCCACCGCCGCGAGTGTGTACCGCAACGATTGAATCGCCGAATCAATGCCGGTACCAGCCCATTGGGCGTAGAGATCCTCCGTCACCCGCACCGACTGCCTCCCATAATCAGACGGGGGGGTTTGACTCAGCAAGGCCTGTTCCACGCGTGCCAAGCGATCTCTAAGTTGCATGGCCTGATCCCGTACCGTTTCCACCAATCCAAATAAGTCGGGATGAGCTTTCAAGTGATCAAAGAGCCCATTATGAGCCACCATTTCCCCTAAGACCTGGGTAAAATCTACAATATTCACATCCATCCCAAATGCGCGCTCCACAACATCACTAAAATGATGCGCTTCATCAATGATGACGTGATCAAAGTCTGGAAGAACCCCTGGCGTGGCCATGTGGGCGGCCAGCAACGCATGATTAACGACCACAATGTGACTGGTTTCGGCCTGACGCCGGGCCAGACGCATATAACACGATCCCGCATAGACACAACGCGAACCTGCGCAGGCATGGCGATCGGCCAAAACATCTTGCCACAATTGTTTGCTCTCATGAGACGAGGGATTGAAAGCGTCAAAGTCTCCACGGTCCGTCAATGCAATAAATGTCAGTAGTCTGGCTAATGCCAAACGGCGCCCCCGCGATTCGTTAAGCATCGTCGTGGTTTGTCGCAATTCATCGGCTTTGAGCAAACAAATATATTGCCCACGCCCCTTCACCATCGCGGAACGCACCGGCAGATGCTGCTGGGCGACGGGTAAGTCTTTATTCCACAATTGTTCTTGCAATGCCAATGTATATGTCGCAATAACGGTCCGTTCTCCACGCCCAAGAGAGGCTAACAACGCCGGCGTTAAATATGCCAAGCTCTTGCCCGTACCGGTTCCCGCCTCGACCATCAGGATTGTTCCGTCCTCGTAAGCCCGGTCCACTGCCGACAACATGGTTTCTTGTGAGGGCCTTCGCTCAAAAGCGCTAAAACTCTTGCCAATAGGCGACCGCTCCGTTAACCAATCGTGAGCATTATACCCGTGGGCCATCTGAGGTAATTCTCCCGTCAGAGGCACTTCGGCGACGGGAAAATCCAGGGGTGAATGAAAGGCTGTCCCGGAGTCGGTCACATCCCACCATTCCCACTCGTTTCCCAATAGATACCGCAAATCCGCCTGTGTTTCCTTGGGTAACTGGCTTAAAGCCTCACGAATCCGGTAGACCAAGTGATACGTTGCTTCGACATCATTGCGTGCATCATGAAATCCATGATCTTCCGGCGCTAAACTTTCTAGACGGTAACTGCTTTGAATGGGCAAAGCAATGCGCGCCCATTCCAATGTGTCAATGGCATCGACAACCCTCACACCGACCTTAGCTAAAAACGCTAAATCAAAACTGATTTGATGGCCCACAACCGGCCGATCCCCGATAAACGCCCTAACCTCATTGATGACGTGGTCAATCGTAGGGTAGAGAGTAAAATCGATATCCTGAAAGCCGGTCAATCGTCTCACAAAAGACGGTATGGGTTGTTCGGGATTGACAAAAAAGTCCAGACGCTCGACGCAACCGTTGATCTCACGTAGCATAGCCACCTGAATAATGCGATCCCCTTCAGGATTAAGCCCCGTGGTTTCTAAATCCAACACCACAAAATCTGTTCGCATGCTACCCCTATCCCGTCCTTCATTAACCGTAGGCCTATCTTAGCACATTGTCCAATGCCTCGATGAATGGGTTATAGATTCCCCCGATAATGACCACACTAGCATGCACAAGGAGGCGACCCGATTGAACGACAAAAACATCTTGGCATTTTTTTCGCGGATGGAAGATGCGCAAAAGTGCCAAACCCGCTTGCGTGAAGAAGGTTTTGATGTGGTGGAGATTGACCCGATTCCCGCGCAATCCGCCTATGACACACAAAACAATATGCTCTCTTTGGATGACGGTCACGGGATGTTTACAACCAATCTTCATAGCGCCTCTAGCTACTTATGGAGCACCCAAGGTATCGCACCCGATGCATGGTTGTTGACCGCTGTGGTCCCTGCTGAAGACCGAAATAATGTGGCCGATATCGTCCGGCATTATGGCGGACAACTTTAGGCTTCTCGCACATAAATCGGATTGCTAAAAAGCCAGGGCCGCTGCTTGCGGCCCCGGAGCAATTCTACTCGCCACACACCGGGCCCTGTTATCGGCCAGTCACCAATCAAACCTACGCCGTCTCCTGCCAGCATCCCGTTATGCCATACGCGCCACGAAACCAAAACCGGACTGGTCGCTTTGAGGGTAAGTCCCGATTGCCACGGGACCTCACTCCCCATCGGCCATTTATGGGTGGACGTTTGTGCCCACAAGCGAAACCCTTTTTCCGTGCCCTCGCGGCACGCCATCAGGGCCACCCGCCCTTCCTTCAAGGCATCATAAATTAATTGCTGGTCAAAACCCAAATCATGATACGTTAACGGCTGGGGTACATAGATCTGCGTTCGAAGCGTTTGGAAGCTCACCAGATAAGGAAACACCGTAAAACCCAAGCGTCTGCCGCCGACGCGAGCGGCATGGGCATCCACTCCAGCAATGCCAACCACTCGCTGCATCTGCCCGAGTTCATCCCACAATTGCAACGCCTCTGGGTCAGGTCCTTGTATACGCCACCACGGATCCAAAATGGCTCTCAGTGCGGTCGGGGTGTTAGTAACCGATGGCAGCCAACTGGATAAGTGGTTCCACACTTCAATCCCCGTAAACGTCCTGACTCCTCGCTCGGTCCACCGGTACGAGGGTAATTTTAGAAAGGGACTCCCCTGGTCAACCGGGTGGGCAACAAAAGACAATCCCTCACGAAGGTTCACCGCCTGAACAATGTCCCCCCAAGGGAGGTCGGGGTTCGGTAACTGGTCAACAAATAAGGCTAATAGATGGTTTTGCTGAGGAGTGATTTCACCACCAACCAAAAACAATAGGCGCCCATAATACCCTTCTCCGTAACGGTCGTGGCGTGGCTGTAAGGTGTCATGGTCGGTCAAAATCACGATATCCACTCCCGCAGCCTGCCCTGCTTGAATAATGTCCGCAACCGTTCCTGTCCCATCTGAATACTGCGAATGCACGTGCAAAACCACGCTATATTCAAAAAGATGAAACGGGTCAATCATGCGGCGGTTCCTTGGGTGGCATAAAAACCCCTTCTGCTGTCACTAACGTCTCACCGAAGCTCTCAATCCATGCCTTGGTATGCACAATCCGCCGATTAAATTGGGTAACGGTCCCATAAATATTCAGCAACGTGTCAATGGGCACAGGCCTTCGGTAGCGAACAGTTAGTTGCGCTGTCATCGTCACCAGATCGTGCTCATGATAAAGCGCATGCCACATGGCATCATCCAGGAGACCGGCGATAATGCCCCCGTGAACCACCCCTTCAAAACCTTGCCACATTTTGTCAACCGCTAAGGCACAATGGACCTGATTTTGGGCTGCATCATACAGAAAATGCGCATGCAACCCCACGGCGTTATGCATTCCGCAGACAAAACACGGATTGTCGTCCCAGTTAATATTCACGGGCCACCCCCAACACCATCCTTAACAATGTCGCTCTATGCAAACAAATGCTGCAAACGTTGCTTCGCTTCTTGAATGATGGCCCGTTCATCGAGTCGGGTTAATAAGCCATCCGCCAGTAATATCTCCCCGTTTACCACGGTATAGAGTACATTGGATCCCGTAGCCGTATAGACGACGTTGGCCACGGGATCAATCTCTGGCGTCATCGCCGCTGCCGTTGCATCAACCACAATGAGGTCCGCTGGGCGCCCCGGTTCTAAAACGCCACCTGTACTCCCTAAAATCTCGGCGGTCCGCCGCGTCGCCATTGTAAGGGCTGTGCGGGCATTAAAGGCTTCAGGCCGGCCCTCAACGAGCTTTTGCATCCATGCCATGGCTTTCATCTCGAGAAACATGTCCAGCGAGTTAGTTGATGCCGCCCCATCGGTTCCCAAGCCGACGGGCACGCTTTGCGCTGACAACAAAGAATAGGGCATAATCCCATTACCCAGCTTGGCATTGCTGATAGGACACGAAATAATCCCCCCAGTCATGCCCGTGAGGTACCCAAGATCCTCGGGCTGAATATGGACCCCGTGAGCAATCAGCAGCCGGGATTCAAACAATCCTGCCTGCCACGCAACGCCGATGGGACTCAGTCCATATTGCTGTTGCATTTGCTGAACTTCTGTAGGACTTTCTGCTAAATGAATATGAATACCCACGCCGAGATCTTTGGCCACTTGCCCCACGCGGGCTAAATAAGCCGGTGAACAGGTGTACGGAGCATGAGGTCCCAGCATGGGCACAATACGGCCCTCCGCTTTCCCTCGCCATGCATCAACAAATTCAACACTCTGGTTGAGCTTGACAAAGTCCAAATCATCATTGCCAACCAACCCACGACTCAGCCAACCTCGCATACCGCTCTCTTCTGTTGCGCGGGCCACGGCTTCCATCTCGAAGTACATGTCCGCAAATGCAACCGTGCCAGACTTAATCATTTCAATCGCCGCCAGTAACGTTCCTACGTAGATGTCATCGGACGTTAGGCGAGCTTCACGTGGCCAAATATGCTGTTCCAACCACTCAAAAAATGGACTATCGTCAGCCAGTCCACGCAATAAGGTCATTGCCGCATGATTGTGGCCGTTATAAAACCCAGGCATAACGATGCCCCCAGAGACATTAATCTCTTGGTCCACGCGACTTGTATCCAGTTCAGGCGGACCCACACTGACAATAACGTGACCGTCCCATGTGACCTGACCAGGCTGGAAAATATGAAAGGCATCATCCACGGTAATCACGGTGTCCGCTTGTATACGGTACCTCACTGCTGCTCACCTCGTTCCTGAATCGTTCTCACTCTTACCATGATGCCGTATAGGCTTGTTGCTCAGGAGTCAGCGTATCAATGCCAATGCCTAGGGCCTTAAGGCGAATGCGGGCTACCCATTGGTCGACATCAGGGTCTACTGGATAGACACCGGGCGACAAGGGATGAGATAATAAATACTCCAGCGCTAACGCTTGCAATCCGAAGGTTAAGTCCATGATTTCCGCAGGATGGCCATCCCCCGCCGCTAAGTTCACCAAACGGCCCTCTGCTAGCAACCACACCGTCTGACCTGACGGCAAACGAAAGCCTTCTACGTTGGCATTGCGGCCAGGAATCGTCTCAACCGCCATAGCACGCAGCCCCTTCACATCCACCTCGACATCAAAATGCCCGGCGTTAGCCAGGACAGCGCCCGTTTTCATTTTGGCGAAATGTGAGGGCGTAATGACATCACGGTTGCCCGTCACCGTCACAAAGAAGTCACCATAGCCGGCCGCTTCATCCATCGTCATCACTTGGTGTCCATCCATAAGCGCCTCGTTTGCCCGCACCGGATTCACCTCCGTGACAATGACGCGAGCCCCAAGCCCCCGAGCCCGTTCAGCGACGCCACGGCCACACCAGCCATAGCCTGCAACGACCACGGTTGTCCCCGCAATCAAGAGGTTTGTCGTGCGCATAATCCCATCCCACGTTGATTGCCCCGTGCCATACTGATTGTCGAATAAATGCTTCATATCCGCATCATTGACCGCAATCATCGGATAACGCAGTTTTCCTTCTCGGGCTAGCGCACGCAACCGTGTAACACCAGTGGTCGTCTCTTCCGCTCCTCCTTTCACACGATCAGCCAATGATGACCGTGACGAATGCAATCGGTCGGTTAATTCGCCGCCGTCATCAATAATTAGTGTGGGTTCCAAATCTAAGACCCGTTGGTGCAAGCGGTCGAATTCTTCGTCAGTGGCCCCACGAAAAGCGTGGACCGTCACGCCCCGTTCCGCAAGGGCTGCAGCCACATCATCTTGAGTACTCAGAGGATTGGAGCTGGTAATACTTACCGTGGCTCCTCCGATATGTAGCAATTCTGCCAAGACGGCAGTTTTCGCCTCAAGATGTAAGGAGATGGCAATACGTTGGTCTGTAAAGGGCTTTTCACTCGCATAACGCTCACGCAGGGCGCCTAATACCGGCATGCGGCCGACAACCCAATCCATTTTCTTATGGCCATCTGAGGCTAAAGCGCGATCTTTAATGGTTGACAAGGCTCAGTCCTCCTTTGGTTCACGATATCAATGCGCGGATAAGCTACAAGCACACGTACGTTCATGCTGCAATAACGGTAGCGCCGCCGCGATAACATTGCGCAGTCCTGCCACATTTTGTGCCATGACGTCCAACACTTCTTGATGGCTAAGTACCTCGGAAGAAATGCCCGCCGCGAAATTCGTAACCAAAGCGACAGTGCTGTAACACAAACCGAGCTCACGGGCTAGAACAACCTCGGGTACACCGGTCATCCCGACGACATCACCGCCAAGCAACCGGTAGGCCTTAATTTCCGCAGGCGTTTCAAACCGAGGGCCGTCGGTTGTGACATAACAGCCTCCATTAACGGCCGCAATCCCCAATTCCTTAGCCTTTTGGACGAGAACACTCCGCATATCAGGGCAGTATGGCTCTGTCATGTCGGTATGGACAACGCCTGACTCCCCCCCGTTATGAAAAGTCGAAGCCCGCGCTTTGGTAAAGTCGAGGAATTGGTCGCACAATACAAACGCCCCTGGCGGCATAGCCACATTTAAGGACCCCACGGCCGCTGTTGCCACAACTCGGTCGACGCCTAGCTCCCGCAACGCCCATATATTAGCCCGATAATTCACCAAATGGGGCGGGACTTTGTGTCCCGCCCCATGGCGGTTCATAAAAAAGACCTCCTCTTCCATTCCTTCTAAATGGCCGCGCGTCACACGAGTGGGCCCAAACGGTGTGGCCACTTCTTCGGTCGTACTCTGGGAGAGCCATGTTGGATCATACACGCCCGTTCCCCCTATTACTGCAATTCTCATCGACTATCCCCCTAATGAATGCCATTTCCCGCTATTCTACCGCTTTGTGTGCTACCACGTCGCTATGTAGAGTAATTTTCACCACTTCAGGCCGGGAGCCAAATCGCACGGGCAATTCGGATGCCCCTAAGCCCCGCGACGTAATCAGAGGCGGTTTGGAATCCGCTGTGATCAAACCGCCCGCATACGGCTTTTTTACCCGGGTATGGCGCACAGGTACCCAGCGCCCAAAGGCTGTCACTTGCCCCCCATGGGTGTGTCCTGCAAGCACCAATGCAAACCGCTCAATGCCGGGCAAGAGCCATGCGTCAGGACGATGGGAGAGCAAAATAGCGGGTTCCGTACTCTGCGCCAATTGCCCTAAAACACGCTCCCATGCCGGTTGTCCCTTCACCAAATCAGGAATTCCCGCCACCCAAAGACTATGTTCTCCACGCTTGATGCGATGTACACGATTATCGAGGAGGCGCGGCCCGGGATTCCATGGCGTCACGTCGAGGCGTCCTCTGTGATAATCATGATTACCACTCACGTAAAAGACGCCTTCGGGTGCCGTCAGCCCATTTATTTCCCGAACAAGGCGCGCTCGTGGCAGCGTGCGCCAGGCATATAAATCGCCCGTGACCGCTACCATATCTGCTCTGATTGGGTGGTGCCGCAGGAACGAAAAAGCCCCCACCCGCCCGTGAAAATCAGACAGATGGAGGATGGTGAAACCGTCAAATTCCTTTGCCAAATTGCGGACAACCAGATCGTAGCATACTTCGCGAATCCAAAACGGCTCAATACCTACGGCATAAAACGCCACGCTGAATAAGCCCAAAACCGCTGCATTAAGCACGGCTATACAAGTTCATGCGGGGCAAAATAAAGCCCGATTTCTCGCTCCGCGGAAGCATCACTGTCCGAACCATGAACAATATTTTCCGTAATGGCCAGTCCATAGTCTCCTCGCAAGGTGCCAGGCAAGGCTTTAACCGGATCAGTAGCCCCCATAATCGTCCGGGCAACCGTTACGGCTTCGCGTCCTTCCCAGACCATCGGGACAGAGGGACCCGACGTGATAAAGGCGATCAACTCGGGATAGAAAGGTTTGTCTTGGTGCTCAGCATAATGTTGCGCTGCTAGTTCTGGACTGACTTGCAATAACTTCATGGCTTTTAGCCGCAAGCCCTTTTGTTCCATTCTCCGTATAACTTCCCCTACTAGCCCCCGCCTGACACCATCAGGCTTGACCATGACAAACGTAGTTGCCAACGCTAAAATCCCCCTGTCGTCAAATCACAGCTTTTTCCGAATGCGCATTCGTCTCGACCAAAACACCCCGGAGGGTTTCCGAAGCGGTAAAATTTTGGGCGCGGAACTGTTCGACGATGTAATTACAGGCGTCCCAGGGGTTGACAGAATCGCCGCAAGTAAACACATCTACGGCGGCATAGCCGTGTTCCGGCCACGTATGCACGGCTAAATGCGATTCAGAAATGACCACCACCCCGCTTACTCCTTGCGGACTAAACTTGTGGAAAGCCACCTCTCGCACCTCAGCGCCTGCCTTTAAAGCAGCCTGTACCATAATTTCCTCTACGCTGGTGATGTCGTTCAACACCTTGGAATCACAACCGTGTATCTCTGCCAGAATTTGTCGACCCAATGCGTTCATCGCATTCCCAACCCCCTTATCACCCGATTGGTGCTCGTCAACAGTAACCTGTCCGACGGCCAGAATCATTTTATCAAAATAAGGTCTTCTGTCAACAAAATAATGCAATAAGGCAGGAAATAGCAGAGAATTACGATATCCTCGCTATAAAATCTCTATTATTCTCTCGTTTTTACGCGATTACTCAATTTTCCTATGCCCTGTATAGTAATTTCGATGAGATCGCCCGGTTGAACGGGGCCCACACCCTCGGGGGTACCTGAAAAGATAACATCCCCCGGCTGCAGGGTCATAAACCGCGAAGCATAAAAAACAATACTTTCCGGGTCGAAAATCATATCGGAAAACGCCCCTTGCTGCCTTATTTCGCCATTAACCCGCGTTTCGATGCGAAATGGACGATAATCATACGCAGTGGCAACAACAGGTCCTAGAGGGCCAAAGGTATCAAATCCCTTAGCACGCGTCCATTGACCGTCTTGCTTTTGCAGTTCCCGTGCCGTTACATCATTGCCAATGGTATAGCCAAAAATCGCCCCCGCTATGGCCTCTTTCGGCGTTTGCCAGTTGACCGCTTGACCAATGACAATGACTAATTCTCCTTCATAATCAATCCGTCCAAACCCCGATGGATATAAAATGTCGGCGCCATGGCCCGTGATGGTGCCCGGCTGTTTCAGAAATAACAGGGGCGCATCCGGAACCGCGTTGCCTAATTCTTTGGCATGTTCCCGATAATTTCTTCCCACAGCCAGTACCGTGCGCGGCCGTACAGGTGCCAACCATTGTACATCCGTGCTAGGTACCTCTTCGCCGGTTGGCACCACAGCCGGGTCGAAAAATGACCCGCTCAAAAATTGAATGCGCTCTCCCATTACCGCTGCATATTTTTCCACGCCATGATGCACAACTCTCGCATAATATGCCACAATCGCCACCTCCTAATGCTCGCTATCCGCGGCTTGTGCTTTCTCTCCTATAGCCCTTACCATAGCCTTGGCGTTTTCGCGAATCGCTAGCTTGGCTACCGGATTTAATAAACTGGCCAGCATGGGCATACCAAATTCGAAGTCGGTTTGTAACGTCACTTCGGTTCCTTCTGAAGTTTGCCGCAGCTGCCAGAAGCCCTCGAACTTCTTGAGGTCGCCTTGAATTTGGCGGTAGCTAATGCGGCCTTGCTGCGGAAAAAATTCGTCACGCTCGGTCCACTGGAATGTTGCACCCTGCAATTTAGTGCGCCACACCGAATGGGTATAGTCTTCACCTTGCTCCGCAATGGTCACAGACTCAACGTTTTTCATAAATTCCGGAAACCGCTGCATATCCGAAAGAATTTTATAAATGGACGTCATCGATGCGGGCACGACTTCCGTCACGGTTACCACAGGCATAACTAATCGCTCCTCTCAGGTCCAGATATTCATCGACTTATCCTTCTATTAAATCGTCAAGCATTGGCTCAATAGCGCTCAGAGCTTGCTCCCATACCTTAAGCACCTGATCAATTTGGGCCGCGGTGATCACTAAAGGGGGAACCATGCGAATCACACGATCATTGTTTAAGGTATATACGGCGAGAACATGGCGCTGGAATAGCTCCGAAATTAATGCCCCTCCGACTCCAGCGCTAGGCACTTCCACCCCAATCATCAGACCCCGACCGCGCACATCCGTAATCGCCCGTGAAAAGCGGCCTTGCAACTGTTTCAAACCGTTTAGCACGGTAGCGCCCAAAGTGGCGGCACGCTGCGGCAAATCGTCTTCGACCGTGACGCGCAAGGCTTCTTGCGCCACTGCACAAGCGAGCGGATTTCCCCCGAAAGTCGACGTATGAATCAACGGTGCGGAATCAAAGAATGTCCAAGCACTTGGTCGCCCTACCACAGCACCAATCGGCATGACACCACCGCCCAAAGCTTTGGCCAAGCACATTAAATCGGGCACCACCCCACTGTGTTCCACGGCAAATAATCGGCCCGTTCGGCCAATTCCCGTCTGCACTTCATCCGCAATCAATAAAGCCCCGTATTGGTCACACAATCCGCGCAAAGCGGGCAGATACTCATCGGGTGGAACAATGACGCCCCCCTCCCCTTGAATCGGCTCTACGATGACGGCGGCCACTTGGTCGTCCATAACTTCGGCGACCTTTTGGGCGTCACCATAAGGAACATGAATGATGTCTGGAAGTAGCGGCGCAAAAGGCTGCCGATATGTATCCCGTCCTGAAACGGATAGGGCCCCTAAAGTTTTGCCATGAAAGGCTCCATACGTGGAGATAATTCGGGGGCGGCCCGTTTGGATACGAGCAAATTTTAATGCCGCCTCCACCGCTTCGGCCCCACTATTACAAAAAAAACTATACTGCAGGTCGCCTGGAGTGAGGCGAGCCAACTCTTCTGCCAAAGCAATCATTGGCCGATTCAACAGAACGCGCGAGGATAAGCTCAGCTGATCTAATTGCTGATGGGCTCGCTCAACAATACGAGAATTTTGATAGCCCTGCACAAAAACCCCATAACCTCCAGCACAATCAATATATTGATTGCCTTCTTCATCCACAATGATGGCCTCGTGCCCGGTTTTTTCCACGGCATTTAGACCCATAAACCGCAAAGCTCGCGCAAGTCCTGGATTCATATACCGCTCAAATTTCGCTATTAAATCATCGTGTTCCACGTGTCTGACCTCCCTACCTATTCCATCCTGACCATAATAGATCGCCGCGGCGGATTATACCATGATGGAACTGGCTCCATGATCATCGCAAAAAGAACAACCCCAGGCGTTACCACGCTCTGGGGCTGTTCTTTTCTTATCCAATTAGTGACTGACTGTCCAATAGTTGGGATAGTTGGTGTTTGTTATCGGATTGTAGCTGGAATTGACACCATGAATATAGGTTGCCGTTTCATCAAACTGCGCCGTCCATGGCATCCAAATCACGGGCAATTGCTGCGAAGCGTACGCCAAGTAAGCATCCATCCGGGCCGTGATCTGACTGGAAGTGCCAGGCTGATACGTCGCTTGAATCAGCTGGTTCATTTTCTGATTCTGGTAGCCGCCGTAATTCGAGGCTGAGGTCGAGGCAAACAAACCGCCTCCCGTGGGATAGTAGTCAGGCTCATAAGTCCATCCACCGCCCCACCACACCATCTGCCACTTGTTGGCATTGGCCTGGTTTGTATCCGCAATGAGGGTATTGAACTGCTGTGACTCGAGATTGACTTGAATGCCCTCTTGCGCCCAATCCTGCTTCATGAGCTGCACTTGGTTCGCAACAGCAGATACCCCCGAAACATAGTCAAGGGTAAACGCGAGTTTTTGGGAACCCTTCGTCATGACGCCATCCACCAGATGCCAACCATGGGCTTCCAAGAGCTTTTTACCCGCTGCTGGGTTATAAGGATAAGGATTCTTCAGACTGGCATCATAAAATTTCGTAACAGGCTTGGCAGGAATGGGACTAAACCCTGGTGTGCCGTATCCGTGATAAAAGGCGGAAATCATGCCAGGCTGGTTGATTCCCATTTCCAAAGCTTCACGCACATACTGGTGACTGACAATATTGCCAAATCCACCAGGCGCATTCGGACTAAAATTCGGAATCAGATAGTTGAAACCAAACGGATACACGGGTGCAAATTTATCATCGACGAGCGTGTTGCGTGAATCGTACAATGAAAATGGCAGATAGCCAACGCCCACTTTATTCATCTTCAAATCCGCAAATTCGGAACTGTTGCTGGACTCATAAACATAGACCAACTTATCAATTGTCGCCTTGTGCCCATCATAGTTCGGATTGGGAACAAACGTCCAATACTCATTATTGGTCTTAGATGCTGCAGCATCGAACTTAAATGCTCCGTCTACCACGTCATAATAAGGGGATGCTGGGTCATTGGACACAGACAAAATGAATTTCAGCTCATTGTCCATGTTCTTATGAATATCCCAGACTGCCTTAGGAGCCGGGACAATTTGCCCTAAACCGTTATGCAAGAACCATTGGGGATTTGACGGCTGATTCAAGGTCACAACCACTTGGTACGGACCATTAGCGGTCACACTTTGCCACCGGGTAGGAAGTCCGCCGATGCCAGCTCCACCATATCCCCACGGCAACGACGGTGCGTTGCTGCTTGCAGCCATCATCAACTGCGCAGTCCATACGACGTCCGCAGACGTGACAGGCGTACCGTTAGACCAATGCCATTTTTTGTTAAGAGTGATGGTATATACCGTTCCATTGCTATTCCACGTCACGTTCGACGCTAAAGACCGTGCATAATCAATACCGTCGGTCTTTGAAATATGCAACAGCGGCACGTACATCAGAGAATTCATCTGCGAGTTGTAAACAGAAAAGGCCGACGACGACTCCACTGGGAAAAACCAATTGGGTGAAACTTGAACAGGTAAAGCGACGACAGCTTGGTTTCCAACAGGCGATTTCACCGTCGAGCTCGCGGCAGACGAGGTCGTGCCACAGCCAGCAAGCGTCAACGCACCCGCCACAGCCGCTGAAGCGATTAAAGCAAATGAACGCTGTTTCATTGTGCCCTCCCTAAGATGTCATAATCTCATGATGATACGCGTAACATGACAGCGCAATTCGACATATTGAGCCTTCAGCATTTTAGGGCAGGTCATGAAATTCGTCTAGAGGGGAACATAATTCTACTTTGTGTCAATTTGGTTTTAAATCCACTTTCGCCGTTTAAAAATCCACAGTAACAGTGCCGAAATAAGCAAGACGGAAAGAATGACCACATGAAATCCCCAGGGATTATCCGCCCCGGGCATATGATCAAAATTCATCCCGTAAATGGCAGCAATCACAGAAGCAGGCATAAAAAGTGCGGTCACAATCGTCAGCGTCTTGACAATTTCATTAAGACGATTGGAGACACTCGATAAATACACATCAAGCACCGTATCCATCATTTCGCGGTAGGTATCTGCGGTTTCAGATAGTCTAATAACATGATCATACAATTCAAAAGAATAGACCGTCTCCATGTGGGGCTCCCCACTCCAATAGCGGCTCAGCTGGTAAGCGACATCGCGTTCCGACCCTAAAATGCGCCGGACACGCATAATAATGCGCTTTAATCGAAAAATTTCTTCCTTTATTTTGCGATCATTATCGCTATGCAAGGTCAGATGCTCTACTTCTGACACTTTGTCATTAAAGCGGTCAAAGAAAGGAAACGCTTGCTCCAATAGGTCATCGACAACATAGTAGGCTAAATGATTCGCGGAGCGTATCAGATCTGGGTGCATGGTTAATTTCTTGCGCGTTAAACGAAAATCGGCCGCGACATCTGCGCACATGCTCCACGAAACGATTTGATTCTTCGTCACAACAAAATGCACCGCACTCGCCTCGGTAGTATGGTGGTCAAGGGTCTCGGCATGCAATTTAAAGAACCGTAAGTAAACAAATTCGGGGTAACGATCAAACTCCGCACGCCCTGAGCCGGGCATAGTTGGCGGCAACACAATCCCGTCTTGAACCAACACATCTGCCACTTCCTCTGGCCCTGGCGCTGTCAGATGGACCCAGTCCAGCTGTCGATCATCCCCACTAAACGTGGTCCGTAGAACGTCCACCGAGCCACCTCCGCCGCTATAGAGTTCCCCTGACGGACAACTGTATTCTCCCCTAACTCCAAACAACATTTAACAAATCGAGCCTGACATTGGGCAATGGCCACAACCCTTGTAATTGACATAAAAGTCAAGCCCCCTTTATAATACATTGTCGCTAGTTTTCATAATATTGTAGGCTGGTTGTCCTACGCATGTCAGGATTCCCTGATATAGTGAACGGTTGAGGCAGGAGCGGATGACAACATGATTTCACCTGAAATAGAGATGCGCGATCCTCTTCAAGGGAATCAACCGGTAATTGAACGCACCCGGAGCATATCCCGTGAATGGAGAGCGTTCTGGAAAAATCCTTTGGCACGTTTTGGCATTGGAGGCTTAGCCTTCTTAATTCTCTTCAGCTTTGTCGGGCCCATTTTTTACCATGCCAGTGCCTACCAACCCAACCTGCTAAACACGCTGCATCCACCGAGTGCCAAATTCCCCCTCGGCACCGATAGTTTGGGACGGGATTATTTGGCGCGCATGATGCTAGGGGGACAACTTTCCCTCGAGGTCGGTTTTGCAGCAGCCTTTATGACCACCATGATCGGCGTGATTTATGGTCTGATTTCCGGTTTGTTAGGTGGTAGCATTGATGCATTGCTCATGCGGCTTGTCGATATTTTTATCGCCATTCCCAGCCTGTTCCTGTTGCTCTTTGTCGACTCCGTTTTTAAACCTAATGCGTTATTGCTTATCGTTATTATCGCATCGTTATCGTGGTTCGGTGTGGCCCGTTTGGTCCGTTCCGAGGTCCTTTCGCTCAAGCGACGAGATTATGTGGAAGCGGCCCGGGCGCTCGGAGCAAATAACTGGCGAATTATGATTCAGCACCTGTTACCCAACGTTATGGGCGTCGTCATCGTCAACGCCACGTTTCAGGTCGCAGACGCCATTCTCACGGTGGCCGCTCTAAGTTTTCTGGGCTTAGGACTTCCCCCGCCGACCCCTAACTGGGGAGAGATGCTGTCCGATAGCATGTCCTACATGTTTCAAAACGCGTGGTGGCTCATATATCCACCGGGATTGGCCATTTTGCTCGTAGAACTCTCGGTAAACTTCATTGGCGATGCACTGCGTCAAGCTTTCGACCCGCGCTTGCGCAAAAGATAGGAGGGATAGGTCATGCTCAAATACATCCTGCGGCGTGTGCTCCAGGCGATTCCTTCCCTCCTGGGCATCACCGTTATCGGCTTTTTCTTAGTTCACATTGTGCCTGGGGGGCCGGCCCAAGCTATGCTAGGTCCACGGGCTACTCCTCTGCGTATTGCACAGGTGGACCGAGAATTTGGTTTAAATAAACCCATTCCGGTTCAATATGTCGAGTGGCTTGGCCAATTGCTTCATGGCAATTTGGGCACGTCCTACTTTTATAACGAAACGGTTTGGCATCTTATTATGGTCAACATGCCACGGACATTATCCATTGTCGGCTTAGGCATTTTAATCGCGCACGTGTTGTCTATTCTGCTTGGAAGCATTCAAGCCTACTACCACGACACCAAGTTCGATTATGCGATGACCTCGTTAACGTATTTCTTTTATTCCATGCCCATTTTCTGGCTAGGGATTATGATTATCATGTTGTTTTCCATTTCGCTCGGATGGTTTCCCTCCGGAGGCCTTTCTAACCCCTTAAATCCCAATCCTGGTTTCGGATCTTGGCTGGCCCATACCACGTTGCCGGTCCTCACCATCGTTTTGACCACCGTCGCTGGATGGGGACGATATATGCGGACTGCTATGAGTGAGAACCTCATTCAAGATTATGTGCGCACCGCACGTGCCAAGGGGATTCGAGAGTCCGTTGTGGTATTGAAGCACGCCCTTCGCAACTCTGTCTTGCCGTTGATTACCTTGTTGGGATTTTCCTTGCCCAATCTCTTCTCAGGCGCTTTGCTCGTAGAAGTCATTTTTAACTATCCTGGAATGGGACTGTTATTTTGGGATGCGGCTAACCAACGGGATTATCCCGTAATTCTTGGCATCGTTGTCATTACGGGTTTCTTGACCATTATTGGTAACTTGCTCGCAGACCTACTCTACGGCATTGTGGATCCACGGATTCAATACAACTAACCCACAATTCCTGTTTCCAAGCATAAACGGCCTCGTGAGAGGCCGTTTATGCTGTTCCCAAAGAATTTCGCTTCACCATTCGGCCTTTGGCGCCAGGTTTGCCTACATCATGAAGTTCAATCGCATATATCCATCCAAAAGTCGTACTGTCGACCTCAGTAATGCCTGCATTCCTCAACGCATCCGGCAGATCCTGATAAAGGCGCTGTGCGTCCGCGACAGGCAGCGGCTGGTCAGAAAGATGATTGAATGAATGGATCACGACAGGCAAGCGCCGGTTACGCCTTAATATGGCCTCCGTGAGTTCCTGACTCACCATCTTAAGCGTGTCACCTGCCTCCAACGCTAAATAGAAGACGGTGCATTCGCGTGTGACCAAGTCATGCGCTTCTAAACTCGCATTGCGGATCACCGACTGCACGGGATGCGCAGCGAAACGCCTCGCATCACAATACAAAGCCACCATTTGCAACTGCCTCCCAGCCCGTGTTGTCTTCTCTACTTTGGTATAATACTAAATTATGAACGCTTACTCAGTGCATTTTTCCAAGAAGGCCACGTCCGCAGCTATCAGTGGCATTATACTTGCGGGTCTGTTGAGCCTAGCGGGATGTGGAACCAAAGTCACGATCCCTCACCCTCGGCTCTTTGACCACTCTCAAATCGTCCTGGGACTGCGCCCTTTCGCCTTAAACCCTTTTTCCCATGCGCAATCCAATGCCTGGGTCATGAATATGATGTACGACAGCCTGGTACGTGTAAACGCGCATGGAGCCGTTTCCGAAGACATCGCGGCCTCGTGGCAAATTCAAAAAAACAGTCGCCAATATATTTTTCATCTCAATCCGCATGCCAAATGGTGGAACGGCCGTCCTATCAGCGTGCATGATGTGGCGTGGACCTACCAATTATATGCCAATCCGAATGCCCCTATCGCCGCTTCTCAGTCGTTGGCGCGACTTGTGGCGTCAGTGACGACTCCCAATGCCGACACTGTCGTCATCACGCTCGTACGGCCTGATCCGGGCTTTTTGGCGAATGTCGCAGCAGCAGGCGATGACCATCCCATTCTCCCAGCATTTCTCGTCAGTCGCATACCGATCGCGCGGTTGAACCAGTCTCCCGTTTTTAATCGTCTGCCGGATATGATGGGTTCAGGTCCTTACCGTCCCTATGCCGAAGGACCAAACGGTATCCGCTGGATAGCCAATGCCCATTATTTTCTGGGATCGCCTAAAACGCACATATTGCTCACGCAGTGGTCGACTCCCCCACAACCTGACGTTGCCTGGGGCCATTGGCATATCTCGCAGACTAAGACTTTATATTACCCCCGGCTAACTTATACGATGCTGCTCTTTAATATGAATGCGTCTTCCTTGCCGCGTCCCATGAGGCTCGCGTTAAATGCCCTTCTCAACCGCTATGAGCTATCCCGCACGTTAGGGGCAGCTATTCCCATGACGGAGCCTGTATGGCCGTCTAGTATCTATGCCGTATCCATTCACTTGCCCAAGGCCGATACGATTTTACGTCATGCCGGCTACCGACAAATTGGAGGCATTTGGCATACACCCCAGGGCCGTCCTGTCCAAGTTGACCTTACCGCTATGCGCACAGGCCAAGATCTCCATATTGCCCAGGCTGTCCGGCATCAACTGCTTGCCGCAGGCATACCGACGCATTTAGCCCTTGTGTCCGATATGCATACCACGCTCATACAGCATCACTTCGTCGTGGCCGTCGTTGAGCGACGCGCTACGCCCTTTCCGGCGTTGGCACAAGATTTTAGCATGACCTCACCGACCAACTATGGCCTATACGACAACCCAGCCTTTCAAGTAGACGTGACAGCCATGAATAACCATCCCGGTCAGCTCGTGGTAAATGAACACCGAGCCCTGCAGGCGCTCTTTAACAATCCACCCGGTGCGTATTTAGTGTGGTCGGCTCAGAAAGTGGTGGTCGCACCCACCGTTCAACACTTGACCCTTAACCCGTATAATCCCTTGGAAACCGTAGGGCAATGGACTGTTTTACGCTCCAAAAACCCATAGACACAAAAAAAGAGAGATTGCAAGCAATCTCTCTTTAAAATGGTCGGACTGGCGGGATTTGAACCCACGACCTCTACCACCCCAAGGTAGCGCGCTACCAAGCTGCGCCACAGCCCGTTCTCAACTGCACAATGATTATAGCACGGTGTCCCATAGGATACAACTCTTTTTTTCGCGTACCCTCACCTGAAAAAGGGAAGAGGAGGTCTTCTTGACCCCCTACTGCCAGTCATCCTCCTTATTTATAGCTTATACGCGGATCAACCAAGCTGTATAACACATCGGCCAACAAGTTTCCTGCCACGGTGAGCAGGCCAATGATCATAATAATGCCTAATAAAATCGGATAGTCGCGCTGAAGGGCTGCATTCCAAAAAAGCAATCCCATGCCTGGGTAGTTAAACACGAGTTCAATGACTAATGCTCCAGCAAAGAGTGTGGGAATGGACAACCCAAATAGCGTAATGATTGGTAAAAGTGAATTACGCAAAGCGTGCTTAAAAACGACGGACAACTCAGAGAGTCCTTTGGACCGCGCTGTTCGGATATAATCTTGCAGCATGGAATCAATCATCGAAGAACGCATAAACCGTGCCCAAGTTGCCACTGTGGCCAAAACGAGCACTAATACAGGCAATGCTGCATGGTCCAAGTACCCTATGAATCCACCCGGACCGCCATTAGAGAAGTTAATGCCTCCCGACGGAAACCAGCCAAGATAAATAGAAAAGATGAGAACGACCATAATCGCCAGCCAAAATACCGGCATCGACCAGAAAAAAAAGACGACCGTCGTAATAACATGGTCAAACCAGCGATTGCGAAAATAGCCCTGAATGGTTCCTAAGACGATAGCAATTAAATGCGACAACACCACCGCAATCAAAACAATGGCTAGGGTATGCGGCAAATACTCTCCTATGACTTGCAATACCGGCTGGTTAAAGGTATACGAATAGCCAAAATTGCCATGCAGTAGATTATCAAACCAGATCCAAAATTGAACCGCTAGCGGCTTGTTTAATCCCAACGAACGATTAATGGCCGCAATACGCTGGGGCGTAGAATGCTGCCCCAAAAGCGTCTGAGCCGGTCCGCCTGGAACGATATGCAACAAGATAAAGCTGAAAACGGCAATCCCAATAAGGGCTGGGATCGACTGGATAATACGGCGGATAATATACACAAACATCCCTAGGTTCCTCCTTACAGCCTGCTGTCAATCGCGTTTTGCAACGCTTCGGAAATAAAGTTGATGGACAACAGCGTCCATAGTAGAGCAATCCCGGGCGGGTAAATCAACCACCAGGCATTCTGAAACATATAGTTCATCGATGTGGACAACATTTCTCCCCAATTAGGCTGCGGTGCAGGCAACCCTAACCCTAAGAAGCTCAGGGTGGCAATGGCAATAATCGATCCGGCTACCTGGAAAATAGTGGCAACCATTACAGTTCCCATCACGTTCGGAAGCAGTTCCCTGAGCATTATGTGCCAATTACTGGCACCAAAGGCACGGGACGCTTCCACGTAGTCACGCTCTTTGATGGACAAGACTTCGGAGCGGACCAAGCGGGTTACACCAAACCACGAAGTAATTGCCAGAATTCCTGTCAAAAGCAACGCATTCGGTTGAAAGACCGCATCCAAAAACAACAGTACAAATAACGTCGGAATGGTGAGGAGCACGTCAATAATGCGCATCATGATAGCGTCGACGACGCCTCCCACTAGCCCACTCACCAACCCGTAGGCGACGCCAATCACCATCGAGGCAATAGCGGCGGAAAATCCAACAATTAGCGACACCTGGCCCCCCAGCATCAAACGCGCCAGATAGTTACGGCCTAGGTCGTCCGTCCCTAAAGGAAAGCGCGCACTCGGTGGCTGCATAAGGGCGGTAATATTTGTGGTATAAGCACTCGCATGATAGATCAGAGGCCCCACAAAGCAAAACAAGATAATAAGAACCAACCCAATTACCCCAGCGAGCCCCAAGGGATGGTGCCAAAAAGCACGCCACGCCCGAGAGCCCATAGGCTTTTCAGCAATCGCGGCCGGTTCTTCGGCCATGTGTATATCGGTAGACTGCGAAACCATTGACCAGACACCCCTTCATCAATATCCCTTAGCACGGACGATTTGAGGGAGGCCGGCACCAAAGGCCCTGGCCTTCGTGCCGGCCCTCGCACGTTATTTGGACAGCCAGAAATATTGGGGCGAAAAGTACTGGGTAAAGGGGTTCGAATACTGCACCACATTGTGCAGATTCTTAGCATTCTCATCATACGATGGTGGTGCCGGTACAAACAATATGGGTAAGTCCTGCGCCACATATTTTTGGAAATTGTATAGCGCTTGCAACGAGGCTTGTTGTGTCGCGAAAGGCTGGTGGGTCTTGGCAATCAGCGCATTCATCTCGGCATTGGAATAGCCTTGGCTGTCAAGCCCTTGCCCAGGCTGTCCAAATAGGCCTTCGCCAGTCGGATAAGAACCGCCCCAGGTAATGCCGCCATAGTCCTCCATTTCCCACTGGTTGTTGGTCAAGCCCACAATGGTCGAGAAGGGCTCTGCCTTTAACGTTACTTTTATGCCTTCTTTAGCCCAGCCTTCTTGCATCAGCGTCACTTCTTGAACGAAAGATTGGGCACCACTGGAGTACACCAGAGTAAAGTCCATCTTTTCGTTGCCTTTGGTCATGACGCCATTAACCTCATGCCATCCGTGTTGCTCGAGCAACTTCTTGCCAGCACTAGGGTTATACGTATAGATGGGCTTCAAGTTGGGATCGTAGAAGATTGTAGGCGGTTTGTCTGGCACAATCGTTGTTTCGTCAATAGCATTACCATGGAACGCCGCTGCATTGATAGCGGGCTGGTTAATCCCCATTTGCAATGCCTGTCTAACATAGAGATGCTTGAAGATATCGCCCACCCCATTGGGCGCATTATTCGAGGCGGTCTTGTGCCCGTGATTCATGTTCACCAGTACGTCATCGTACTCGAGGTAGTTAATCACAGCCAAATTATAGTTGTTGGCTAAGGCGCTGCGCGATCCCCATAGCGAATTGGGCAAATACCCGGCCTGAATGGCTCCTGTCTTTAACGCCGCAAACTCGGCATCACTGCTGGTTTCATACTGCAAAATAAATTTCGACAAGTAGGGCTTGTGTCCCCCATAGCTGGGATTGGGCACAAACACCCACTTTTGGCTGGATACCGCTTGCTGTAATTTAAACGGTCCGTCCACCACTTGGTATTCGGGAGCGGTCGGCTCAGTGGCAATTGTACCCAAGAACTTTAATTCTTGCGTCATATTATTCGGATATTTGTCAAAGACCGATTGCGGCAACGGCGTCATCTGATCAAGGCCATTGTAAATAAACCATTCTTGGTTCGCGGGTTTATTCAACGTTACCGTGAACTGATGGCTGCTATCCGCCACAACACTTTGCACTTGGGAAGGAATGCCGCCTGAGCCAGCCCCCACATAGGGCCACGGCGCGGGTGCATTGGGCGCGGACGCGGCCTTGATAAGATTCCACGTGAACACCACATCTTGTGCAGTCACCGGGTGGCCATTGGACCACTTATATTTGGGGTTCATGGTCACCACAAATTGGGTACCATTCGCATTGGGTTTGATACTGCTAACAATCGAACGGCTGTAATTGATGGACCCGTTATTGTTATATGTGAGTAATCCTTTATACATAAAACTTTGGACCCAGCCATTGTACAGACTGTCTTGCAAGCCATTCATCAAGGGGAAGTACCAGGTAATATTGGAATCAGCCGGCAGCGCCATGACCACTGTGCCGCCGTATTGCGGCTTGCTCACCGCGCTGGATGGAGAGGTAGTCGTTGTGGTTCCGCATCCGGCTAGCAGCATGCTAGCGGACAGCACGAGCCCTGAGGCCAGCGCTATTTTCTTTGAGGCGATCTGCTTCAAGCGAATTCCTCCTAATGTGTCTGTGTTTAGACAAATGAAATACTCTTCGTACGTTTCGACATCCAGAGGACGAATTCCTTCTAAAATCTGGGGATCTCGATAAAACTTTCTTTTCAAAACAATTGAGGTCGACAAATGATGGGTAGAAATATCCTCCACCCATGTTCATGAAGCCCAGAAGATATTTACATAATACTCTGTCGTGTCAGCAAATGCTATCCCTCCAAAGTAAGCCGAACGCACAAAAAAAAATACGCGGGTAGGGAATCCTGCCCGCGTGTCCCAGCGCAATGTCTAGATGATAATGCAAATAAGACCGCCTGAACCTTCATTAATGATCCGCTGCAAGGTCTCTTGCAGTTTCTCTTGCGCATTCTCCGGCATTTTAAAGAGCTTAGACTGGATGCTTTCGCGGACCAAATCATGGAGCGACTTTCCAAAGAGATTCGTTTCCCAAAGTTTAATTGGGTCATCCTCAAATTGCTCCATAAGATATTGGACCAATTCATCGGCTTGGCGCTCCGTACCAATAATGGGCGTTAATTCCGTTTCAATATCCGCCCGAATCATATGAATCGAAGGGGCTGTGGCTTTCAACTTCACGCCAAACTGGGCGCCCCGGCGAATGGGTTCTGGCTCCTCAAGATTCAGCTCTGAGAGAGTGGGAGCCACCATACCATATCCCGTCGCTCGCACTTCTTGTACCGCTTCTTCCACCTTATCCCACTCGGTTTTGGCGATAACATATTCCCGCCAAAGTTTCATAATATCCCCGCGCCCACCGACATGACGATCCGCTAACTCTCCCAAAATTCTGTAGAAGAGGTCAGATTGAACCCCGACGGAGATATTCGCGACGCCCGTACCCAAATCCATATGGAGCAAGCGCACCGTCTCTAGATAATCATAGCTTTGCAAGTTGTTCACTGCGGGATCCACGTCACGCAATCGGCTAATGCTGGTCCGGGCTTCCTCCAACACATTGTCAACCTGTTTGCGCAGCCAATGCGTTGGACTTAACGCGTCCACCCAATCGGTCAACTCGAACACAATTTCCGTGACCGGAAATTCGTAGAGAACTTGTTCTAAAATGTGCACGATGTCGTCTTGCTGCAGTTCTTGACAATTGATGGGCAATACAGGTACGTCGTACGCCTCTTGCAGTTCTGACGTCAGCGCTAGGGTGTCTTCCGTATCCGGATGCGCCGAATTCAACAGGACGACAAAAGGCTTGCCAAGTTCCTTTAATTCAGCAATGACCCGTTCCTCAGGTTCGATATAGGCATCGCGGGATAAATCCCCAAAACTGCCGTCGGTCGTGAGCACTAACCCAATGGTTGAATGGTCTTGGATCACTTTTCGTGTACCGATCTCGGCCGCTTCCTCAAAAGGCATCATCTCGTCCGACCAAGGCGTCATGACCATGCGGGCACCATCGTCTTCCATGTACCCCAACGCCCCCGGCACCGCGTAGCCGACACAATCCACGAGTCGGGCGCGGAAAGAGATTGCATCGGTTAACTGAATTTCCACGCCGTCATCTGGAATAAACTTGGGTTCCGTTGTCATGATCGTCCGGCCCGTACCGCTCTGCGGCAAAGAATCTTGGGCACGCTCACGTTCATTAGCGTCCTCGATAGCGGGCAAAATCATCCGCTCCATGAAACGTTTAATAAACGTGGATTTGCCGGTACGGACCGGTCCCACGACGCCAATGTACACATCGCCGCCAGTGCGTTCGGCCAAATCCTTAAACAGATCAAACTTTTCCATCCTTGTGGTTCCCTCCCTTTAGGTCTCCAAGTGGGTTGGCGCCGGTCCTCGCCTGTCCCGGGATCACCCTAATGAATGACAGTAGCAAGATATGAGAGAACCACAAGAATAATGACCATGCCAGGAAAAAATGGCACAGTTTACCGGTCAGATTCCTCCACCCTCTGCCGGCTCATTAAGGCTTCCACCGCCAATTTGACGGACTTCCCATTAAAAATTTCCACGACCTCGGTCGTGATAGGAACCGGCAAGCCAAATTTTTGTCCAAGATCCCGAGCCGCGTACGCTGTAGGCACCCCTTCCACAACCATCGGCGTGCTACCGAGAATAGCGTCCACGGAACGCCCTTTCGCAAGTTCTTGGCCAAACCAGCGATTGCGGGAACTCGGCGAATTCGACGTGGCGACCACATCCCCTAACCCTGAAAGGCCCGCCAAAGTCTCCCAACGTGCTCCCATTCTCACCGCTAACCGGCCCATCTCATGTAATCCCCGGGTCATAATGGCCGCTTGGGCATTGTCTCCTAGACCGGACTCCACCGCAATCCCAACAGCAATGGCGAGAATATTTTTGAATGCCCCACCTAACTCCACCCCAACGATGTCTCGCTGGCCGTAAAGGCGCAAATTGCCTTGCCCTAAAATATTCGCCATGCTTTTGAAGAGTGCTGGACTCCCCGCCAAAACGCTCGCGGCAGGTTGGCCCTGACTAATTTCTCCCGCCAAATTGGGGCCGCTTAGCACCCCGAGCTCCACCTTGGCCCCATGCCAACACTCTCGCAACACTTCGGTCATCCGCCGGTCCGTCCCAACCTCTAGTCCTTTGGCCGCAGAAACAGCGTAACGCGCCACCGGAATCCACGGCTCAAGTCTTTGTCCGATGTCTCGCATATGTTGGCTCGGGACCGCCAAGACCCAATACGGAGAAAATCGTGCCGCCTCTTCAAGGTCGTTAGTAAAAGACACCTGCGACGAAAATGTCAGGTGCCTCAAGTAGTCTGGATGCTGACGGCGGGTCGTCAAAAATTGTTGCAATTCACGGCGCCTGACGTAAACCATCACCTGAGCCATAGAGCGAGAGGCTTGATCTGCCAAGGCCAGCCCCCAGTTTCCAGAGCCAAAAATCGTCAGCCGTTCATTCACCGCCCACGCTCTCCTTTCGGGTGCGTTCCCGAAATGCCATGCGAATCGGCGATCCCTCAAATCCATATTTCTCACGGAGACGATTTTCCAGATATCGTGCATAACTAAAGTGAACCAGCTCCGGGTCATTAACAAAAAAGACAAAATAGGGTGGTTTTGTCGCAACCTGCGTCGTATAAAAAATTTTTAACGCCTTCCCTTTATCTGTTGGCGGCGGATTGAGATGCACCGCTTCTTGGACTAACTGGTTAAGTTGGTGGGTCGTAATGCGCGCCGAATAACTCTGGTAGGCTTGCATGACCGCAGGCCACAAGGTATCCATTCGCCACCCGGTCTTGACCGATACCGGCAAAATCTTCGCGTAACTTAAGAAGCGCAAGTGTTCCTTTGCCTTCTGTTGGAACGGAATGGTAGTGCCTTTGATAAGGTCAGACTTATTTAACAACACCACGCAGCCCTTGCGTGCCTTGTCAATTTGGCCGGCAATACGTTGGTCTTGAGCCGTAATGTCATCATCGGCCGCAATTAACAACAGCACCACATCGGCATTGCGAATCGCATCGAGCGTCCGCTGTACGGTTTTTTCTTCTAAGGTTTGCGTAATTTTGTTTGGCCGCCTGAGTCCCGCCGTGTCCAAGATCACATAGCGCTGACCCTCTCGCTCAATAACCGTATCAACCACATCGCGGGTCGTCCCGGCAATTGGGGTGACCAATGTGCGTTCTTCCCCAGATAGGTAATTGAGTAACGATGATTTCCCCACATTCGGGCGTCCCGCTAAAGCAATCCGAATCTCCCCGGTATGGGTCAGTTCATTCAGGTCTTCTTCCGGCGGCAAACGGTCGACAATAGCATCAAGCAAATCGCCCACGCCTTCACCGTGAACAGCCGATACCAAGATCGGTTCTCCTAGACCATATTCATAAAACTCCATCCCGTTTACCTTAGGGCTTTCTGCCTTATTGACCGCTAAAATTACCGGTTTTTTTGTTCGGCGCAAAAGGTCGAGCACAATTTGGTCGGCTGCCGTGGGGCCGCCCATCCCATCCACGACGAAAACCAAAACATCCGCCTCAGCAATCGCCATTTCCGTTTGCTTGCGGGTTAGTCCCAATAACGTCTCATCGTCACCAGTCCAAATGCCCCCGGTATCGATAATGGTAAATTCCCGCCCGTTCCAGTCTGTATCTTCATACAATCGATCACGCGTTACGCCCGGATAGTCTTCGACAATCGCGCGACGCGATTGCGTAATCCGATTAAACAACGCCGACTTCCCTACGTTGGGCCTTCCAACTAATGCCACTAATGACAACCCAATCCCTCCAGTCCATAGGATTATCCCAGGGTCTGCGCACGCTGGCAAGGCGCTTAAGTGGGAGACTCCTTAGATAAGAGTCCTTGCTTGCGTTGTTTCCACCAACGAACGGCCACGGCCCCCATCCAGGCCACCAGTGACACCAGTAAGGAAAAGACCAAATCGCGCACCGTTCCCCAATGCAATCGCCCCGTATACAGACTGAGCATCACACTCGAGCCGATTTCTGCTCCCACGCCAACGAGGACGGCATCAAGGGGGTCTTCGCCCACTAACGCTGCCATTATCCCCACGACACCTGCTTCCCATGGCAACCATGCAATAATCTGGACCCGCGACGGGTTAAGCGGACCAATCAGACGCGCAATGCCAAGAAATACGCTAAAATTCAAGGCCCACATCACAGTGGCCATACGGGCATATTGAATACCCACCGTCACAACCGCGGCACTCCAAATAATACTCCCAAAATTTATTGCCTGAGGATGAAATAGATTCGAAATAAGACTACACCCGCTAACGACTATCATCAGCACGGGTCCCCACCATGTCGGAAAGGCATAGGGTTTTAGCAGCGTGCGCCCCCATCCTGCGCTGAACAACAAGGCTCCGGCTATCCATAAACTAAAGACGAGAACGGTCATAGTGCTCTCCTTGCACGTAGTAGTAGTGCAAGTGTCCCCGAGCTGCCAGGGTTCCATGCATTGACCTCATATGCTAAAATGACCCAAGTTTCCGCCTTGTCCCCAAATACGCTTTCATACCTATACCAAGGAGGTTTATATGCCACAATCCATGCGCTTTTTGGTTTTAGCGGGATTTGTCACGGCCATGACCGCGGTCGGTGCCCTGACCTCTTTCACAATCCCCCTATTCTCCGTCGTCCCTTTCACGTTACAAGTGCTGGGTGTCTATTTAGCGGGTGGCTTGCTTCCCCCACGCTGGGCGTTTATGAGCATGATAACGTATGTACTGCTGGGCGTTTTGGGGCTTCCGGTCTTTGCTGAAGGAAGCCACGGAATCGGCATTCTTCTAGGACCTTTTGGGGGGTACTTGTGGGCATACCCACCCGCTGCTTGGCTCATTGCCCGTTTAGCCGGTCCCACCGCGCAAAGGTGGCGGCTAACCCTGGGGCTGTTGGTCGGTATTCTCGTCATTTATCTTGGTGGCATGATTGGTATTATGGTAACGACCGGAGCTTCTCTCACCCACGCGGTGCTTGAAGGCGTTGCGCCTTTTATTTTGTGGGACATGATGAAAGCCGCGATTGCCCTCCCGATTATCGGACGCGCACGCGCGTTCGCCATGGAGCGGTGGGGGGCGGACAGCTATCAAAATGCCAGTTAACCCCTAGTTAACCCTTACAAGATGGGATGAATCAATGAGAGCGGGTGTATAGCCTGCTCTCATTCTTTTTCCGTGTGGCTTTACACTGTCCGTTAATCCGTTCAACGATGTCCGTAATCCCTACAAAAAAAAGGACTGCCCGAGTGATGGACAGCCCCTTACAGCGACGCTTCCTCTACCATTACGACGGTTCTTCATCGTCCCAATCACCGGCATGGTATGCTGCCAGGTGTTCGCCCAGTGGCGCATTAGCGTCGACCTCATCATGATGCTCGTGGGTGGCTAACGCGCCATCAGCGATATCTTGGTCTGCTTCGCGCTTGGACAAGGAGATGCGCTTATTCGCTGCATCCACACTCAGTACCTTCACCCAAATACGGTCCCCAACCGCGACGACGTCACTCGGCTGATGAACGCGTTCCGAAGCGAGCTGTGAAATATGAACGAGACCATCAACGCCAGGCTCCAATTCCACAAACGCTCCAAAGCCCGCGAGGCGAACCACGGTTCCTTCATAAAGCCCACCAACCGTGTAACGATCCTCGACGCCTTCCCATGGATTGGGCAACACTTGACGCAATCCCAAAGAAATCTTGTTTTTTTCCGGGTCCAGCCGCAAAACCTTTACATCCACTTCCTGACCTACCATAAGCACTTCGGAGGGATGATTAATGCGGCCCCAAGACATTTCGCTGATGTGAAGTAACCCGTCCACACCACCTAAATCAATAAACGCCCCAAAATCCGTTAGACTTTTCACTACGCCATGTCTAATTTGGCCTTCTTCAATACCCGCCCAGAGTTGCTCGCGTTTTGCATTCGTTTCCAATTCCATCGCAATTTTTCGGGATAAAATCGCACGCCGTTTCCCACGGTCAAGTTCGACCACTTTAACAGGAACCACTTGGTGCAAATATGGCGTCATATCATTGACATACCCACGAGCAATATGCGAGGCGGGAATGAATCCACGCAACCCCACATCAACAACTAATCCGCCTTTCACAATCTCAACCACCGGCGCATGCAAAATTTCCCCTGTTTTTTGCGCCTCTTCCAACCGGGCCCATGCCTCTTGTTCATCAGCTCGCCGCTTAGAAAGCTTTAACGACCCTTCTTCGCCTTCATAACCCAATACATAGACAGAGATGGTCTCTCCCAGCTTCACGACGTCCTCGGGACGGTCAACATGGCGGTGGCTCAAGTCCTGTAGATGAATAATCCCTTCGGATTTTGCGCCCACATCCACAAGCACTCCATCATTGGAAATGTGGACAACCTTCCCCGCGACAATATCCCCCGGATGAACATCCTCCATTGGAGCATAAGCCAAAGTTTCCTCCATATTCATGAGTTCTTCGTGCTCCGGAGTATTTGGACGGTTTGTGGTCTCCTCTGGCATTGCATCCTTCCGTTCATCCATGATCGCCGGCCCCCTTGTTATTGCGCCTATCTCAAAACACAACATTCTTACTCTTCTTTTACATATTACACCGGACAACCGGGTCAATCCAAGCGGTTTCCCTGCGGAACCCGCGAGTTCATACTTTTTTTGGCAAACTCTCTTGATGCGCTGGCGCCTCAATCTGTTCGGCGATCTTTTCCATAATCATCTTTTGCGCATCGTGACGCTCCATTTCTGGAGGAATGGTAAACAGTTCGCCTATCGAATAGCGAATGGTCTTGCGAAACCCATACTGACCGCTAATCCCAATAGGAAGGCAAGGACACCCTGTTTTTTGAGCTAAGTACACCGCGCCCGCTCTTGCTTCCTGTAATGGACCTTGATGCGACCGGTGTCCTTCCGGAAAAATCATGAGTGCTTGGTCGCGAGCTAATAGCTGCAGAGATGTCCGAATAGCTTTGCGGTCGGCTTTGCCCCGGTGCACCGGAAAAGCATGCAAACGGCGAATTAACCAGCCAAACACCGGAACAGAAAACAACTCGGCTTTGGCCATAAAATAGACAGGACGCGGCATTAATATCGCGGCCATAGGAGGGTCTAAAAACGTAATATGATTGACTAAAATCAGCACTGATCCACGCTTGGGCACATGTTCTAATCCCGACACTTCAATGCGAAAGTATAATGACATCAAAATGCGAACCAGCCAATAAAAAAATCCGTAAATCATGATTCCACACGTTGACGATAGATCGACAACATCATATCGACAACATGGTCCACCTCCATGTCGGTGGTATCAATGTAAATCGCATCAGGCGCTTGTTTTAATGGCCCAACAGCCCGTTCTGAGTCCAGGGCATCTCGGTGACGGATTTCTTCTGCCAATTCAGCAAGGTCCGCCGGGAATCCCATCCCCGTCAAGTCCTGTAGGCGGCGTTGAGCGCGCGCCTCGAGCGAGGCTGTCAAATAAAACTTAAGATCGGCACTGGGCAGGACGTACGTTCCAATATCACGACCATCCATAATCACATGACCCGCGCGTGACATTTCTCGTTGCCGACGCACCATCTCTTCCCGAATGCGCGGGAACCCCGCGACCACGGAAACGCTGGCATTAACCTCCGGACTGCGCAATAGCCGGGTAACATCTTGCCCGTCAACCAGCACCAACGGCTTTTGGTGGCCGGCCCCATCTAGCTCAATCCGCGTCATGTCCAACAAGTGTAGTAATTGCGTCTCGTCACGGAGATCCACCCCATGTTGAAGTGCCTTCAACGCTAACGCCCGGTACATCGCACCTGAATCTAAATACAAAAATCCCAACCGCTCCGCCATTCGGCGAGCCGCAGTGCTTTTGCCTGCGCCCGCCGGTCCATCAACGGCAACGACGGGGCCTTGTCCCCAGTGCCCCATTATCCTTGTGACTCCTGGTCAGCGGCAACGAGGTCCTCGCGTAAAACGACAGCCCCATACTGATAGACATGACGAACATCACGCTGGGCGCATGTCATCTCCGCCTGCATTAAAACACGGACAGTTTTGGGCAATCCATGAGGCACGTTGAGTTCGCTCATGCAGATGACCGGAACGTATTGCCAGCCCACCTTACGTGCAGCCTCCGCAGGAAATGTGGCGTGCAGATCTGGTGTCATGGTAAAACAGATGCTACTCATTTGCTCCGGATCCACACCATTAACCCGAGCCATTTCCAAAATCAACTCTTGCGTACGCTCTAAAATTTGCGCGGCGTCATCTTGCTCCACCGTCGTCGCTCCGCGAATACCCCTTATCACTCCATCAACACCCTTTCCCCTAGACATTCGGACATCCTACGATTTTTGGTTATCTTTCGCTTCGAGCTGAATTTTCTGTTGGCAGGCCCGACAGATATAGGGATGCTGGCTGCCATACTTTTGATTTTCAAACTCTTTCGTCCACGCAGCGATTTCTGTCACCGTTCCGCAAATCTGGCAACGCACTTGCATCATCTATCCCTCCTGCTTCATGATAGCAATGATAAAACTAGTCCTAGGGGGCGAATCATGTCTACACTAGTGTCTCTCGCATTGACGAATGTCACTAGAGAAATTGTTGATGAATATTTGGCACCATTCCCAACTAAACTTCTCCGCTACGCCCGGGACTACTTATATGAGGACCGCCTTATTCGTAAAATTGCCATGCCCGAACGGTTAATCGCTCAGCTACGAGGTTATAATGATACCTATCTCCCTCATTTTGAACTGTCAGCCTCCGGACCGCAAGGGGGCTGTAATTGTGGCCATTTCCAGCCGTGCGCCCATTTTACCGCACTTTTGCTGGCTTTTCGCGACCATTCCGAACAATTCGTATTTCCTCCCTATGGCCTCTATCACGCCGTGAAGAATATCTGGCCACTCGTCTTTGAAGAGACAAGTCTGACACAATTTATTCCTGATCCGATCCCCCATTGGATGTTACCGCAGCCTTTAGTCCCTCAGGCGAGCTGGTCACCCCCATCCCTTGATCGCGTGGTGCGGCAGCCATCCTTGTTAGCTGATGTCCATCCCTCGTGGTTAACCCGTCCCGATATAGAAGAGACTATCAGGCACTGGGATACGGTCCTAATGCAAAAAGCCGGCGCCGTATTTTGGATCGCCTTATGGGCATATAATCCCTACTTGCCGCTGGAGTCTGTCTTCCAGGTTATTGGGAGTCAATTACCACCCGCGCAACCCTTTATTTTAGAAACCTTGTGGACGAAAAGGCCGATTGCACTCCCCGTAGAGCGCCAGGTCCTAGCCACCCACCGACTGCTAACCTTGTTGGGCCAGATTCCAGATACTCCCATGATGTGGCTGTGGAATCAATTTCCCGAGGCGGATCCGTTATACCTCGAACGCGCCCGCCTGCTCATGAACGGCAATCAACCTGACAAGGCGATTCGTTTGCTTGAGTCGCATTGGCCAGATACCAAAGAGGCCCAACACACCGTCCGACAGGCATTAATTTCCTGGTTGCCTGTGCCTGATCAGTTACCTTACCGCATCGCGGATTGTCTCGACACCGGTTCCGTATTGGAACTCGAAGCGCTCCAAACCCTGCTGTCTCCCGAGGCTTGGCACGATCTTGCCCAACACTTTAATCACCGGTGGCGCCCGTCTGCCGACGCTTAAGTGAGGGTGAGGGCGTAAGACCAGGAATACGCCCGCGTTTGGCAACCGGTTTGCCGTTAATCTCTTTGAGATCCATCGTCATATCTAACGGACTTGCAGCAGCAATGTAACTGCCAATGCCAAAGCCGGTCACCCCTGCCTCCACTAATGGCCCTACGCGCGCGGGGGTCAAGCCTCCTGAAACAAAAATCCCGACATGCCCGTAGCCCTTTTGGCTTAGCCGCGCTCTCACTTCGCGAACCAATTCTGGCGTTACCCCACCCCGTTCCCGAGGCGTATCCAAGCGAATAGCGGCGAGCTTGCTGCCCAACGCCTCGGCCACGCGAAGGGCCTCTTCGGCCTCGTCCTTAAAGGTATCAACAAGGACAACCCGCGGCGCGTTAGGGGGCATCAACGCATCATAAGCTTGAGCCGCTTTCACGGTATCTCCTGCCATTAACAACAAGGCATGAGGCATGGTGCCTGAGGGAATTTCTCCGGCTTGACGAGCGCCTAAGATGCTACTCGCACCTTGAGCTCCTCCCACCATGGCAGCCCGGTCCATAACGGAAGCTACAGCCGGATGGACATGGCGAGCGCCGAACGACACGACCGGTACTGGCTTGGCTGCTTCCACAATTTCGTGTGCAGCAGTGGCCCAGCCTGACGATGCTGCTAAAATTCCTAACAGGGCGGTTTCATATAAGCCAAAAACCCCATATTGGCCTGTAATGCGCATGACCACCTGTTTGGCTGAGACCATACTCCCCTCGTCTAACGCATCGACCGTAACATTCAATGGTGCAAGCATCGTCAACGCTTCTTCTACCCCAGCGAGAACGCCGGCGTGATTCGCGAAAATTTCTGCTGTCACCACCTCGTCACTTAACCCGAGCTCGTGGAGAATTTGTTGGGTGCCAACAAAATAGACATCAGCGGTGAGGCCGGCCTGAATTTCCTCGGGTGTTGCTGACCGAATGCCGCGTTTTGGGGGTTGATATTGCTGGACGGCTTGAACGCTTGCTACGACTTCTCGTAAATCCTGATCCGCTCTCATTACTATCGTCATCCCTTCGGTGCATTGCATAACGCGCTGGCGGCTTCTCGACCAGACTGTACAACATTTTAACTTCTCGGTGTGTGAGCGGGCGCGTTCGTCCCTCTTCCAATCCTTCTATCGAAAGGGGACCAAAAGCCACGCGGCGCAATTCGAGGACGGGGTGGCCAATGGCCTCAAAAATTCTCCGCACTTCCCGCTTTCTTCCTTCTGTCAGCGTCAAGCGAAGAAGCGTCCGGTCATTAGCCTTCTCGCTACGAATAATTTGAACGCTTTGGGGGCGAGCAACCCCATCATCTAATTCGATTCCGTGCTCGATTCGCGCCACATGATTGCGTCCGGGAATCCCTTTAATCCAGACTTCGTAAATCTTCGGTACATGGTAGGAGGGGTGCATTAAACGGTGCGCCAAATACCCATCATTGGTGACCAAAATCAGACCGGATGTATCACGATCCAGACGGCCGACAGGAAACATCCGCCCAAAGCGTTTGGGAATGAGCTCGGTTATGAGATGCTCGGCATGACGATCCTTCAAAGACGTGGTATACCCCACCGGCTTATTAATGGCCAAATACCACCGTTCGCCAGTGGGCTTAAGAAGCCGTCCATCCACTGTTATCTGGTCCGTGGCGACATCTGCGCTTTCGCCTAAGGTTGCAGTGCGATGATTCACTTGAACACGCCCTGCCGCAATCCATTCTTCTGCTTCCCGCCGCGAACATAATCCTGCTTGGGCTATGATTTTCTGCAATCGTTCTGGCATGATGCACCCTCCCCAGTAATGTTACGCGTGCAATAAGAAGATGCACTCGACTTCGACCGACGCATTCAGAGGCAACGCATTCGTCCCCACCGCCGAACGTGCATGTCGTCCTTGCGCTTCAAAAATCTCTTCAAACAGCCATGACGCCCCATTAATGACCTGGGGTTGATCATGAAAATCAGTCGCACTCTGAACAAAGCCCACAACCTTAACGACACCAGCCAGACGATCAAGACCGCCTGCCGCCTGCGCCGCAACACTAATAGCGTTCAAGGCACACTGTCTGGCCGCTTTCTGAGCTTGTTCCACCGTAACCTCTTGACCAACTATACCCTGCGCCACTAATTGACCTGCGTGTAACGGCAATTGGCCCGACGTAAAACAAAATGTACCCGCAACAACCGCCGGAACATAGGCAGCAACGGCTTTAGGAGGTTCCGGCAAAACCAGACCCAGTGCTGCTAAACGCTCGGATAAACGTCCCATAATACCCCCCAATCATGCTTGTCACTGTTTCAACATATCTTTTCCCAGAGCCCAGCGGTGCACCCTGGATTTTCCGAATTAGTATACCAGGTTGTCCCAACCATTTCGACAAGGAGGCCAAAGCTATGATCGCATTCATTGAAACCATCTCAGAATGGGCCATCCCGTTCTTAATTGGATTCATCCCCCTCTACGGTTGGATTAAAGGGGTGAAGGTTTACGAGGTGTTTGTCGAGGGCGCCGAGGAGGGGTTTCGTATGGCCGTGCGCATGATTCCATTCTTGGTGGGCATTTTAGTCGCCCTCAATATCTTCGAATCATCTGGCGCACTGGACGCCGTCATTCATTTCCTCTCCAAGCCCTTAAATTATTTAGGAGTTCCCGCTCCGGTGGTTCCATTGTTGCTCGTGCGCCCCTTGTCTGGCGGCGCTGCGTTGGGCATTACCACTGGACTGTTGCACCACTATGGGCCAGACTCCTTTGTTGGGCGCCTGGCCTCAACGGTTCAAGGTAGTACGGATACGACGTTCTATGTCATTACCTTATACTTCGGATCTGTTGCCATCAAGAAAATCCGTTACGCGCTAATCGTCGCACTGATTGGCGATGCCGCTGGGTTTATCGCCGCCGTCTTTATCTCTCATCAACTCTTTCATTAGAAAACCTACAACAGAAAACCTACAACGATTGCTTGTCGTTCCAGTGACGAAAGAGCCTCTCTGCCACAATCGCGACAACACAAGCCACGCTGGTGGCAAATATGGTGGGGCCGACAATCTCTGTAGGATTGCGGGATCCCGCCGCTACTCGTAACGCAATCACGGTAGCCGGTATTAAATTGATAGACGCGGTATTGATCGCTAAAAAGGTAATCATATTGGCGGACGCGACATCCTTCTGCGGATTCAGTTCTTGGAGTTCCTCCATCGCCTTGAGGCCAAAGGGCGTCGCAGCCCCTCCCATCCCGAGAATATTGGCCGCCATATTCATCAGCATGCTGCCCATAGCAGGATGATCTTTAGGAATGCCAGGAAAAAGCCGCGAGACTAACGGCGCCAATAATCGCGAAAACGCGCGCATCAACCCCGATTCTTCCGCAATCTTAGCCATTCCTAACCACAAGGCCATAATGCCAATAAATCCGAAAGCGACCTCCACCGCTTTTTCACTTCCGGTGACAATTGCTTGCGTCACAGGAAGCATCGAGTGATGCAGCGCGCTTACCACGAGCCCTCCCACAATGAGGATGAGCCACACAACATTGACCATTACGCTTGCCCCCTTTTTTCACAGGGAGTATATGCGTAGTGGACAAACACAAGACCGTGGCCCTTCCGCGCAGGGGGTAGAAACTGCACGCCTAACTTTGGACATCGCTGGACATTACTGGAAAAAATTATGTTAGTCGGAATAAAGGAGCCGCCGCGGAATTAGGAGTTAGCCCTAAAGACACTTCGGCGGTGGGAAGCTGAAGGCCAGATTGAGCCGCCTCTACACCTCCCTTGGAGGGCAAAGGCGGTACGATCTGGCCAAATTCCGTGGTCTGGCTCCCCCAAGGCTCCTTCAGTGCGAATGACCCTGGCCTATGCCCGCGTATCAAGTCACGACCAGCTCGAATCCTTCTGTGCCGCCCACGATTGGACGTGTGAGACGCTATAGGATTGCGGTTCGGGGCTAAACTCTCCCAAAAAGGGACTAAGAAGCCTCATCCGACGCATTTGCTCCGGCGAAGTCGAGCGATTGGTGATTAGCCATAAGGATCGACGGCTGCGCAGCGGGGCAGAACTGGTCTTTTCCCTCTGCGAGCACTTGGGCACCGAAATGGTCATCATCAATGCCTCAGAAGAGGTTAGCTTTGAAAGGTCGTGCTACTCGTGCACGACCTGCCATTGTTTTCCGTTGTTGTGAGATAGCCATAAAGACAACGTATTCGCCTGAGTGCTTTGCGAGACGATCCATCCCGTTTGACCGAAGAACTTTACACTAAGGGGATGAATGGTCGAGGGAACGGCGGAAACGTCTTGCCATGTGTGACCGCCCGTCGCGGTGTGGTCCAATTGCACCTGATGCCCTTTCGCGACAATGTCCCACCCATTTTGCGATGTGATCCAGTCCAGAGAGACCACAGATGCATTAGCACAGGTCCAAATAGGGGTCCATGAGGCTCCGCGAGTCGTCTTGTAAAGCACAGCATAGTGATGGTATTTGACGATGTTCTGAGCGCCGATATACGGCACATTTACGGTGGTAGACAGGTAGCCCACGCCATCGACAAAGGTCGGTGATTGAAAGGCCTCCAAGGAGGCATGCAGTTGTGGTCGAGGATTGTTCATCGCTTTAGGAGGCACCCAGTTCGGGAGGGGTAGTGCCACCGGACTCCACGACGCGCCGCCGTTCGTAGAGTCCATCAGGGCAGGGGAGCTAGCGCCGTCAGAGATTGCCCATGCGCGAGTGGAGGATATCCACGCAACGGCCGCGAATGCCCCGTGAGCGGTGGTGTAGACAGGGGCGGATGAAACATGACCTTGAGAAATGGTCCACAGGGCTTGCGGGCCTGTTTGCATGCCCACAGGACCCGACAACAGCACCGATCCAAACGAGCCATCCGCCGAGTTGGTGGTGACATTCACTTGAGCCTGAACCACAGGCCATGGCGCATTGAGTTGATGTGTTGCCCAGTGTACACCACCGTCGTCAGTATAGCTGAGGATGACATCACGAGCCCCTTCTTTTGTACCCACCCAAGCGGTTTTCGCATTGACGGCATCCATTGTCAGGATGGTTGGAGATTTCAATACGATTACCCATTTTTTCCAGATGTCGTGGTCCGGAAAATTTGATTCGATGAGCTGGCCCATCCCGTGGCGCGACTGACCATAACGATAGTTTTCGCCTTTTCTAATGGAGATGCTCCCGTCACTGCGGCTTTGGATGCCCTGTGATTTTGCGCAGGAATCGGAGGGGAAGCGTCTTGGATTCCGCATCCTGATAATACCGCGCCCCCCAGTATCACTAAGGCACCAAGCGGTACCACGAACAGGTTCTGTGTCATACCACTACACCTTCCTACGTGCGGCTTTTGTAATGTCTATTCACTAGAACGACAGACGGAGCCCTGCGGTTCCGCACTGAGAAGGACACGGCCGCAGACCGACATCCGCGACGGGTATCATGATCGAAGGGAGGGAGCGCAATCAGCTGGCCTATGTTTGGCACCACCACGGGGGCTGTTATGATCGTCCATGCGGTCCTCTTTGTGACCCGCCGACTGTTTCCCCATGCACCGATGACCATGGTCGCGCTGGTGACCGCCGAAATCATCGTGTGGGGATACGGGAGCTTGACTTCCGGGTGGTCTATCACCCGCATGCTGTTGTGGACGAGTAACGGTCTGATTGTGAAACGGCTATCCAATCGGTGGTGTCTCGGGGGTAAGCCGGGCCGTTTGCATTGAACATAAAGCCCGCGCATTCCCCTTCTTAGGCGATAGCCAAGAGGGGGTCAAGCGGGCGGCGGCCTTCTGGCGCCTTGCGGAGTTTTTCTTACGTCCCTTGGGCTGCGACATAGCGCTTCACGGTATCCAAGGATGCCCCTCCGACACTCCCCACGTAGTAGGCCCGTTGCCAAAAGGATGGTTTCCCATAAAGCTGGCGCAAATGTTCGGCGAACCGGTTACGCATAATGGCGACTACTCGCGGATTTTAAGTTGTTGATCAACACGGAGATATTGAGGGCGGGATGGACGCCCACCAGTAGATGGACATGATCCGCTCCCCCCCCCCGAATTCTATTAGGGTACAACGCCAATCCTGCTCGAGCCTTTACAAGAAGCGTTCGCAGAAATCCTGGATGACAGCGTCCCGGCGAAAAAAGGATCCCAGAACTAGAAAAAAGCGTACCGTAAAGGAGTGGGTCAAGGCCATTTCGGGAAGCGAGGTTCCGTCGCCGGAAGGAGACCCGGGAGAATGCCCAAGTCGGCATTCTCCCAACGGCACACGCTCCCGGATGGACTCTAGCGCCACGGTGGGGACGTCGGTTGCGGGCCCATCGGCAGAGAGCGAACAGTAAGTGAAAAACCCACAGGTCTAAGGATGTCTAGGTTTTTCGGAGCCGGTTAATACAACATTGTCAATAAGACGAGCCTTGCCAATCTGAGCTGCCAAAGCTAGCATGACGGGGCGATCGGTAATCTGTTCGACGGGCTCTAATGTATGGTAATCGACCAACGCGATATATTCTGGAGTGATATCGGCATCTGCCAGCACATTGTGCACCACGTCAAGCAAAACAGATCCCGTCCGTTCGCCTTGTTCAAACCGGTCCCGGGCCTGGCGAAGCGCCTGATACAGCCGAGGTGCCCGCCTCAAATCCTCACTGTCAAGATATTGGTTGCGTGAGGATAAGGCAAGTCCCGATGGTTCTCGCACGGTCGGCACCGCTACAATTTCTACGGGGAAGTTTAAATCGGCGGCCATCTTCCGGATAATGGCCAACTGTTGTCCATCTTTTTGACCAAAAAACGCCATATCCGGCTGGATTATATTGAATAGTTTGGCCACTACCGTGCACACCCCTTCAAAGTGTCCTGGCCGGTGCAGCCCACACATTGTTCCGGTCATCCGTGGAATCGATACAATAGTCCAACTAGGACCCGTCGGATACATTTCTTCTACGCTTGGCGTAAACACGACCGTGCCGGGATACGCCGATAACAACTCCATATCGTGGTCCAGAGTCCTTGGATAGCGCCCGTAATCTTCATGGGGCCCAAATTGCATGGGATTGACAAAAATACTGACAATGACTTGCTCACAACGATCCCACGCTGCCTTAACCAACGCCAAGTGCCCTTGATGCAAAGCCCCCATGGTCGGCACAAGCGCCACCCGCTGGGGGTGGCGCCCAACTTCTTGGCGAAACGCGCGTAGTTCCGCCACCGTTTTTATCTGTCTAACCTGATTCACGATATCTTCTTCAACTCCCTAAATCAACCTGTCCGGTATCATCCAGCAGTAATTTAATTTGACGAATCATGTATTCCTCACTGACGGCGCCTTCAAACGACACTGACCTTGCAGGATCCTTGGTCGTCAGTACGGTTTTCGGTACCGAATACACGGATTCTTGGTCCGCCCATTCTAGAAATTCGTTCGCGTCTACTGATTCAGCGCGGACCCTCACAGGGTTGGCCAACGCCATCTGATGTACCAGGCGAACTGCCCGGGGACAATGAGGTCACGTGGGCGTGACAAAGACTTGCATCGTAATATCGCGTTCCAAATTGCGAATGTAATGAAGCGATTTCTCCCGCAATCGGTTGCGCCCGGTGGACACATCTAAAATATCTTCCACCAATACAGCAAACTCGTATCCCGCCGGAATGCCGATAATGCGAATGCCACTATCATCCTCGTTCTTGTCGCGTAAAATAATGCACGGAACAGCCGTCACCCCATACAACGCAGCCAGAAGCCGATTTTTTTCCAGATGATAGGTTTCCAAGTGCAGCAGATCCGGCATCAAACCGACCACTTCGGAGAGAATCCCCTGGGCATGCTGGCTCCATTCTTGATCCGGATTGATAAACAGCTCCAGATGCACGGGAAATTTCAGGTCCCGAAACATCTCGGCCAATGTTTGACGATCACGGTCACTTAAAAACGCCATATTGGACACCCCCTTTCTTAGCCGCAAGGGACAATAGCTACCTGCAATCCTATGACCTCTGATTGGAGATATTTTCTCTTTAGTGTACTGATTCCGTGGTTGTTTGGCTACTACGGCTCGTTCCAGATTCCACGCCACTATCAGGCCATGATAAGCGGCGCCGCACAGCAAGAAATTCTTGTCCCAAAGCGTCTAGACGCGTTTCGATCTCTTGACGGTCATCTTCCCAGAAAAAGATATCAAGCAGCCGCTTTTCAAGACTCCCGCGGCGCTCCATGTGGCGCAAGATAACGTCAATCTCGCCAATAACATGGCGAAACAAATCAATTTTCTCATGCAAGAGGTGCAATATGTGTTCTTCAATCGTATCTACTGTAAAGAGATTATAGATTTCAACCGGATGTGTTTGCCCCAGACGATGAATGCGCCCAATGCGCTGCTCAATCCGCATGGGATTCCACGGCAAATCAAAGTTAATCAACTGATGACAAAACTGCAGATTCAGCCCTTGCCCCCCTGCCTCTGTTGAAACTAACACATGATCGCCTTCCTCAAACCAACGAATCAAGCGGTCACGTTCTGTGCGGCGCAAGCCGCCATGAAAAGGTTGCGCCGCGACGCCGGATTCCTGCAAAAACTGAACCAACGCTAATTGCGTCGCGCGGTACTCCGTAAACACCAAAAATTTCCCGCCTAACGCGCGAATCACATCGACCACCGCTTGCATTTTGGCCGGCATCCCTACGGAACGGGCCAACGCCAACAACTCCTGCTGGCGTTGGCCAAGCCACTCCGCAGATTCCAATGTCGGCATTAAGGCATGCGGCGAAGAACATAATTCGCGTTGAAGCGTAATCAGGGGCAAGACCGTTTCATTCCCTTGCATTCGGTGCCGATATTCAGTTTTGAGGGCCTGGGTCATCGTGTCATATAAATGCCGCTCGGCATCGGTAAGCCTAATAGGCCAAAGGGTCACTTCGCGAGGCGGAAGCTCCAGGCCCACATTCTGGCGCTGATTACGCACCATCACCTCGGCCAAAAGTTTTCTCAGCGCTCGGGCATTCTTCGGCGTGCGCTTATCTAAAATAAATTGCCGATAAAAGCGCAAGTAACTGCCAAATTTTCCTGGCTTCACCAAATTGACAAGATTGTAAAGCTCGGTCAATTCATTCTCCATTGGAGTAGCGGTGAGCAAAACCATAAATTTCGCGGTCAATCCCTGGACGAGTTGATAGTTGAGGGTTCGGGTATTTTTCAGATGGTGGGCCTCATCGACGATAACCAAGTCCCACGGCACATATTGCAATTGTTGATATAACGGAGCGCGTTTGGCTTGATCGATGGATAACACCCAGAGCCAGCCGGTATCATGGGCATCATGCAACGCTGTCCAACCAAACTTTTGCTCCAGTTCGGCAATCCATTGGGTAATCAGCCCCGCGGGAACCAATACGAGCACATGGTTGATAATTTGGCGGGCCTTCAGTTCCGCAATAATAAGCCCCGCCTCAATGGTTTTGCCTAATCCGACCTCATCAGCTAAGATAGCACGTCCTTCTAATTGATTGACCACAGTCAGGACACTGTCAATCTGATACGCATGAAGGTTTAAGCCCTTGTTCACAAAGGGTTCTAGCGTCGGCCAGGATACCAAATGCTGTACCAAATGTTCCAAGGGTACGGGTTTTTTTCGTTTCATCCTATGTCCCCCGCCATGTGGTCTACATGAATTCCGCCTCGGCTTAGAACCTGCACAAGAGGAATCGCTGGCACCAAAGAAAACAAATCTCCTTCACGTCGCAGCCTCTTTGATACCCTCTCCATCGTCCAATGCGTGGCGGGATAGTGCAAATCGTCGGGCTGTAAGGGACAAGACACGGTCCCCGGTTCCTCAGACCGTACGGAATAGACCCCAATCATTGTCCTCCCAGGACCGTTTTGCAAATAATCTAAGTACATCTTGTTCTGCCTTTTCGCTTTTAATCGCTCCACCGTAAACACCTCCGGATAGGTCTTAACGGCAATAGACGCGAGCGCCTTGATGGCAGCCATCACACGTCCTGGATTTTCCGGTTCAATACGTATAAAAAAGTGCAAACCGCGCCGGCCGGAGGTCTTCAAGGCATGCGGCACGTGCAACATGTCCAACAAGGTTTGAATAATCCGCGCGGCTTGCATCAACGGGGTCCATTCGCTACCGGGTGGATCCAGGTCAATTACGGCCCAATCGTGCTCGTTTGGCGCTGTCAACGTGTTAAGCGGCACATGCCATTCAATCGTGCCACGGGCAGCCCACCAGATCAGCTGTTCCACCGTATCGACTGTAATGGGTTGGGTGCTATTTCCCTCGGGATGTCTTTGAAAGAAATGGGGGCCCCCTAGCCCGTGCGGCCAGCGCACCATGGTCAGCGCGCGGTTACGATAATACGACAACAATACCGGTCCCACGGCCGCATAATACTCGACTAATTGGCGCCGGGTCACGCCGCTACCAGGAAATATGATTCGTTCCGGATGGGGAATATCCATTACCGCCTCCACCTTCTTATGCGGCCATGACGCATGCGCCCCGTATCTGTTAACATGCGGTACGACACCTCCGCATGAAGAGGAGGTTTCAGCGGTACCATATCGGCCGACGTTTGCTGGAGTTCTTCGGGTACCGACCATGAACGAGGCGCCGGCAACAACCCAAGGGGTAATTGCGTTTCGGCCGACACAATAGCCCATAACCAGCCCCCGTGGTGCTTCCTACGCGACACATAAGGCACAAGAGCCCACTGTCGATATTCTGCGAGAAACTTTTGCCAAAACCGAACCCGTTGGCCCGGATGATATAGGCTGTGCCGATCTTTGGCCATGACCCCTTCCAAGCCCTGCTCCCGCACTGCATGCAACAACGCCAAGCCTTGGCCGTCAACCGCTTCAGACACCACTAAAGGTCCTGCAGACTGCACACGTTCTTGCAACAGCGCACGGCGCGTGGCCAGCGGTTCATGCAACACCCACCGGTTTTGAGCAAACAGACAATCAAACACGATAAGGCGGTGTGGAACAGGTTCTTTCCGTTGCAAGGCCGCAAACGATGGATGTCCATCAATCCATGCCACCAATTCCGCATCTAAGACCATGGGAAACGGCAAAAACGTCCCCGCATCTTGCAGATCAGGAAATTGTGTGAGCAAATCATGCCCTTGACGGGAATACAAGCGCAATGTTCCATTCCAATGAATCTGGCATCGATAGCCATCCCACTTCACTTCATAAATCCACTGGGAGTCATCAAATGGCTCTTGGGCGGTGACAGCCAGCATCGGCGGAACAAAAAATCCCGGTTCTCTCATGCTTGGTGTTCACGCTGCGTTCTTTGTTCCACAGAGGCACGCAATTGTTCCATCAAAGACAGCACCTCTTTTGTGACCCTCGCATCGGGTGCCGGTTGCGCGTTTGGTGCCAGCGCCTCAATGCGTTCCAAAAGTTCACGACGCGCTAAGTTGGGATAATTCTCCTCGACAAACGGCTCTTGCATCTGCGTGACTAACATCTTGGCCATATCCCGTTCTTTTTCTGAAATGACGGCCGTGGTCTGTCCAAAGGTTCTCCCTTCTTCGCGCAAACTTTCCGGAAAGTAGAGGCTATGCAACATTAACACGTGAGGCGGAACCGGGCGTATCACTGACAACGAAAACTTTTGTCGCAAAGTCATTGTAGCCAGCCCTACCGTCCTTGTTTCCTGCAAGGTATCGGTCAATAAACGGTACGCTTTTTCTCCGCCGGGTAACGGCTTAACCCAGTACGCCTGTCGATACAGCACGGGGTCAATTTCTCCCAACTGGTGAAAGCTGACCAGGTTAATGGTGCGATCAGCGGAAGTCTGGGAATCCTCATCCGGTTGCAAAATCACATAGCGTCCATCGGGAAGTTCCACTCCACGTACAACGTCATCAGGCTGGACGTCGACATCGCATACGGGACAATGTTTGCGGTACTGAATCCGGGACCCACAGACCACATGCAACAAATGCATCGTAATCTTGTCATCATCCATCGCTTTATACAGTTGAATCGGAATGGCCACCAACCCAAATCCTATAATCCCTTTATATAAACTTCTCACGACTTAAGCCATGGTGTGGGGATCCACCAACGTCGTATGGTCCTTAGACGGTGAGGAATCTGACGATTTACCCAAAAGATGCTGGATTTGATCAATGAGCTGCGGAACATTATTGACCAAGGACTCGAGCACATCGCCCCGGTCTACCGACAATAACCGCACATTGTCCCCATGAGCCACTAAAAACCCGACCGGATGGACCGTCACACCAGCTCCACTGCCGCCACCAAAAGGGTGGCCTGGGGTGTCGGATTCTCGCTTCCAATATTCGCCTCCCCCTGCCGCAAACCCAAATGATACTCGCGAAACCGGAATAATTGTACCCCCATCTGGTGTCTGCACAGGTTGCCCCACAACGGTATTGACATCAATCATGCCTTTAATGGATTCCATCGCGGTCTTCATCAAACCTTCAATGGGATGGCCTTCACCATAGCCCGAATTCGTATTGTTTGTCATCGCCGTGTCCATCATCTCACTCCCTTTATTGTTGACGCTGCTTATAAAACCCCAGAGAGTCGCTGATCGTCCCGATCAGCGCCTTGGTCATGTCAACGGGTCGAAACCGAACCGTAGCACGAATATGTGCCGTAAGGCCTATCTGGTCCCATAAGGGATAGACTCCATATTCCGGCCAGCTCTCACATTGCGGTGCTATGCGCAAGCTTACCCAAGGCCCTATCACATTATTCAAAAACCCTACGAGCAACGCAGTGCTCGAGGCCTCATTGACACCTAGATGTACCACACAGGAAAACTTTTCTACGGTTGTGCTGTCCCATAGCTTGCGCACGAAACGCGAATAGACTTTTAGGAATTTCACACCCCGATGGACTTTTTTGGGGTCAAATCCCGTCATCGGCTTTACATGCTGGGCAGGGGTCATAGGCACCGTCCAGGCGTACCGGCTGCGCCACGCCAGAAATTGGCCCGTATAGGCCATCGCCCACGAGCGCCCACGCCCGGTCACTTCAATGGTGGTGGTAATATTGGCAAATCCTACGAGAACCAAGACGGCTACCAAGAGTCCGCCCACTACGACGCCCCACATAAAAAAACCCCCTCTTCTAGAGTGGGGCATTTATGTCCAAAATATACCAAGCTTTAAGAATTTGCCATAATCGGCAAAGCCGGTAGGTCGTCTATCGTGTTGATACCGAATTCTTTAAGAAATTGCGCGGTGGTGCCGTATAAAATGGGGCGGCCGGGCGCGTCTTTACGCCCAACTTGTTCGACCAACTCCCGCGCCATTAATGTCTCCAGTGCCCGTTCGGAATTGACTTGACGCACCGCTTCGATTTCCAATCGGGTAATGGGCTGCCGGTAAGCAATGACAGCCAATACCTCCCACGCTGCCGCGGATAAGGGTTCGGGCGCCGCCAAGCGCAGGCGGGTGCGCAAAAATTCATCTAAATCGGGGGCTGTGGCTAAGCGGTAACGGCCTGCCACCGTCTGAACAGTCAAGCTCGATCCCGTGGACGCCAACTTATTGGCTAAACTCGTGACAAGCTTTGGGACCTCGTCATCTGAGACAGCAAGCCATAACCCAATTTGCTCGACAGACACGGGTTCTGGCTGCAAAAACAGCAGAGCTTCCAATACGCGCACAAGATCCATGCTCATGTTCCCTCTTTCACTTCGCACAACCACATTTCCTCAAAGGGCATTTCTTGGATTACCGTCAGGCGGTTTTGATGCCATAAGTGCACCACTGCTAAAAAAGTTCCAACCACTTCATGAGGTGTGTGCGATTGGACCACCTCACCAAATGAAACGCCATCTACGGCCTGATGCACTTTTTCCCAGACACGGTGAATACGGCGCTCCAACGGGTCTTCTTCAGCCGCGACATGATGCAAGGCCGGCACGGTCTTACGTGTTCGAAGATGAGGCCATGAAGCTATTAGCTTGGCGACGCTGGCACCTTTGACAGGATGATACACGTCCATCGCATCCTCAGACACTAACCGCTCATGATAACGCTGAGCAAGACGCAATGCCTCTTGCAACTGGCTCACACCCTCGCTTAGCCACAGCATGTCAGCCGGATCGTCCACAACGCTCTCTATCTCATCGTCTTCCGGTTCATCTTGAGGCAAGACCAAATCCGATTTTCGGCGAATGATCCAGGCCGTGACCGGCGCTTCATCACTGACCGTGTACAAATCAGCGGCCTCGCGCCATCGTTCCGATATCGCTTGCACCAAGTGTACAAGGTGCAGTTCCCGCGCTAACATAGGCATCCGCCGAACTTTCACCGCCAACGCATGGATATCTCCCTGCCAATGCGTCTTTGGCAAGACATCTTCCGGTATCACTCGAGGGTGGTCAGATGCATTGCGTCTTTAACCAAGGACAACGTCTCTTGCGCCGCTTCTCTGGCCTTGATGGCCCCTTGATGAAGAATTTCCTGCACCTGCTCCGGTTGATGTTCCCACCGCACACGTTCCTCACGGATAGGGTCAAGACGTGCATTGATTTCCCCGGCTAGTATCGCCTTGCAATCAACACAGCCAATCTGCGCGGAACGGCAAGCAACATCTATTTCACTAACACGCTCTGGTGCGGTAAAGACCTTATGCAAACTGAATACGGGACACACATCGGGATGGCCAGGGTCCGATTTTCGAATCCGAGCCGGATCTGTCATCATCACCCGGATTTTTTGGGAGACATCATTAGCACTTTCACCCAAGGCTAAGGTGTTTCCATAACTCTTACTCATCTTCTTGCCATCCAGACCGGGTAAGACTTTAGCCTCAGTCAAGATCGCCTCCGGCTCAGGCAGCACTTCTCCATAGAGCCCATTAAAGCGTCGAACAATTTCCCGCGTTAATTCCACATGGGGTACCTGATCTTGTCCCACAGGAACCTTGCGCGCACGGTAAAGCAAAATATCCGACGACATTAGCACGGGATAACCAAGAAAGCCATAGGTATGGATGTCTCGTTGGGCTAATTCTTTCAGTTTCTCTTTATAGCTAGGCACGCGCTCTAACCATCCTAACGGCGTGATCATGCTTAAGAGCAGATGGAGTTCCGCGTGCTGCGGCACATCCGACTGCCGAAAGATAATCGACCGATGGGGATCCAATCCCGCCGCCAGCCAATCGACCACCATTTGGAAGACCAAACCCGGCAAAGCGCTGGTATCGTGGTAGCCGGTCGTTAAAGAATGGTAATCAGCCACCATAAAATAGGACTCATAGACGTCTTGCATCGCTACCCAATTCTCTAAGGCGCCTAACCAGTTTCCAATGTGCAATGCCCCCGACGGCTGCATGCCCGATAACACGGTGTCTCTTGTCGTTGTCATTCCCCTCACCTACGGTCCCCTTTTCTAATATCGCGTTCTCCTATTGGCATGGACCTTGCACATGGCTTTTAGCGCCACAGACCTTCTTCAGGATCCTGCCATGGTAAATCGTTGTGCGCCATGTCTTCGTAGCTTTCCCGTTTGACCCATAAGGAGGCCTGACCGTTATAGACTAAGACGACAGCGGGGCGTGGCACCCGGTTATAATTTGACGCCATCGCAAAATTATAGGCACCGGTTCCAAAAACCACCACGTAATCCCCTGGTTCTATAGGTGGCAGCGGAATATCTTTGACAAGAATGTCTCCGCTCTCGCAATAGCGCCCGGCAATGGTGTATAACGCCCGGTCCTCAGGATTTTTTCCGTCAACTTGGGCCGTATAGGACGCTTGATACAAGGCGGGACGGATATTGTCCCCCATTCCTCCATCCACGGCCGCATAACGTTTCCCACCAGGAACCGTTTTGGTCGCCCCCACTTGGTAAATGGTCACCCCAGCCTCCGCAACAATGGCGCGGCCCGGCTCAATAAATACTGTGGGCACCGCATAACCGTGAGGTGTCATCCGCTGCATGGCATCATTCACCCGCGCCAAAATTCGTGACACTTGGGGCGGATCATCATCTGGGCCATATTGCACACCAAAACCTCCGCCAATATCGACGACTTCTGGCCAATAATGATAACGCTCCAACGCGTCGTGCATAAATTCCATCAGTCTTTGTGCATTATGCACAAAAGGGTCTTCATCAAAGATTTGGGAACCAATATGGGCATGAAACCCTTTGAGCTCGAGATAAGGGAGCGTCAAAGCTCGCTGTAAAGCCACTTCATGAATACCGTCTTGCATGGCAAAGCCAAATTTCGAATCAAATTGCCCTGTTTGAATGAAGGCATGGGTATGGGCCTCGATTCCAGGGGTCAGCCGTAATAAAATCGGTGCAGGCTTGTCCACTTCTTTAGCAATCCGGCTTATTGCTTCCAGTTCCGCTAAGGAATCGACAACAAAGTACCCCACGCCCCGTAATAGGCCAAAACGAATTTCCTCATCGGTCTTCACATTGCCGTGAAAGATGATGCGGGAGGGGTTCATCCCCCCTTCTAACGCCGTATAAAGCTCACCACCCGATACGACATCCAAGCCCATATGCTGCTGCTCCAAGAAACCTGCCATCGCTTTGGTCAGGAAAGCCTTTCCTGCATAAAAAGCTTGTCCCGGAGGATTCATATCCTGGAGGGCTTGTTGGAAGCTGCGTATACGGTGTCGTAAGGTCTCATAGTCGAGTACATAAAGGGGCGTGCCAAACTCTTGTGCTAACTGCCTAATTGGCAGTCCTCCAATAGAAATGTGATAACGGTCATCGATGGTATAGGTATCAGGAAACAATCCAATCCTCCTCGCGGACGGCATATTTGTTGTTAGCCTAACATTCAAGCCCTTCGTGGTCAACAATTTAGAGCCGTCCGGACCCTTGTCATTAGGAGCGAGCATTGCTTTGACCCCAGATCGAGTAGGAGGGGGCGTCTCTCCCCCGACCTCTCACACCACCGTACAAGCACGTCCGCATACAGCGGGTTATGAAGATTGACGCAGATATCGATATTGCTCCGTAACGCTCTTAAGCCAGGCCTGTGTGAAATATGCCGTGTCGAGCGCGTTATTGAGGTTTCGAGTATTGCCCACGGTCCTCGCCATGACGTGCACCCATTGCTCGGGCACATTCCATATCCGAAGCTCCCGGTAGCGTGTGCGTACCCGTTTCCATTGCGTCCACAGGCAGAGGCCTGCCATCAATGCGTTCACAACGGACTTCATCACATAGACGTTAGAACCGTCGCGTAGCGAACGAAGCGATGCCCCCGTTTCGTGAGTTCTCGGTCGAAGTCATCCAAGAGGATATGGGCCAGCAGCGGAGTCAATGGCCCCCCTGTTGGGTGCCTTCCACGTTCCGTACGACGACTCCGTGGATTCACACTCTGGCTTCGAGGAAGCGCCGCATAAGACGTCGGCGACTCGCGTGCCACACGCGCCATGAGCATGTCATGGTTCGCGTGGCCAAAGACGGCCTTGAGCTCGATGTCGACCGCCCATGTAACCGTCCCGGATGTGAGCTTGGGCTTGCCACAGGACTTTGCGGCAGGCCTTATATGCAATTCGTGTTCCTCAGGGTCGAGATTTTGCCGCGAGCTTCCTCCAGATTCCGCCTCACGGCGGATACCCTTGCTGTTGGCTAACGGTGGTGTGTCACCAACCCCGTTCCGGACTTTCCCCGTAGAGAAACCGCCCATGCCGGGCGCACTCAAAAGAAGTCGGCCAAAAGGGCCGACTTCCTAGGCTTTAACGGGGCTTTGGTCGACGATGGGTCGGATCATGCGGCAACGTCAACGACGGACGCATCACTTTACGATTGAGGGGTTTGCGCACAAATTCCGCTCCCAACGCCCTGCCATTCCACGGGAAAACGGGCCACGAATAGCGCATTCCAAAGGAATCTGTTGAGGCCAAAAGAATTAACGGCACGACAATTCCTATGCCAAACCCTATCCATGGAAACCCAATTAAAACCCCAAGGCCCGTGGTCACTAATAAAAACATGCGCAAGAGACGAATGGCCATGCCAAAATCCAAATCCGGGGCACTAAAGGTTCCAACGGCGGCTAATGCAACATAGACAATGACTTGCGCGTCTATCATTTTGGCTTTCACTGCAACATCGCCCAATAAAATGGCTCCAAAAAAGCCCATGGACTGAGTAAGGGGATCGGGACTAAATGTCAGGGCTAACCGTAACAAATCCACCCCAATTTCTGCCCCGACGAGCTGCCAGAATACGGGCACCTCGGTTACCGCGGGATGAATAAGAACCTGCCAACCGTCCGGTAATACCGTATGCGAAGCAAGCAACGCATACCATAAAGGTGGGCCAAACCATGATAACGCGACCCCTAAAAACCGTACCCATTTTAGATAGGTGCCAATCATAACGTCTTCGTGATATTCTTCGACGGACTGCAAAAACGAGAAGAATGTCACCGGTAAAATCATTGCATTGGGTGACGTGTCAATCATGACGAGAACATGGCCTTCAGTAAGGTGCTCTGCCGCAACGTCAGGACGTTCGGTAAAACGACTATTTGGAAAAGGATTCCACCATGGCTTGCGGATAATCCATTCCTGTAAAGCTTTTTCCGACATGGTCAGCGCATCCACATCAACATGCTTAATCCGTTCCCGAATCTGCTTCACAAAAAAATCATTGGCGATATCTTTGATGAACATAATGGCCACATCCGCTTGGGAACGGCGTCCGACTTCATGAATCTCGATCCGCAAGTTCGGATCGCGAAGACGTCGGCGAATCATGATGGTGTTAAAGACTAGCGTTTCGACAAATCCATCTTTGGGTCCTCGGAGCACACGTTCCATCGACGGCTCCGAAGGCGTCCGGTCGGGATATTTTCGGACGTCAAGCACAATGGCGTGGCTAATGCCATCGACCAGCAGTGCCGCTGGCCCGGCCAAAATCTGATCAGCCGTTTTGTCCAATTGCGTTTCGGGCGTGATTTCAATGAAAGGGATTTTTCGATTCAACAAGCGCTGTAACCGTGGATGCGTAAGTTGATCATCCGGGGTTTTGAACAGTTCCTGCATAATCAACGTTAAGTTCGTCTGACTAACAAATGAATCCAGATAGATTAAGGCAACATTACGGGCCCCAATTTTAAATTCCCGAACAATGAGATCAAAGGTTTCTTTATATCCTAAATAGTCCTTCAACCACTGCACGTTATGTTTGAGATCTTCAGAAACCTCTTCCGGCTTCACCGTACCTTGGCTTTTATGGACGTGCTCAACGGGCATGATACCCACTCCTTTGTAACACTTCTTCGAGTGCACGGCGGGTAGCCGGTACACCATGACCGATCGCATCATGCCCCCCCATTTTGCCCGGGTCCCCAAGCCCAATAATTGGTACATCACCCACATCATCAGCCAAAACGTCTACCGTATCACCATGAAGGACATTGGTTTTGACGGCATTCCCCCCTTTATCGACTGCCTGTCCTTTAACCACTTTCCCGGTTTTGGTCACGGAAGAGTCGATGGTCACACCATCCACCGGATGCGTATTCGCAGCAACCGCCACAACCCCTAGAACCTCAACCTCATCCGAATTCATCAAAACCTCAAGATCTTCTTCACCTCGTCCTGTTCCTGCCTCTCCACGGTCGTCCACCATAACCACCACAGGCTCTTGGGGCGCCTTAGCAATTGCCTCAAGGAGTTCTTGTCCGGTGAGTGGTGTCGGATTGCCGCGAGAAGCCTTGAGTGGATGCAAATGCAATGCGGCGCTGGCTTCCTCGATCGCGTGGTAGGCTGTTTGGTCTCCATCCGTCACAATAATTATCGGTGTCTTTTTAGGCATCGTCGTTCCCCCTTGTCCAACCATTAATCGTTATACCTTCGGTTTAAAAACTAATGAGGCAGCCAACCCAAACAACACCGCAGCTTTAATTCCCCCGGCGGCCGCGGTGAGTCCTCCGGTTAACAGCCCCAAAACCCCTTTGGTCTTCACAGCTTCACCCACACCGGTGACTAGGGTATAGCCAAAGCCGGTTAATGGGACGGTCGCCCCCGCACCCGCAAAGGACACTAATTTCCCGTACAAACCCACGCCCCCTAAAACCGCGCCGATGACCACAAACAGTACCAACACGTGAGCTGGCGTCAACGGAAAGAGATCGAGAGTCAATTGCGCGATAACGCATAAGAGTCCCCCAATCACAAAAGCCCAGAAAAACATCATGACCGTCCCTCCTATTGAAATGACAGTGGCTTATGGATACTCGACCGATACCGCATGTGCGATACAAGGAATGCTCTCTCCTTGTTGATAAGTCGTGGGAGAAAACAATGCTCCAGTGGCGACCAACAATACTTTGTGCCATTGACGCTTTTTCATCCGGTGATAAATAAACCCTGAAAACACACTCGCGGAGCATCCCGCGCCTGAACCGCCGTTGTGCACATCTTGTTCTTTAATGGCATATAAAGCCCGTCCACAATCATCCAACTGTGCTTCCCATGACAAGCCATTTTTCTGTGCAAGACGCGACAAAAGCTGCAAGCCAAATACGCCCAAATCCCCCGTATAGACCCGGTCATAATCGTCAATGGATCGCCCAGTTTCTTCTAAATGGCGCCGTATCGTATCAAAGGCAGCTGGGGCCATAGCCGTTCCCATATCATTGGGATCTTTTGATCCCCAGTCCACCACCCGGCCAAACGTCACGGATTCGACCCGCACGCGCTCTGGATGATCTTCATTGACGCGCCCCAGTAAACACGTTCCAGCTGCTGTCGCGGTCCAAGCCGCAGTTGGCGTACGTTGATATCCCAGCTCAATAGGAAACCGAAACTGACGTTCAGCGGCCATATGATGGCTAGCGGCAGACACCAAGACCCCATGAGGTCCTCCTCCGGCAATCGTCATAGCCCCCAACCCCAGGCCTTCTGTAAACACTGCACAGGCCGAAAACAATCCAATCAGCGGACGTTGATGATCTCTGGCGGCAAAATTGGTCGTGGCTAACTGATCTAACAAGTCGCCTCCCATCACCAAATCGATGTTATCCCAGGATTGTTTAGCTTTCTCGACCGCCAAGGTTTGCGACTCAAACAATAAGTGGCGTTCAGCCGTTTCGAAGCTGTCATAATCATTCAGTTCAGACGGCCATATGCGATCAAAATCAGCCCCTAAGGGTCCTTGACCTTCTTTTGGCCCTCCTACGGCAGCCGTCGAAATAATATGGACGTTATCAAACTGATAGGTCGAAGTCCCTAACCGCTTGATCGCCACCTATGCCACCCCCGTCACAAGCCACCGTATCAAGCCCACGACAAACGCGGCAGCTAATCCATAGGCCAACACTGGCCCTGCCACTGTAAACAATTTCGCTCCGACTCCTAAAACCAACCCTTCCGTACGAAATTCCATGGCTGGTGCGACCATCGCGTTAGCAAAGCCCGTGACCGGCAATGATCCCCCCATCCCGCCATACTTCACCACACGGTCGTACCATCCCAAACCCGTTAACAAGGCCCCCAATCCGATCATGACAACGGTAACTGGTGACGTCGCTTCCTTCGCTGACATTCCATGCTGCATGAAAAACCATTGAACGCCTTGCCCTACCTCACTAATAAATCCGCCAATAAAGAAGGCTAGCAAAACATTTTTCAGTAACGGTTTTTTAGGACGCATTTCTTGCGCCATCTTCTGATACTCTTGCATTTCATCAGTCTGGTGTTGCGATTTCGTAGCCATACGCTCCTCCTCACTGTGACAAAAAATACTCCTGGCGACCATGGAGGTCCAGGAGTAGTATGGGCTAATGGCTATTGACCTTATTCTCGTATGGGATTTGTTCCGCTGCTGCCTTCATGATCTGTCAATGCGGCTTTCATCCGGTCCAATGCGCGTCGTTCTAGTCGTGACACTTGCACCTGTGAAACCTTCAACTGCCGGGCGACTTCCGTCTGAGTGCGGCCTTCCACAAAGCGCGCTCGTAAGATAAAGCGCTCACGTTCGTCCAATGCACTAAAAGCTTGTCCTAACGCCATCTGTTCCAACCACTCGTTTTCTCCCAAACTATCCGTGATGACATCGCCCAAATGCTTTTCCGATCCGGTTGATGACTCGATGGTTTGATTCAGGGAGGCTGGCGGACGAACCGCCTCCATCGCTTCAGCAATATCGGACGGGTCAATATCCATCTTTTGCGCGACTTCGGCCGGAGTAGGATCACGTCCTAATTGTTGAGACAATAAGCCACGAACTTGCTCCACTCGCATTCCTAATTCGCGCAGGGAACGGGCCACCCGAATGGGCTGGTCATCGCGCATATGACGACGAATTTCCCCCATGATAAGAGGGACAGCATACGTAGAAAATTTTAGACCGCGGTCGACGTCAAACCGATCAATGGCTTTCAATAAACCAATAGCCCCCACTTGAAACAGGTCTTCGGGATCATATCCCCGTCCTTGGAACCGGTGTACTATATGCCAAATCAGGTTCCAATGTCTCTCTACCAGATCCCGTCGGGCGTTGGGATCTCCGGCTTGGGCTAAACGATATAATTGGGTATCGTCCTGGGGACCTGGCCAATGCCCTTCACTGGGCATCGCGGGATAACTCCCCTTGAATGGTCACAAATCTCTGCATCTCCACGCGGGTGCCCTGGCCCACCGTAGACTGCACGGTTAGTCCGTGCATAAACGATTCCATGAAAACAAACCCAAGGCCCATGCGCTCAGGATCAGTAGAATAAGACGCTTGCCGCGCCTGGTCCACATCATGGATACCGACCCCAAAGTCCTCGACCACAATAGTAATTTGCTGAGCATCTAGTGTACCCGAGAGTTCAACCCATCCATCAGTCCGGCCTTGATATCCATGAATTATGGCATTTGAGACCGCTTCAGATACCGCCACTTTGATTTCGTCAATGTCGTTTAACGAAAAGGCAGCTTGTCCTGCGAGCGCGGCAATGGCAACGCGAGCCAGTCCCACATTCTCCGGAACGGAAAGAAATCGCAAGTGTATGATGTTCGTCACCAATTTACTCCTCCTCATAGTTCGCGCCCATTCACAGTCCCTATCGTTGGTCTTTAACAACAGATCGTGTGGCATCCGTCACTGGCAAAAGGTCGGTGATGCCGGCGAGTTCTAATACCGCTTTGACCGACGGTCTGACTCCAACTAATGAAAATGGCCGATCACCCATTTTCCGAAAGCGCCCGAGAATCACACCGAGTCCCGATGAGTCGATAAACTCCACGTCCGAAAGATCTAAAACCAGCGCCTTATCCCGGTATCTTTCGAGTAATTCATCCAGAGCATCTCGCAGAGGCGCCGCACTCGTCAAGTCTAAATCACCGTTGACCGCCACTAAAATGCGGCGTCCTTGAACCGTGTGTACAATAGTCATAGAAGGCCTCCATTGTCAGCCAAATTTTTCCTGTTACTATCATACACGGCAGATAGCGCGAAATAAGGCGGCTTTTGGCCGCCTTATGAAGGATATTCGCTACTTTCTTCTTCCGTACTGCGCGCTTGCCGCTTCATTTTGACGCGAAGAGCATCCAGCAACGGCTCGCCATTCTCATCGACAATGGATTCGACTTGTTCGACAAATCCTACCGGTTCATCGAAACCTACATAGGTTTCATGATAGTCTACAGCGGGAGGCGTATCTTGCGGACTATTCGATGTCCCCCATTGCGCAATGCTTTGCCAAATATCCTCCCCATCTGTTGCCACATCCCCATGATGAATGTCATCGCGGTCCCCAAAGGGCATAGGCACCACCGGATGGTCGAGCGGTATGTAGGGAGGCTCGACAACTTTTTGACACGTGATGCAGTATATCGCCTCCGGCTTCGCCTTTAAACGTTCGGGTTCAATTGCCTGTTGACACCGATCGCAGATACCGTAACTACCTTCGGCAACTTTTTCTATGGCGCGAGTCACTTCGGCTTGTTGTTCGGCCAGCCCCCGCTCAATGCCCACGTCTAGTTCGCGGGCAGCTGTATCCGTAGCCAAGTCGGCAGGGTGATTGTCATAAGCGCTCAATGCGCCAACCGAGTCTGTTTCTTTGACCGACAATTGGCTTCGCAAGCGCACTAACATATTCTCCAATTGGCGTTGTACTGCTTGTAGGCGACCTATGGGATCCATCTTATCCTCCAATATGTTTTAAGTGAACAGTTTCCACAAATACTTCCAGGTCAAGGCACCAATGGTCGTGCGTGCCACCTGCTTAGCGGCCACAATCGAGACGCTCCTTATCACATGTCGGCCACTTTTAATCTCTAAATGCCCTAAAGCTTGCCCCACGCGCACTGGGGCTTGGACCTCTTGCGGTAGCGTGAGGGCCTGTGAAATATGTCCCGATGAAGCTGGCAGTGTTAACAACACAGGATCGACAACCCATGCGGCGACGCGAGGCTCCACGCCCCGGCGAACGTCAACATACCCCATAATTTTATGAGCAGGTGCAATAGACACCGTCCGGAAGTTTTGGAATCCCCATGTCAACAAGCTCGCAGCATCTTGTGCCCGAATCTTACCCGTGGGAGCCCCTAAAATAGCCACCACCATGCGAGTCTCTCCCTTTTTAGCGGTTGCGACCATGCAATAGCCCGCTTCCCGGGTGAATCCAGTTTTTAGGCCATCAGCCCCAGGATACGTACGCAGTAAGCGATTATGATTGACGAGCCATAAGGTTCCACCTTTTCCATTCCGAATGCTACGGTCTTCCCACAATGAGGTGTATTTCAAAAGGAGTGGCAGTTTGACCGCCTTCTCTCCCAGAATGGCTAAATCATGAGCTGAGCTGTAGTGATTAGATTGCGGAAGGCCATGGGGATTGGAAAAGTGAGTATGGGTCATTCCGAGCGCCTTGGCGGTTTCATTCATTTGTTGCACAAATCCTGCTTCAGACCCGCTAATATAAGTCCCTAAGGCATAAGCAGCGTCATTCGCCGACCCTACGGCCACCGCTTTCAGCATCTGGTCCACACTCAAGCGTTCGCCTGGCTCCAACCAAATCTGAGAACCGCCAATGCGGTACGCCTCTTCATCAGCGGGAACCATATCATGCAAACGAATTTGGTGCCGTTCGATAGCCCTGACGGCGATATACAACGTCATTAATTTCGTGACGCTCGCCATCGGTAATTCTTGTTGAGCGTTTTTCGTATAAAGAACTTGACCCGAATTCGCATCGACGAGCTCGGCGGCCTTGGCATTTATCGGAGGTGGTCCCGGAGGACTTTGTGCTCCGACGATCGGTGAAGAGATCAGCGCCAAAAACAAGGCCAGTTGACTCGCACGAAACAAGTGTTGCCACGTTTTTCGAAAATCCATTGCCCTATGCCTCCCTAGTGCTATGCTTGGGAGTAGTATGGGGCAAACTTGACGCAATTCATGCGTCATCCGCCCTACGGCGGAAGATCAGACAATCAAGCGCGCGGATGGGTTTTGTCATAGACCGGACGTAGTCGATTTTGACTCACATGGGTATAAATCTGGGTGGTTGAAATATCTTGGTGGCCCAGCATTTCTTGTACTGCGCGCAAATCCGCTCCATTTTCCAAAAGGTGCGTCGCAAAAGAATGACGCAAGGTGTGAGGGGTAATCGTCTGAGTCACTCCGAGCCCGGCCGCGTATTTTTTAAGTACTTTCCAAAACCCTTGACGGGTTAAACCTTTCCCTTGGCGACTTAAAAATAATGTTTTGACCGAGGAATCCTTCACCAATATAGGCCGGGAGACATCGAGATAGCGTAACAACCAAACCATCGCCATGCGTCCAAGCGGGACAAACCGTTCTTTGGATCCCTTTCCCAAACACCGAATGCGCCCCGGATCCGCCCACCAATCATCGATCGTCAAATGACACAATTCACTCACTCTCAATCCCGTAGCGTAGAGCATTTCGAGCATAGCCCGGTCGCGAATACCGGTTTCCTTAGACACATCCGGCGCTTCAATTAAACGCGTCACTTGGTCTACACTCAGCACGCCCGGCAGCTTCCGAGGCATTTTAGGGGCGACTAACAACTCCGTAGGATCGTTGGTAATATGTTGTTCACGTATCAAAAAGCGGTAAAACGCCTTGATAGCGGCTAATCGGCGAGCTTGCGTCGCTTCCGACTTCTTCGTGTTCTGCAAGTATTCCATATAGGCCACCACTGCCGCCTCAGTACCGGCTTCGGGATAATTATCCAAAAACTGCATATAATCCTGAAGATCTCGTCCATAGGAATCAATTGTGTTCACAGATAAATTGCGTTCGAATCTCAGATAATAGCGAAACTCATCGACCCACTGATCCATCGTATTCATGATGTCGTCCCGTCCATTTCTACTGATATATTCGTCCGTTATATTGATATTTCAACAAATTCGACGTATAGCTGCCAATGTCCTGCTTTTTGTGTTGCCTTCGTAAAAAATTAAAAGGCCCCCCGAACAAAATTCGAGGAGCTTGTATCCAGTTTTCGCGTCAAACGCTTAGCCGATCACTTCTTGAACCGGTACGTATGGAAGATTATGCGATTCTGCTACGGCTTGAAAAGTGACCTGACCCTGATACACATTTAAGCCCTTCGCTAAAGCCGGATCTAACTGCATGGCCCGAACTGCCCCATGCTGTGCCAGCTGGCGCGCATAGCGCAAAGTCACATTGGTAAGCGCCAGCGTCGACGTGCGAGCCACAGCTCCTGGCATGTTAGCTACGGCATAATGGACCACCCCATATTTCACGTACGTTGGATTCGTGTGTGTGGTCACATGATCAATCGTCGCAATCGACCCTCCTTGATCAATGGCAACATCCACAATCACAGATCCTGTCTGCATGCTTTGAACCATCGCTTCACTGACCAAATGCGGTGCCCGCGCACCGGGAATTAATACCGCTCCCACAAGCAAATCCGCAGTTTTCACCGCATCGGCAATATTGTACTCGTTGGACATTAGTGTCCGCACGTGACCATGAAACATGTCGTCCAACTGCCTTAGGCGATCGGCATTGATGTCCACGATCGTGACATCAGCCCCTAAGCCCAGCGCAATGCGGGCCGCGTTCGTGCCAACGATGCCTCCTCCGATAACGAGGACCTTTCCGGGCAAGACCCCAGGCACCCCACCTAACAAAATTCCACGGCCGCCTTGCGCCTTTTCCAAAAAATGAGCACCGATTTGCGTGGCCATTCGGCCGGCCACTTCACTCATCGGCGTTAACAATGGTAACGAGCCGTCGGGTGCTTGCACCGTTTCATAGGCAATCGCGGTGATTCCCGATTCCACCAAGGCATGAGTGAGACCTGGTTCTGGTGCCAAATGCAAGTATGTAAAGAGAACCAAGTCTCGACGAAAATACTGATACTCGTCTGGTAACGGCTCTTTGACTTTCACGACCATGTCCGCCTCGTTCCATACGGAGGCCGCATCACGGACTAACGTCGCTCCGGCACTGCGGTACTGATCATCAAGAAATCCGCTGCCAATACCGGCGCCTTCTTGCACCAAAACTTGGTGCCCATCCCGTGTGAGGGCCATAACCCCTGCTGGGGTTAACGCCACCCGATTTTCATCGATTTTAATTTCTGTTGGCAAGCCGATTCGCACTGAATTGCCCCTTCTTCCCGATAGCGTCTCATAATATTGTGAGGAGCTCCCAAGCCCGCATCACGACTCATTCTAACACACCACAATTTCACGTAAACTCATTTTCCCTGAGAACGTTGAGAACTGTGCAAACGCCTAGCACGTACCGGAAGATAGGCCAAGAAAAAGATAACTGAGGCGCCCACACTGATTTCTAATGCGGTCATTTCATGCGGAGCCAGCGGTGCGGTTGCAATCACGCCAACAATTAAAGCCACCGCTAAAATCGAGGTATAAGGATAACCTTTCATCCGGAATGGAAGTTCTTTCCCTTCTTTTAAAAGAACCTTGTGATAGACGATTTGCGTGACAATGATGAGCCCCCAGATAAATAGCGCTTGAAATCCGGTGGCCGTAACAAGATACAGATACGCCGTTTTTGGCAAGAAATAGGCAAGGCCACTAATAACGATAAACAAAATCCCCGTCACTAAGTTCGCCATACGCGGAATGCCATGAGATTCTCGACTGACGATGTGCGGAGCGGCATGAATTCGCCCTAAAGTGGCCAAAACCCGGTCGGTGGCAAACAGTCCTGCATTCATGGCACTCAAAACGGCTAACAGAATCACCAAGTTAAAGAAATTGACCAACCATCCCCATGGCAACGTACGGAGCGCCGCTGTAAAAGGACTTTGTGCGGTGGGAACAGTGGACCACAGCAACAGCCCCGTCAAGCCTAGAGCCGCTCCAACATACAACACATAAATCGCTATAATAGTATTCCGAATGCTTTTCGCAATCGTGTGGTCGGCATCTTTCACATTGGGGGCCGCGAGCCCTAAAACACCCGTGCCGGACATCGAAAACAACACCAAGACCATAGCCGCGAAAACACCAATCACGCCATGCGGGAAAAAGCTGGGTTTCTGATACCAGCCGTGAACGCCTGCAGCGGTATGTACAGGCAATAATCCTGCAAGCGCCGCCGCCGCAAGTAAAATGAAGACCACCGTCGCCGTAATTTTCGTGCCGGACATCCACGACTCCACTGTACTAAAGCCGCGGACCGTCAAAAAATTAATGCCCACGACAATAATGGCATAGCCTACACTAAAGACATACACAGGAATGCTAGGGAACCATAGTCGAGTAAAGATTGCTCCCGCGGTCGCTTCGGCTGAGATGTTGAGGATGCTCGAAAACCAAAAAATCCATCCTCCTACAAAAGCCGCCCCAGGACCTAAAGCATGGTGGGCAAATGCTAGAAAAGAACCTCGTTCACGGTCGGCCACCGCCATTTCTGATAAAGCCATCACTTCTAGCGCCATAATGGTGACGCCGATTAGCATTGAAATGACAATAGCTGGTCCTGCCAAACGAATGGCCTGGCCCACAGCCAAAAATAGCCCGGACCCCATAATGCCGCCTACTGTCATTAATGTTAAACTATTGGCGCCAATATTTCGAGGACTCGGCGGCTTTGGCCCCGATCCGTAACGACTGCTGATAAGGCGCGTTTCAGTTGGTTTGCTGTGCCGTGTCGGCGCTTTCACTTTGTTCATAGTGGTTGTATGATGCGCTAAAAACCACGGGCCTATGCACGGTGCGTTAGACGGATGTTGGGGTCTTATCCAGACAATCCATAGAAACGTTTGGATCGTTTCGTGATACAATATGACTAGAACTTTAGAGGCTTTCTTAGTCTCTATGTTCATGTGTAAGGGAGGGATCGCGATGATTACCACAGGTGACCTTCTGGTTATTGCAGTAATTGGTATATTCTTTATAGGAGCGATTGCCATTATTGCTCCTATCCTATACCGTGACTACAACCTCAATGACTAACAAGAGTGGCGAATTACGAGCATTCTTCGGCACTTTAACACCGGAGAATGCTTTTATTGTTTTTTAAAAAACGGGAGCAATACTGGCACTTGCGCACTGTTGGCATGCCCCAGATAGCGCAAGTGCCAGCTATCTTCGATGGTTTTCAAAATACTGTAATGATCCGCCCATAAATTGGTGTCAATCTTTTCGCCCTGACCTACGATAACAATCAGAGGTATTTTCCCTCCGCCTATGGCAATATGAACCCAAGGCACCACGGGAGACGCGGGCCCCGGCGCCAAATACCTCCGCAAATTCTCCACAGATAGCAAGTTGGCTGGGGTATTCGTCTCATCCCACGTTAAAAACAAAACCGACCGCCGATTCCAACTTTTGGAGTGAATAATTTGAGGAATGAGGCGCGCCAAAAACCGGTCCCCCGATTGCACTAAGTGTTGAGAACTTGAAACCGGACAGCTGTTTCCAGGTCCCGGCTGTTGCCCATGCATATCGTCACATAAGTTGGGAGTAATCCACACGAACTGAGGTACGTGTCCTTGTTGCAACTCCTCTTGAAATCGGGAAAGCGTCACGGTATGTCGTGCCAAGGATGACCGCAACGGCAAAAGCAACGCGAAGGGATTATGTTTCTTGGCATACAAGGCATTAGAGGGGGGAGTCGTGCTTTGCGCATTACCAGGATACCAATTGCCTTGAAAATTGGATGAGGGAATACTTTGCATGACAGCCTGCCATGTTTTGTGCACGGCAGTTAATTGCTGGGGTAACGAACGTTGATTAAACGTTTGATTGGGGTCATCGGAATGGGTATGACCGGTCTCACCAGTGAGTAATGCCACATAATTGGGAAGGCTGACATGGGTCACGCCGAAATAATTACGGTCAAATCCATCACGCCTTACGAGTTGATTGATATAGGGTGCAGCACGATTGCCTAGCAAAGCCGCATCCCCGTGATTCTCCATCATAATCACAACAACGTGTGAAAAATTCGGTACGGGGGGACGGGATGGCTGAGGTATCGCTCTTTGAAATTGGGGTCCGATGGCCATTTTCACGGCGACGGCCACCGCAGCTATAGCGGCCGCACCTCCAATAATAACGCGAACGGCCTTCTTTCCTGATTGCCATTTAGACACGACAGAACGTCTGCTTTTTGGTCAGGGTTGTCAGGCTCCCGTACACGGTAAACAGATGGACAGCTTCCTCAACCGTCACATAGATTTGGCACCCCGCTAATAATACGCGCAGTTGTTCCGGATTTAATGGCTGGCCTGCCTCAACAATTCGTTCGACAAGATTCATCACCAATCCCCCCTAAAATCGTCATCTCCGTCGCGTTTCTTCTTGATATAGTATTCGCGCCAGATGAACCGATTATGAGGGTATTATTCCCTTTTTCGACACTATTTTTACGATTTAGCGGTAACGATGATGCAAGCAGAATGCTTGCCAGGCATTTGCCTGCTCCCCCTCCAGAGCAGGATCCCACAGGCCCACCACATTAACCCCTTCGGCTTCACGATATTGCGCGCGGCCGGTATCGAGACGCACGATCTGAAGTCGCCCTTGAAATTCTCCTGGCTGATCCCATTGCCATTGCGTTGTAACATGTGAGCCGATGGGCAATACCATGGGGCTAAAGAACCGAATGCCGGAATAAGAAAAGTCTCGGGACACCGTTGTCCATGCCGATATCTCTACCGGTCCCACATCCTCGCAAACCTGAACCCGTCCGCGCATATGATACCCGTGATCTTCACTTCGCCACTCTCGGCGCCGATTCGTACGGACGGGAGGCTCTAAATAGGTAACTTGCATGGCTGGTAAGGGATCCAAAACCATGATGATTTGCACTTTGTATTGCCACAAATATCGGTCTTGGCCCCAGTACAGCCGCATGGGCTGCCCCTGAAGGCTCCACCCTTGAACGACGTCCCCCCGTCTATCACGCAATGCGTCAAGATAATCGTAGACTCCATCTCGGCGGATAAGACGCGACGTCCACGTGTGCGCCTGTGGTTCATCCAATGTTTGCAGCGACACAAACGATTGCAAGGGTGGTTTCAGCGCATCCGCGATACCGGGACTAGGCGCTTTGGAAGAAACCGATTTTTTTCCCCATACCACCATCATTCACTCCTCTTTGGGATATACCATATTTGAGGTTAGGCGACCTTCCAACCTGCCGCAGCCAACATCGCCCACGCCACGATAAACGCAAGTCCCCCAAACGGCGTAACCATTCCCCATTTGCGACGGCCTGTGATGGAAAGCACATAAAGACTTCCAGAAAAGAGCACAATACCCACCACAAAAAGCCATCCCGCCCAGGCTAAAAGAGTCGTGCCCGGTGCCTTAATGCTCACCAGTCCTGTGACCAAAAGTCCAAGGGCATGATACATTTGGTATTGCACACCGGTTTGATAGTTGGCTAAGCTTTTCTCATCCAATTTCGCACGTAACGCATGAGCTCCAAAGGCCCCTAACGCTACTCCCAAAAGCGCCATCACCGCCCCTAGTGAAAGAAACATCGTATGGTCCCGACCCCCATTGTCTATTGTTGCCATCATCTTATGGTACCGCGCTGAGCCATGCTTCACAAAGGTTTTGCGCTGTGATTTTGTAACTAGAACCCTGAAATATCTCGACAGCCATGAGCCCTTTAATCTTTCACGATTCCCTAACAAGCCTGACAGCACGCCACCGGAGTCTTGGGCTATCATGGATTCTCAATGCCCCTGAATAGACAAATCATCCCTCCAAAGCGCATAATACTAGTGGCAAGGAGGTGCAATCATGTGTACATTATGGTCTAAAAATCTTGTCATTCTCGGAGTCTTAGCCAGCTTTATCCACCCGTGGTTCATCATCATTGCCATTTATCCGTTTGTCGCTCGATTGATTACCCACCTAACAGGACGAAACTGGTGGCCCGCGACAACGAGTTGTGCTGTTTCGGTGTCCGAACGACCGCGGAAAGGGAACTCATGAAACATCCATTAGTCGATGCGCAATGGCTGGCAGCCCAAGATCCGGAGAACGTAGTCATTGCAGATTGCCGTTATAATTTATTGGCTCCGGCTCAGGCTTATATCGATTATCAGAAAGGACATATCCCAGGAGCTTTCTTTTTGGATTTAGAGCGCGATTTATGCGGCCCCATCGGTGTGCACGGAGGGCGTCATCCTCTCCCAGACCGCGAACAGTTTGCCCACGTGTTGTCTCGCATAGGAATGACCGAAGAGAAAACCTTGGTGGCATACGATACGGATGGCTCAGGTGCTGCCCATTTATGGTGGTTAGCTGGTTATTATGGTTTGACGAATATCCGGGTCCTACAAGGCGGGTATTTGGCATGGATAACCGCTAAATTACCTGTGTCTACAAAGAAACCTGCCATATCTCGCACACCGACATTGATTCTTACTCCTCACACCGAATGGCTTGCGACGCGTGAAGAGGTTATCACTCGTCATTCGGATCAAACTCTTATTGACTCCCGGTCGTATGAACGGTTTATTGGGGAGTACGAGCCCATCGATCCTATTCCCGGACGCATACCTGGAGCCATCCACCGCGATTGGGCCGAAGTTTATGACAAGCCTGCCCACTTTCGACCATTACACGATTTACGCCAACACTTTGCCAACATTGACACCAAACAACCTCCACTTGTTTACTGCGGATCCGGTGTTTCGGCTTGCTCTAATGTATTGGCATTGCACTTACTGGATATCCCCGCCGTGTTGTATGCCGGCAGCTACAGTGACTGGATTTCTTACGAGACAGCTCCGGTGGCTAGAGGCCGTGTATAATATTTGGCATAAGGAGGACTAGCATTGCCAGGATATCATGACCCAGAGCACCAATCCCCCCACGCCACCCCCATATCCGGAGAAACGGCGCCATTTTCACCCTACTCGCCTCCACCTATACCGCGTAAGGGGCGTAACTCGTGGAAAAGTCGCATCCTCTCGTTGTTGGCGATCATTTATAAAGCGAAAGTTTTGCTGCTTTTTGGTAGTGTGGTGCTCTCGATGCTGGTGTATGGTCTGGCATTTGGATGGGCCTTTGGCATTGGGCTGGTGATTTTAATTGCCATCCATGAATCGGGCCATGTGTTGGCAAACCGGAAGCGGCATATTCCTGCGTCTTGGCCGACCTTTATTCCCTTTTTGGGCGCGGTCATCAATATACGCCAAAGTCCCCGCAACGCCGATGACGAAGCCTTTATTGGCATTGCCGGCCCCATATTTGGGCTAGCAGCCACTCTGGTCTGTTACGGACTCTACCTCACTACGCATCTGGCCGTATTGCAATGGCTAGCCGTCTTTGGCTTTTTCATGCATATCTTTAACTTAATTCCGGTGGTGCCTTTAGATGGAGGGCGCACGGTGGCCTTTTTAGGATGGAAAGCATGGGGTCCGGGCCTTATCGGACTGCTCGTCCTGTTATTTTTCAATCCGTTAACCGGCGCTCTTACGGTCGACCCAGTCTCTGTTATTATCCTCATCTTCATCGTGTGGAACTTTATTGGAAGGCTAAAACATCCTGTTTCAGCCGCCTACAACGCCATTGCTATACGACGAAAATGGACCTATGGCCTTCTCTGGGCAGGCTTGATGGGCCTCTCGATTGTCGGGTATCTGAGTGCTGGATCGCCCGTTTGGCACTAAACTCGCAGGTGCCCCTTACCTCTGTTGACTCTTTTCATACTTTTTCCAGTGGTCCATGCCCCCTTTTAAGTGATAGACGTGCGTAAACCCTTCCGCTAACAACTCCCACGCCGCAGCTTGACTACGATGCCCTGTCTTACAGATCAAGACCACAGGCCGCTCATGACCCACATGCGTGATATGCTGCAATGTGGTTCCAAGAGGCGCGAGAACGGCTTTTGGGAGATGCCCCGCCTGATACTCGGTAGGCGTGCGCACATCGATGACGACCGGATCTTGTGCATGGATAAAGTTGTCAAGGTCTTGCGGCGTAAGATCTCGCAGCTGAGGCGGGTGGCGAAATAAGTTCAACAAATTCATCACGCAATCTTCCTTTCTCCCAATATCACCCTAGTCCCACCAAAGCTTATTTACCGATTTCCGATACCTCGCCCGCTTTCTGGCGTAATGCAAGGATTTTGGCCTGCACCTCTTGCAAATCTTGCCACGCCCCCTCTTTCCAATGCGGATTGCGCAACAATGCAGCGGGATGATAAGTTGCCCGAAACCACACACCGCCTCGTTCATGCCAACGGCCCCGGGCCTCGGATAGACGCGAGATGCCGAGCAATGTTTGCACGGCGGTTGTACCTAGCAGCACCACCACTTGAGGCGACAAGATCCTCAATTGTGCCGCCAAATGCGGCCAACACGCTTTACGTTCCGCTGGCGTAGGCACCCGGTTTTGAGGCGGGCGACACTTTACGACATTAAGAATGTAGATACCGTGGAATCGGTCCATCTCGATTGCCGCCAACATCTTGTCCAGCAGTTGGCCGGCTGCGCCAACAAATGGTCGAAGAAGACGATCTTCTTCGCGACCCGGACCCTCTCCAATCAGTACAATATCCGCCTGCGGATCGCCTTCCCCGAACACGACACCATGTGCTTGATCGCGCAATCCACACTGATGGCAAGGTTCCATCTGAAGTCGCAATGCCTCTAGAGCTTTTTCCTTATTCGTATGCTGATTCACCACGCCCGCTCCTTTTTGACCTTGCCACAAGCCGGCTTGTCATTCCTAATAACGCGCCTCCAACCGTATCCCATGGCCAGTGCCCTCCCGTCGCGACAACAGCAAATGCTGCAATCAGAATCAAAATCCCATAAGTCCAGTTACGTAAGAAGAGACCATAGGCATACGTAATGCGAAACACGTGGCCACTAGGGAACGAACCCCGTAAGAATGACCGAGCCGCGTGATGCAAACCATGCGTGGGAACTAATGCTCCAAGCCATGCCACCACGGTTGCCGGCTCAATATTGGTCCACGCCGTAATTTGTGCATAAGGAGGAGGGGCCGCCACATTGATGGGCAGAGGCGTCGCGATATAGTGCTTCAGAATCAGCTCCACAATACTTCCGCCGATAAACCCCCATAACAGGCGCCATTCGTGTGTCTGCCGTCCCCATCGCCCACTCGCTTGGTAAATGACAAGCAAAGTAGTTAGGGGTAGTCCCCCAACAACCCAAATCAATTGCAGGAACGGCCACCTGTGCCCCAACGGCTCAAGCATGCGACTGATGCTTCTATTCAACCCCATTATCTCCGGTGAAGGAGCTAGAAGCGCCGCAACGACAAATGCCGCTATGGACAGCCCTATCCAAGAAAACTTTCGCATAGCGATATTTTACTCATAAAGATATGGCCGTGGCTACCATCAAGTATGGAATGGGCGTATGATCTGGTTAACTGCGAATCTGACCGTGACCGCGCCCAACCCATTTCCACGTGGTTAACGCTTCTAATCCCATAGGCCCTCGGGCATGAAGTTTCTGGGTTGAGATTCCGACTTCTCCTCCGAATCCAAATTGGTAGCCGTCGGTAAATCTAGTGGACGCATTAATATAAACCGCTGCCGCATCCACCATTTTGAGAAACCGTTCGCCTTGTGAGTAATCATTGGTCACAATCGTCTCCGAATGCTTGGTACCGTATTGCTCAATATGGGCAATGGCTTCATCGATATTGGCCACTACGCGAACCGCGAGGTCTAAGCTAAGGTATTCCTTCGCAAAATCCTCATTGGTCGCCAATACGGCTCCAGGTATAAGCGATAGTGCACGCGAATCGGCATGCAACTGGACGCCTTGAGCTGACAGTGCCTTAGCCAGCTCTGGCAACAGCTGTTCGGCAATATCCTGATGCACCAAAACCGTCTCGGCTGCATTACACACGGCCGGATTTGACACTTTGGCATTAATCACAATGTTCACCGCCATGTCCAAATCGGCTTGGCGATCGACATATACGTGACAATTTCCGACGCCTGTTTCAATCACGGGAACGGTGGCCTCGGCTACCACTTTTTGAATCAAAGCGGGGCCTCCGCGGGGAATCAACAGATCGAGGCCGCGCAAGTGGAGTAAGGCATCCACATACTTCCGGTCCGGGTCCAGAATTTGTTGAACAAGATCTGCCCGGAATCCTGTCTTGGTCAACGCCTCTTGCCAACACGCGACGATTGCTGCCACGGTTCCTTTTGCCTCATGACCAGAGCGCAGAATCATCGCGTTTCCTGCCTTAAGGGCAAGCGCGACGGCTTCAATCGCCACACCAGGACGACTTTCGAAGATTAATCCAATCGTGCCAAGAGGCACTCGGATCGCCTCGATGCTCAACCCATTAGGCAACGTACGTTGCCCCATCCCGGTTCCCAAGGGATCCGGTTGATCTATCACTACCTTTAAGCCCTGCAACAGCTTAGACAATCCTTCGGGGCTTAAGGCCAATCGATTAGCCAAGGCCTTAGGCAACTCGCTAGCGGCGTCCAGATCGCGTCGATTAGCTGAGAGAATCTTGTCTTGATCACGGCGCACCAGGTGGATCATTTGCTCGAGGGCGTCGTTTCTCACTTGCGTATGTGATAATGCCCACTCTTTTTGAGCCGCTTGCGCGTTTTTCAACATCGCTTCTAACATGGTCATTTCCTCTCTATCTTTGGTTGTCTGTCTCCTGCACAAGGTTCTTTCTATTCCATGGAAGGAATATGATCGGGATTCTCCTGGCCTAGAAAATAGGTTGCGCGCAGTGGTAATCCTTGCAACAAATGCATAAGAACGTCAGGGGTTCGACTATCGGCTAGCACGGTGCGTATCCGACTCTCCTGTGCCAAAGCAGCGGCCTGTAATTTGGTCTGCATGCCCCCTGTTCCCCACGGTCCTCGACTGACAGCATGTTGTGACAACATTTCATCCGTCACCCATTGCACTCGGCTAATATGCTGTGCGTGGGGGGATGTGCGAGGGTCAGCCGTATAGAGTCCATCAACATCGGAAAGCAACACTAATAACTCCGCATGAACGAGCTGCGCTACCCGAGCTGCCAAGGTGTCATTATCCCCAATCCGAATTTCCTCATGGGTCACCGTGTCGTTCTCGTTGACAATGGGCAATGCGCCCCATGCCAGTAAACGCTGTAGTGTGTTAGAGGCATTATCCCGTCCTTCACCATGTTCAAGATCTGCCCGGGTCAACAGGATTTGGGCGACTGCAATGCCCGGCAAATGGCGTTGATATGCTTGAATCAATTGAGCCTGTCCAATAGCTGCGAGTGCTTGTTTCTCGACTAAATCCATGGGATGGCGGCCCGTTTGGCCGATTCCTGCACCTACGGCTCCCGAGGACACCACAATCAGCTCATGATGGTGCTCACATGCCCATGCCATTTGCTGGGCTAAGTCTTGGACACGTTCTTCCATAAGAAGCCCATCGTCCCCACAAATACTTGACGTTCCGATTTTTACGACAACGCGCACCGAAAACCCTCCTCAAAGAAAACAAAAAACCGCCCTCATCGTGAGGACGGATAAAATCCGCGGTACCACCTCGGTTGCCGCCTTGGCGCGGCCCCTTGTCGTCCGGGTAACGGCCGGCCCGTTCTACTCATCGCAGAATGGCTCCGAAGTGGGGCACACTCCCCCTTAACACCAGCTCTCACACAACCTGGCTCGCTTTGTTAAGACAAAGAGTGATGGCTTCATCATTGCGAGGGAAGAATTCTGCGGAAAATTTCCACACAAAACGCTCTTCCCTGATATAATAAATTGCCTTTATGATAATGATCTCATGGCGCCGCTGTCAAGATTTTCGCAAGCCGATCAACCTTGGGCACCAAGGATCCCCACGATCCGTCAACTCAAATGCTTTAAAGCTGGAAGGAGACTGTATGTTTGAGCGTGAAGGGCCTATAAAACTCTTATCAGGAACGGCAAACCGTGCGTTGTCTGAAGACATTGCCCGCCACCTCGGCATTGCGTTGACCGCCGCCGACGTGGGACGGTTTGCTAATGGAGAAATCCGCATTCGTATTCTGGATAACGTACGCGGCTGTGACGTATTCATTCTTCAACCCACATCTTTCCCGGTTAATGACAATTTAATGGAACTCTTACTGTTAATCGATGCTGCCCGGCGGGCATCGGCACGTCGCGTCACAGCGGTTACGCCATTTTATGGATATAGCCGACAAGACCGAAAAGAGCGTGGACGAGAACCGATCTCAGCAAAGCTCGTGGCCAACCTCATGGCCACGGCCGGCGCGCATAGACTGCTCACGATCGACCTGCATATGCCGCAACTACAGGGTTTTTTTGATATTCCTGTCGATAACCTTCAGAGCGCGCCCACGTTTGCTACAGCCCTGCGCAAGAAGGAGCTGGACAACCTGATGATTGTGTCTCCGGATGCCCGCGGTGTCCACCGCGCGCGTCAAATGGCCAAAATGCTAGGGGCCCCGTTAGGCTTTATAGATAAGCGCATAACGGAGCTAGGAATGCCCGAAGTCGTCCATGTCATTGGCAACGTAAAAAACCGCCGCGTCGTCATCCTTGACGACTTGATTGATACCGGTAAAACGGTCGCGCGGGCCGTACAGTCCGTCAGCCATCTTGGCGCTACGGCGGTTTATGTGGCAGCGACCCATCCCGTTCTTTCAGGATCCGCCACCGCATTGCTATCGCAGTTGCCTCTCGAAGACATTCTACTTACGGATACCATTCCCATAGCTGATCTATCTCCTAATATGCACATCATCTCCATGGCTCCCCTATTAGCGGAAGCCATCATGCGCATCCATGAAAATCTCTCGGTCTCTAGTCTCTTTGACGTTTAATCCACAAGGGAACTTCTTTGCCGACGATTGTTCAACAACAAACTCAGAAACACCAAGTAGGAAAGAGCCACGTCAAGAACTGATAACCCCCCATGAGCTCTGAGGGACGCATCATAAAATCCATGAAACATGGCGGCTAAAAGAAAAGCGCCGACAGCTAAATGCCAATCCCGGTAACCACGGTGAGCGACTATACCCAACCCATAAGCCACAATTCCGGCCCAGATGGCATGTAAAAAGGGAGTATACAAGGCGCGCGTGAGAGCCGTAATGGTCCCCAAGCCAATCGTCTTGTGCAACACGTCAAATGTAATCCCATGCTCCACGTAGGAAATATTCTCCACAGCCGAAAATCCGAGGCCTGAGCTGATACCAATCATCATATAGACCAAAGGGTTCCAGACTTTTTTCTGCACACGATTCACGGTGAATAGCAAGAGGACAAAAATTTGTTTCGCAAACTCTTCAGTTAATCCAATGAAAATAATGTACGCCGGAGCGGAAATCAATAAGTACGAGGAATTTAATAAAAGATTAGCCCCATGTCCAATCCAAAAAGATTCCACCGCCAAGGCAAACAACACGCCTACGATCCCTGTAAATACATAGGCCGCGATGTCGAGCACAATGGACCGAAATGGCATTGCCATTTGGGCCGTCATGATGGGCTGAAAGATAAAAAACCAAAAGAGCGAAAAATATACCATCATCCCGTCTACCACGTTCAAGTGCAAATCTCCTAATAAAATAGGAACAATGGCAAACAAGAGCAAACCTAGAAACAACCGGGATTTTATGATACTGAAGAGGTATAACAACGAGTTTTGCGGTAACCGACGATACGCAATTGAAAAAATGCCATTCCGTTGACTTCGGCAGGTGTCACACAATACTTCATCAACCGTATCACCGCATTGGACACATCGATTCGTTCCCGGAAGTAAATGCACACTGGTCATCTCCTTGTGTCTTCCACAGTTTCAAGCAAATGGTCCAATGGGTCTTTGTAAGCGTTTATCGCCACCCTTTGCGCCATGCTTCGTCAACCTTATCATTCCATTCTTTCCACTCGGGGGGCGGTTCCTTTTGGTCGATAAGCCAAATCGCGTACCATAGAGCAGCCCGTAGTTCCTGTTCTGGAACCGCCAAACCTTCAGCTGCCTTAGGAATCCACTCGCTGTCTTCGAGATCACGCAACATCTCGCGCACTGGTCGCAATGACCGTCGGCCGTAGGCCTCCCCTTGCCCATCACGGTGGCCAATTTCCTTAAAGATTACCCATAAGGGGAATTTCGGATTCGTACGCGTAGCCACCCAATAATCGAGTCGTAATTCATTCTCATCCAAAAGTCTTACCTCCCTTTCATTATACCGATTATCGGCTAAAGGCAATGCCAAATGGCCGACCATATCAAAAAACGCGCACGACCCTTTCGTGGGCCATGCGCGTCATCTCTTCTAGCTGAGACGGTCAGCAAATTTTCCCATCCACTCAATGTCCGCTAAATCGAATCCATTTTCTTCGGCTGCTTGACAATCCAGCACCGCATAGAGATGAGTGCCCCGAATAATTGGCCACGCCACCTCACTTTGAGTCCGGGAGACTGCCGGAATATAGCCCGCAAATCGGCTAACCGCGCCGACAATCTGAACGGCCCGTTCTTGGGCACACGACCCTATAACGCCCGAACCCCAAGGAACAACCAACGGTGCGGGATCTCCCCAAAATGGGCCCAGCACTAAATCCTGTCCCGCAAAAGGCGCCCGATAAAATCCAATCCATGTACAATGCGGCCACAAGGATTTCAGTATGGCGACCAAATTCGCCATGATCGCCACGTCATCTGCCTCCGGGACCTCACGCCATTGGTCAAGCTGGGCCAATGCTTCTTGATATGCTGCCGTAGCGTTCATCCTCCTGAGTATTGGCTTAAAAGGTAATCACGACATCCGATTCCAAGGCCATTTCGTTGACCGCACTGCCCCCAACAACCCCTTCATTCTCGATAAGGTCGTCTAATGTGCAGTCATTTAAGTCCAAACTCGGTGCGCAGACATAAAATTTAACGCCGGCATCACGTGCCTGGTCTACAAAAAACTGCAGTTTGGCGCCATCTCCGCCTTCTTTGACGGTTAACTCTTCAGCGACTCCTTTCTTTAGTAAAGCGGTCCCCCGTATCGTGAAAACCATTGACACCTCATGGTCCATCAAAGCTGCGGTCGTTGCCAGAAAAAATGGCGAGGCTGCCCGGTAGGCAACTTCTGGCCCTGTCGTGAGAATGTATAAGTACTTTTTCACATCAGACATGAAAACGCCCCCTTTTTTGGATTATTTGGTGCGGCGAATAAAAAACCGGAAGACTTCACCGTCTTGTTCGGCCGACAACAAATCGTGACCGGTCGATCGTGACCACGCCTTAAAATCGGCCATAGATCCGGGATCCGTGGATAGAATTTCGACAATTTGACCGACCTCTACACTCGTAATGCCTTTTTTCGCGCGAATGACTGGCATTGGACACTTCAATCCTGATGCATCAACTTTCAAATCGGCTTCAATCGGACCATTGGTTATCTCACTCATAATAATCCCCCTTTTAATGTCACTGAATTGGACGGATCATCCGTCACCCGGCGTGTTTGAGCCTCAAGGAAACAAGCCACGATATGCTCTGGTCGCACCCCAGAAATGCTAACAGCATCAAATAATTCCTGGGCTTTGCGCTGAACTGTCTCATGATTAATCGGTTGTCCCTCGAAACTCTTTTCCCACTCAGCAAGTGCCGGACTGTTCCAAGGTGTCAAAAAAAAGTCTCCAGACAGACTCACTTGCTCAAATACACCTTCATTGTCACGATAAATGAATCGCACCAACCCGCCCGGTGCTTTAATGACCCCTTCATACACATAGACGCCTGAACGGATTTTTACACCCGCCTCTATCAACCCATGTTCTGCCCCATAAACAAATGTCGGGCTAAACAATTCGTCCGCTAAGCGTTCCATCTCTTGAACCTCGCCTGCCGTCAATACGCTGGAATGAACAGGTTCTCCCAAGAGGGCCGCAAAACGCTCGACGAGGTCGTCGGTAACACGAGATCTATCGGGTACGCTACGTAATTCTCGTGAAATCGTCGTCATGTAATCCTCAAGACTCTTGACCATTTTATCCCGAAACTTTTCTGAAGGAACCCGCAATACCCGTGCCATCAGGGACATGTTGAAATCCCACATCAGACTTCCCACGACAACAGTCGCAATCCCTATCGTCGAAGCCCCTGTGCCTCCAATTTTTCGAGGTCCCACAACGATATCGTTGACGGGTCGAAATGTCGCTTCAATGCCCATAGCCTGATACGTTGCAATCGGTACCGATAAAACGCGCCGATATAGCTGGTCAATAGTCCCGGATACTTTTGGCAAAATTAAGTGCCAAAATACCTGGCCCTGATCTAAGTATACGGCTCCACCCCCAACCCAACGTCGTCCGACAGGAATGTTATGCTGTTCACAGTAAACGCGATCAATTTCCCGACTCGCCAATTGGTGGTAGCCCACACACACATACGGGCGATTGGGACTCACAGTCACCAGAGTCGGCTCGTCGTTGCTCTTCATACGGTGCGCTAAAGCATGATACACGGCCTGTGACCACCGTGCGTCTACAACTCCTAAATTCACGTAGCGCACCGCTATTCCTCACTCTCTGGACTAAGATCATCGGACGGTGGCACACACCGCATGCACGTTAAACCTTCCGCCCGAAGTTTTTCACGGTAAGCATCGATGGCCTTTGGGCCCGTCATCAAAGTACTCCTCCAAACATCTGAGGACGGTTGCAGTTCGACAATCCATCCTTGCCCATAAGGATCGCGATTGATCTCATTGGGGTCAGTCATCACAATTGGATTCACCGCGACAACCAGACCCTCACACGGTGCCGGAAACGGCCCCACCCATTTCGCCGACTCAATGGTCGCTAGATTTTGCCCTTCCACAACGGTTTTGCCCGTTTTAGCACGCACATGCAACACCTTGCCTGCTCGAGTTTGAGCGGGATCCGTCATGCCCATGCGCAGCTGTCCAGATGGCTGAGGCATTACCCAAACATCCCGTTCCACGTCAAACCAATACACGTCTGGAAACTCGCAGGCAAAAACCTGAGCCATACTCCCCCCCCTTTGTCTGTGCCCAACGCTTCGGACGGGATCTACACGCTGCTACTTGGCGCATTGGATTCCGTCTTGTTCGAGTTTTGCCTGGTACTGGGCGATTCCGTCTGACCCAAACGCCAGAAGCTTAGCATCGTCATCCCAATTTGAGGGCTTAATTTTTAGCAACCATCCCGCGCCATAAGGATCGTCATTAACCAACTGAGGCTGAGACCGGACCGTCTCATTCACCTCGAGAACCTCCCCCGCCACGGGCGTCGGAATGGCTCCCACCCATTTTCCACTCTCCAGCGTCCCACCACTTTTCCCACGGGCAAGCGTTTTACCGCGCGACCGCATATTCACGACAATAATTTTTCCCGCCATGTTTTGAGCCACATCCGTTAACCCCACCAATATGGTTCCGTCATCCTGCGGTTTCGCCCATGTGTGCTTTTCGATCCAATAATATAAATCATCTGGAAGATTACAGCCGTGTACGTCTGACACCCCTAACTCCTCCTTATGCGTTATCAATACCTTCATCCGTCATGAGCTCGTTATTCGGCCATAACCCGGTCTAGCGGTTCATCTAATCCCACCGCCTGCGCCAATAGCTCCGCGACGTCAATCACCTTCATACGCTCTTCACTGCCTGTACTCTGCACTGCTGCCGTAAACATTGACATATCTTTCGGACAAGCCACCACAAAATGATTGACGTCTTGCAATGTCAAAGCTTCACGCATACGAATATTCGCGGGTCTGTCTGTCATACCAACCTCTTCCATCCAAATCCGGCCTCCCCCAGCACCACAACAGAAGCTATTGGCCCCGTGATGAGGCATTTCCACCAATTCCACCCCCATCTTTTCAAGAAGTTGGCGCGGTGCATCAAACACCCGATTCCAGCGACCTAAATAACAAGGGTCATGATACGTGACGCGCAGATTCAAAGGCTCTGGACGTAACCGACCTTGTTCAATTAAATCCAGAAAGGCTTGAGTATAGTGACGTACTGGACGGTCAAATCCTAATTTACCGTACTCGTTGCGCAGCGCATTAAACGAATGCGGGTCCGTCGTAAAGACTTGATTAAACTGCGCTTTCTCGAGGGCTGCCAAATTTTTTTGCGCTAGCGTTTCAAACAATCCATATTCACCCATCCGCAACGCATCATTGCCCGAGTTCACTTCCCCCTCATACAGAATGCCAAAATCAATGCCTGCGCGGTGGAGAAGCCGTGCGACCAACCGTGAGAGATGCTGCATCCTCGGGTCATAAGAAGCAAAGTCACCCACAAACCATAGCCAATCGACGGGTTCTTTGCGCGCATCCTTAATCGTAAAATCCAACCCCTTAGCCCAAGCGGGACGCTTGCGCTGCGGTTGATTAAAGGAATTGCCTTGACGGTCCCATCCCACCAAGACCTTTTGCGTACTTTTATCCACTTCGCCATCCTCAAGCAGCGCTGCCCGCAACCCGGCAATCTTGGGCACATGCTCGATAAATACTGGACAGGCTTCTTGACAAGCGCCACACGTCGTGCAAGACCACAATTCTTCCGCACTCACGACGCCGCCTGCGAGCGGCAGCGGTTCGCCCCCTGCAAGCTCTCGGCGCACCGCATCCCGTAATTCAATGATGACCATCTTTGGGGAGAGGGGCTGTCCGGCGGCATGGGCAGGACATACAGCTTGACATCGCCCGCATTCGGTACAGGTAAAAAGGTCCAAGACATCCTTCCAGTTCATATCCTTGACCGTGCGAATGGCCATGCCCGCATCGGGATCCACAGGCGGTACTAACTCACCATGGGGACGCGTCTTGTGCAAAAAGATACTGGGAACTGCCAAGAAGATATGCAAGTGTTTCGAGGTGGGGAGATATGCCAAAAAGGCAAAGACCATCCCAATGTCAAGGAGATATCCCAGAATGTAACCCACTTCTGCAATCACGGGATGCATCGCCAGCCCCGTACGAATCCACAGTTGCGCCACCGAATACCCTAAGAAGCCCCATGGGTCAAGTCTTGGATGGACATGAAACAACACAGGCGCGGCAAACGGATAGAAGGATTCGTGGAGCACAATCCCAATCATAATGAGGGCAATCATGCCCAAAATGATATAGCCGTCACGCTCATCTGACCCGTGATAACGTTCCGGTTTCAACACCGCACGTTGATAGACGGCTAATATAATGCCAATCAATACCAGCGTTACAAACAAATCGACCACAAAATCCAACGCCGATCCGATGTTGAATCCCGGGACAAATACTTGGCCAATGGCATCGACAATATCAATAAACAAAATCACAAACCCACTAAATATGAAGAAATGCAACACGCCGGAGAGTTTCATGCGCATCAGCCGTTGATGCGCAAACACTTGCCGCATCATAAATCCCAGCCGCTGACCAACGTTGTCAAGACGATCAGTGGGTCGTGCAAGGCGCATGACCCCGATAATCGGGGCCATACGCGAGATAAAAAAGCCTCCAGTTCCCAAGAACATTACAATGGTCAGCGCCATGAGCAAATCACGGCCCATTCCCTCACCCCCCTTTAAGACGTTCGGCTAGCGCCGGCATCAACTCCAACATATCGGCAGTCGTTCCAAAATGCGCAATATCCATAATCGAAGCCGACTCATCCGTGTTAATGGCAATGATCAAGTCGGCATCGCGCATGCCTTGGAGATGTTCGGGAGCTCCGCTGATTCCACACGCCAAATAGAGTTTGGGTTTGACCGTCTGCCCAGACTTTCCCACTTGGCGGGCTTTAGGCAGCCAACCGGCATCGACCACAGGCCGTGAACAGCTGACAACACCCCCTAGAGCCTCAGCCAAGTCTTCCGCCAAGGGCAAATTGTCTGGTCCCTCAATGCCACGGCCCACGCTCACCAAAATATCCGCTTTCGTAATGTCAATATCACTCTGTTCGGGTTCAACCACGCGAAGGACCCGCATAGCTTCCGAGTCTTGGGCCGTCCATTCCTCAATCTCCGGATCTCCCGCTTCATTGTCCGCGGGCCACGACCCAGGAATTACAGTCACGATTGCACCATCCTCTGGGATAGGAACCCGGGCCAAGAGTTTGCCTGCAAACACTTGACTGATGGCTGTTAATCGCCCATCTTGCTCTTCGATGTCAATGCCATACGCAATCAAGGGCGTCTGTGTACGTCCTGCTAACCCAGCACCTAAATCTAATCCCATCGTTGTGTTGGCTATCAACGTTAAATAGGGTTTGACATTCCCAAAAATCTCCGCTAATACCTTCTCGTAAGCATCCGGATTATACAGATCCATGGTCCCCCCACTGGCAATGACAACCTTCGTCACAGCCAGCCGCCGCAAGTCACTGACATGCTGTTTGCCAAATCCCACCGCAACGGTTGTCGTTCCCAACTGAGCCGCCAACGACTTGGCCTTGTTGACGCATTCCTTTGTCGCCTCAGTGATCCCCGCCGCACCATTTTCTACCACAATGAGAATAGGTCCCATTCTTATGCCCTCCTTAGTAAGTTGCGCTCTTCCAAAATGGCCACAATTCGATCGACCACTTCGTCGATATCTCCTTCAATCATTTCTGCATGACCAGCGGCGACGGGGCGAACATATTCCACGCCGGCCAGTCTCGCCTCAGCAACATCCGCTTCGACCTCGTCAATCGTGGCTGACTTCGCCACTTGCCTGACCTTAGCCACGGACGCATATCGCGGAGGTTTACGCGCCGCCTGCACCCCTACCACAATCGGCGTCACCGTTTCTAATTCCGCAACAAGCCCTCCCGCATATTCTTGTCGCAGCTGAAGATGCGACCCGCCCGCGACGCGAACCTCTGTGATTACGGACGCGTGCGGCCAACCTAAAAACCCCGCAACAAGCCCTGGCAACTGGCCATCGACGTCATCAATGGCTTGAACTCCGGAGAGCACTGCGTCAAAATCCCCTCGCCCAAGATAGTCCGCTAGTACGCGCGCCTTTTGCCAATTACTCATGGCCGCATCAAAATCTCCTACGATTTTTACCGCATAGTCAGCGCCTTTCGCCAACGCGGTGAACAGCATCGTGTCCACATCTCCCGTGTCGACCGCAATCACCGTGACCTCCGCGCCAGACTCTTCTTTGATAATCAAAGCCTCTTCTAGCGCTTGGTCATCCCATTCGCTTGGGACATAACTCATCTCGTCAAACAGTAAGGTCCGCGCGTCTTCATCGAGGGCCAACTCTTCTACCAAATCTGGAACCGTCTTCAAAAGCACTGCTAATCGCATATGATGGCCTCCTTTAACTAATATCGTGGGTCAGTGCAGGACCAAAGCCTCGTTCAGCCCCATGCAATACGCCATAAGTTCGGCAATATCCATAACTTGCAACTCTCCATCATGCCCGGTTGACTTCACCGCATCCTCAAATCGCGGTACTTCATAGGGGCAGCTGACGGCTAAAATTTCTGCACCATATTCAATGGCCTCTTTCACGCGCCGTTCCGACAGCCGCTCGCTGGCGTAGTCTCGCGTAAAGCTGTCCATCCACATGCCGCCCCCACCGCCACCACAGCAATAGGACGTCTCTCGACAATGCCCCATTTCGACGAGGTCAATGCCCGGCAAGGCTGCCAACAACGCTCGCGGTGCCTCGTATTCCCCGTTATGACGTCCCAAATAACATGGATCATGAAAGGTGACCCGTTTGTTAAGCGCCTTCACAAAATGCACCTGGTTCAATCGTTCCGCTAAAAATTGCGTGTAGTGTTGGACTGGCCACTCGCCCCCCATTTTTGGATACTCATGAAGAAACGCATTGTATGCATGTGGGTCAGTCACCACAAGCTGATTAAACGTGTACTTTGACAACATCTTGATGTTGTGCTCGGCCAACATTTCAAACAATCCGCGCTCTCCCGCCATCCGCTGAGAATCTCCCGCGCATTTTTCTTCGGTGCCCAAAATCCCATAGTCGACGCTCAAAGCGTCAAACACGCGAGCCAACGCCGACGAAGCCTCTTTGCCTCGAGGATGATAGGACGGGTAACATTCCACAAACCACAAGACATCAACCGGCGCTTTGCGCTGGGACATAATCGGAACCGCTACGCCAGCATTCTTTGTCCAGTCAGCGCGTTTACGAGGCGACTCGCCAATGGGATTGCCATAACGCGCCGTGTTTTCAAATGCCGTTAGCAATTCATCCGGCGCCTTACCTTCTAAGACAGCTTGTTCCCGGACAGCAGGCATGATATTAATCATGTTGACCTCTTTGGGACACACACGCAGACAATTTCGGCATGTTGTGCACAGCCACAGATCGGGAGAATCGATGAGAGAAATACCGAGTTGCGTGCGGCGAAAAACTTTACGCGGGGAATAATCTCCTACCGTGTCCACCGGACACACACCCGTACACTTTCCACACTGATAGCAATAACCTAACGACTCAGCGCCAGGAATTTGCGTGATGCTATCTAAAACCGACAAGTCATATTCAGAAATCACGCGCGGCTCAAACATGCGGTTCCATGAACCGTTAAGCTCAACACCATCGACTACTGCAATGTCTAATTCAATTGCTTTTGCCTTTTGCAATGCTATATTCCTCCCATCTCTGAATACCCAAGAGACTCGCAACCACGCGGGGAAATGGAGGGAGCACGCGGGTAAACTCTTCGGTAAGCCGCCACGAGGTCATTGTAAAGAGGTACACCGCATACACCATGGCGAATGCCGTTAAATGCCGATAACGCGGATCAATATCAGGCAGACGTCGCAAACTCTCCATCACATGATTCATAAAATGTCCAGCCTGCACAATTTGCCCATAGAGCGTCTGGGGATCGGCCACAAGACACTCTGGATCGACGAGCACAAGCGGCACCGCCCCGGTTCGACTAGAGGGAAGAAACATCCACCGTGACCACCAGACGAAATCGTCAGGCCACAAGGCCGCCAGCCAAAATGTCGTCCATTCCCATAGCCAAGGGGGAGCTGATATCGACGTCAAGTAGGCTGCCATATTCCCGGGCGTGTGAATAACGCCGTGTTTTAACGTCTCCTTGTGTTGCGTCCAGAGCTGATAGCCCCCCTCATTCAACCGTCTCGTGCCCGGGACCACCAAAAGATTGCGCATGTCGTCGGCCAGAACATCAGAAGCATCGCCTAAACGCACCGTCATGACCCTATTCCAGCGTTCGATATCTTCCGCCGTCACAAAACCTTCTGCCTTATCTAAAAAATCTCCAACCGCTTCCGCATCAATAACTAGAGCGCTCATCACACCTCCTCTAACGCCATGCGGTTTAACATCCCCACAGCCTTGGCAGCTGCCGCGCCTCCCATTGAAACGGTATCCTCAATATCCTTGGGCCCAGCCGCAGCTCCCGCCACAAAGATTCCTGGGATAGGCGTGGTAACGGTATCTAAGGGGCCTCCTACCGTTTGCAGAAACCCATGACTTTCGCGGGGAAGATTAAAAATCTTTGCCATTTCCAACGTACCCTTGGAGGGCTCCATGCCAACCGATAAGATGACCATGTCCATCAACACTTCCATAGGCCGCCCCATCGTGGTATCTTCGCCTTTAATGAGCAGCTTATCTCCCTTACGAATGACTTCGGTCACAATGCCACGGACATAATTCACTTTGTATTCTTCCTGCGCCTTCCAATAGATTTGGTCCTCCCAAAATCCGTACATCCGCATATCGATGTAGAAAATGAAAACCTTAGCGTTCGGCAACATGCGCTTAATTTCGATGGACTGTTTGGAGGCAATGCCACAACAGACCTTAGAACAATACTGGTTGCCAATTTGACGATCGCGCGATCCAACACATTGAATGAAGGCGACTCGTTCAGGCGCCTCCCCATTTGATGGCCGAACGATGGCACCACTCTTAAACATCCGCTCCGCATCGACCAAAGTAATCACATCATCATATTCGTAATAACCGTACATCTGCGTTTCACGGCCGGGATCAAAGTGCTGAAAGCCCGTGGCAACAATGATGGACCCTACTTCCACCACGGTTTGTGTCGAATCCTCACTTTCTAAAGTGACATGAAACGCCCCAACTTCTCCTTCGCTTTTGACAACCCGTGTATTGAGGCGCAAATCAATTGCAGGATTTTGATGAATGCCCCGTACAATATGGCCCATGGCTTCTTCCGTTTCTTGCAAGTCCGGCGTTAATGTCGCGTAGGAGGAATACGGCGTACCGCCTATCTCCCCTTTGGCCTCCACCAAAATGGCTTTTTTACCGAGGTCGGCCACGGCCCGCGCCGCCTCCATCCCCCCAGGGCCCGCCCCGACAATTAATACTGTTTCCGTGTTCCCCATTCCGTCGCCCTCCCGCTCGTAGTCTCAACCGCTTTTAGAGCACATGTTCCCATGTCACATAATCCAGTTCACCGGTCTTAATTTTGCTAACATCGTCTTCAAACTCAGCCCATGCGCGGTCCACATCGATCCCCATTTTCCTCAGCAAGGGTCGATAATCCACTGAATGCCAGTGGAGTTGACAAACCCGAAAGGGATGTGCCCCCAGCGCCAACGCAGCAAATTGCGATTCTGACATAACCGGCACGCCAACCTGCCGGTCATGGGCTTTCGCCGCAAATTGACTTTTATCCAACGACGTGACGCAACCTGTGTCGTGCGTCAAGACCACATCAGGATTGGCCTCTTGCTTCATCACCTCAATTTTTCGCAATGTAGCAAAGCTTCGAGTAAAATCTCGTTGAACAAGAATGTGCCGAAATCCAAAGCCACAGCAATCATACCAAGTCGAATAGTCCGCAACTTGTGCCCCTAAGGTCTGCACCACTCCCGTGACGGCGGCGGTGCGTTGCCCGCCATAAATTTCGGGATCATAAATAGCATCGCCGCTTTGCAATTTGTAATAATGGCAAGCGGGGTGCACCGTTGCGGTAATTGGGGATAAATCATACTGAACCCGTGCGGCCAATTCATCACGCACTGCATACATCCATTCACTGTAATGGACAATTTCTTCGGGCATCACAAATGGACGTCCTAATTTCTCAATGATGGCACGGACCTGACGGCGTAGCTTGGCGTCGTGCACCAATTCATGACGCACTTCTTTGTAATGGCCAAAACTCGTGCCACAATGGATAAGAGGATAGTAGCCAGTCTCATAAGCGGCAGAAAAGTTCCGCATGGCAACGGCGGCCTGAGCTGCCTGATTCGATGTTGCGGAGGCATAATAGTTCCATGCAGTACAAGATGTTTGGTCCCTGGGGTCAAAGTAATCATAGCCCAATATGCGGTTGAGCCAGAAAATCGATGTGGAGTAGCCGGGAATGTGTCCGCATTGACCACAGCTTTTATGGTGCCATGTGTGTTCTAACGGAATCTTTTTCATTCTCCCAAACTTCGTTGGTGCTAGGTAATATGGCTCCGGGACAGGTTGAACAATCCACTCCCCTTCGCGACCTAATTCCCATATGGCTTCACGCAAGTCCTCGTCGCGTACGGTCTCAGGGTCTCTCTCAAAGACTTTGGACGTCTCAACCTTGGTACCAGTGATCGGCAAATTCAACGGTTCCATGTGTTCCCTCCTCTTTTAGACCTCCAACGGCCCCCTAGTCAACCTGCAATCCGCTCTCTTCCAGCGCATCATCCATAATCTCCTCCATAATGTCGTGCAGCCCTTCATCAACTAGGCTAATCATGTCCAAAGTCCCCGTCATTTTCCAAATCGCGTATAACTCGTGCATGGTTCGTTCTTCCACCTGCCACGAGAGCCCTGTCGTATGCAGCGTTTCCGGCGGCAACGCCCGGCGCCACACGTCCAAATTTTCCGAAACTTTTTTCACTTGGGGTCCCCAATCAGGAAACGCATCCTCTTGCAACATGTCTGGCGACACCTGAGTACCTGTCGTCATGATCTTGTAGATAATTCGGGTGTATCCCGCGAGCGCTTCTTTCATGGAACGCAGCCCATTATTTACGGCAACTTCGCGCATGACCGTGATCAGACCACCAGGGCTGTTTTGGCGCGGACATCGATTGCAAGAAAAGCATTGCGAACAATTCCAAATATCGTCATTAAGCTGTTCGTAAAACAATTCCACATCTTCGCGCGCCAACGTTTGAGTAATCTTGCGTGGGGAAAAGTCATAAAAACGCGCCGAAGGGCAAGCAGCAACACAAATTCCGCATTCGTAGCACCCGTATAAATAAGTCTCAAACCGGGGATCCGCCTTAACCTCGTCGAATAGTCTCTGTTTTTCCTCTAGCGCGACTTCTTTATATAGATTTGACGGCATTAACCCACCTCCTTCGCAGCACTCAAACGAAGAGACTGATTTTGGCGTCGCGAGCAAAATCTAGAAAGGTTGCCGCTCCCACCACATCCTCTACTTCAGGCACTAAATCCTCGCGCTTCACACCTAAAACATCCATAGACATTTGACACGCCACCAAATGGACCCCCAATTCTGCCGATTCTGTAAGAAACTCCCGAATAGACATGACATTGGAGCTAGCAAATTGGCTTCGCATCATAGACGACACCACCTTAGTGCCAAAGGGGACAACTCCAGCTACACGGGCCATTGCCGGCATGCCAGGATTTCCTGCAATAGACACCGTCAAATTGTCAATTTTCTCTTTATTGATAACATCGAGACCCCAAAACGTAAAAAACAACATGCACTCCATATCCAAGGCCGCCGCTGCCGTTGCCAAAATAAACGGCGGATAAGCCATATCCAAGCTGCCTTTTGACACAATAATCGCCAACCGATCTTGCGCCATAATCTCCCCCTCTTTTAACCACGCCTATTTGACTAGTACTTTAGTCTAGTTTCATGATATATTGTTTAAGTGAAAAATACAACCAACTTTATATTTTGTGAATACAATAACTTTGTTGATATACTTCAGACGATTTAAGGTACACTGTAGTTCTTTTTGACTCACACTATATTACGGGGAGGCTTAACTGACGATGACAACAACGTACACCACCGCACTATCCTTTTTAGATCAGTGGTATCCGGGGATGGGCAAGACATTAATAGAGGTCAACGCAGCCTTGCGCAACATCAATCGAGGAAAAATGGACTTTCTTCCTTATACTCAGCCCACCGAAAACTTTACCTGGTACATGGAAGCTGTCCTCACCCCACAAGGCGAGAACAACCCCCCCGCCATTGGCCATTGGCAACTGCGTTTGCGGGCGACTGATGACACATTCGATATCGTCCTTCAAGGTAAGAGTCAAGAGGGAAATGAACGGGGATTAATCATATTTCGCGCCCCTTCCCCAGAACGCGAAGCCGCGCTCACCTCCAACCAGAAGGCGAGCGCGGAAAACGTCTTATAATGAGGGCCTAAGGGGCTACGAAGGATACCTCTTGGCCCGAAGCCGTCGTGAAAGCTACGGCTTGGGCATAGCGGTTCATCAGCAAGGCCGATGGTGGTATCTCGGGATCTTGAGCGTCTACCAATTGGTCGAACCAGCGACCACCCCGAAACCACAACGCAATATCTTGTGGCGTAGAATCGCCGACCGACAGCGCACTAGCCACCGGGAATTTCCCTATCAACTGGGAAATTCCCTTTTGTGGCAAAACGTGCAGCGCTTGTCCATCCACCGTCCATGTGGTCCATCTCTTTGTCAGCCATGTGGAGGACGTAGCGCTAGAGGGAAATACGTAGTCACTATACCACTGGGCATTCACATGCCACGCCAGGGGTTGCGTACTCTGTTGGCGAGACGCTAGCAATCCCCATGCACTCTGCTCCCACTTCGTAGCCCGCGTCACAACAGCCGATCGTTGAGCTAGAGCAACAGCAGCGGAAATCGGCAGATAAGTGCGGCACGTCGCCGCAGGGCTGACAGGTCCTTGCCCCGCAGCATTGACGGGAACAACCCAATAGGTATATGACGTATTGGGTTTCACGGAAGCATCAACAAAACTGATGGAAACGGCAACATGGCTCACTTGGCCCACCTCTATCGCTTGCGGATAGCTTTGTGAACCTTGAGCCCGGTACACAACATAAGCCGCAGCGCCTTTTACAGCCGGCCACTTCACGGTCACATGTCGCGCTCCCCACGTCAAGCTGAGACGAGACGGGGCCTTCTCCGGAGGTTCTTGGGGTATGGACGCTTGCTGATGGGCGAGAGCTTTTTGCGCCGCATCTAATTGGCTTAGCACTGGACGAACCTGACCCACATCCGCCATCCATCCAGCTAAATATGAGACAGGAACCATCATTGCAACCCCTAAAATTGCGAGCACCCGCCAAAATCGCCGTCTCTTGCCAGAATTGTCCATTATGATTCCCCCTACCTTTGCCAGGCGTAGACAAATACTATCAAATGGAATCAGTATACTACACGGCATCCTGTCATAAAGGCTCAATACTTCGACCGCAAAAGAAAACAACAGGACGTCCATAACCGCGAATAACACTCGGCAGAGTATCCAGAAAGCTTTGATTCTCATGCATAAATGAGATAAAATTTACGGAACCAGCATAAATTGTTATGGCTTGGCCTGAGCTGGCCATTCGCAAGCAACCTTGAGGAAGTGATGAGTGTACTGATGACAAACCGTATCCAACTATATGACACCACCCTCCGCGATGGGACCCAAAGACGCGGCATCAGCCTTTCGGTCGAGGACAAATTGCAAATTGCCCAGCTGCTTGATGAATTCGGGTTCGACTATGTCGAAGGCGGGTGGCCCGCTTCCAATCCCAAAGACACAATGTTTTTCCAATTGGCCAAAACCCGACTCACCCAAGCTAAGCTTACGGCCTTTGGCAGTACCCGAAGGCGCGGTGTGTTTGTGGAAGACGACGCAAATCTCCGTGCCATTCTTGATGCACAGTGTCCTGTCGCGACATTATTCGGAAAATCATCGGTTTTCCAAGCCACACAAATTCTCGGACTGTCTCTCCAAGATAATCTGGAAATGGTTGAGGAATCGATTCAATTCCTACGCCAACATGATTTAGAAGTCATCTTTGACGCCGAACATTTTTTTGATGGCTGCAAATCCGATGTCGATTACGCGCTGCAGGTGTTGCGAGCAGCTGAAGCTGGTGGCGCGCAGTGGATTGTCTTATGCGATACCAACGGCGGGTCGCTTCCTCATGAAATCACTGAATATGTGGAACTTGCACGCCGTGCAGTCTCCGTGCCCCTTGGCATTCATGCGCATAATGACAGCGGATTAGCCGTGGCCAACTCGCTGGCCGCCGTTATCGGAGGGGCCACTATGGTCCAAGGAACGATTAATGGTTATGGTGAGCGTTGCGGCAATGCTAACTTATGCACTATTTGGCCCAATCTTGTGTATAAAATGAATAGACAAGCAGGCCGCGAACTAATGCTGAAGGAATTGACACGTCTTTCCCGCACCGTGGCTGAAATTGCCAATCTAATGCCTGATGACTCCGCACCGTTTGTTGGCGACAATGCTTTTACGCACAAAGCCGGTGTGCACGTGGGAGCCGTCCGCGAATTTCCGGAAGCCTACGAACATGTTCATCCAGAATCCGTTGGACAGAGCCGGCGCATCCTCGTGTCCGAACTGGCCGGCAAATCGAATCTGCTTTATAACTTTCACAACCTTGATGCTTCTTCGGAAACCGTTACAGAATTGGTACAAACGGTGAAAAAGCTGGAAGCACGGGGTTATCAATACGAAGACGCGCCATCATCCATGAAATTACTCGTTGAACGCTCACTAGGAAACGTCCCTTCCTATTTTGAAGTAGATCGGTTTCATGCGTCCGTCACAAAGGACCAGCGTATGATTTCTGAAGCCACCGTACGCATTATTATTGGTAACGAACATTTCGTCGAAGTCGGAGAAGGCGACGGTCCCGTGAACTCTCTAGACGTGGCCTTACGCAAGGCTCTTAGCCAGATCTATCCCATTATCGAAGGGTTGCGGCTAAAAGACTATAAAGTGCGCGTATTGGATGGACGCGATGGCACGGGTGCATTGGTCCGTGTATGGATTCGTTCAGAGTTCCGCGACGAAACCATTCAAACTGTTGGGGTTTCGCGCAACATCCTCGAAGCCTCATGGCAAGCTTTGCTAGATTCGGTAGACTATGCCCTTTGGGTTTCTCATACCGTTCCCGCTCACCTAGGTAAGCAAAGCCAGCCCTTGTAGAATCAGGTCATAAAGGAGTGTAAACCTTTGCCAGCCATTGTCGAATTGCAACATGTCCATTTGTCTCGCAATAATGAACCGCTCTTGCACGATATTTCTTGGCGCATTGAGCCGGGACAAAATTGGGCATTAATGGGAGCCAATGGCTCAGGAAAGAGTACCTTACTCAATATCATTACGGGCTACTTATGGCCGTCATCAGGCGATGTCCGCGTCATGGGACATGCATTTGGACAGGTGGACTTGCGCGAATTACGTAAGTCCATTGGATGGGTTAGCATATCCCTAGGCGATTGGTTTTATAGCCATCATGGAGATAACACGGTCCTCCAAGTCACCGTAACAGGTGAAGATGCCTCTATTGGAGCCCCGTTCAAAGGAATGCGTCCCGAGCAACGGGACAAAGCGCTGGAAGCGTTAAAAGCCGTGCATATGGTAGATAAAGCGGACCGTCCCTTTCGCGTTCTGTCCCAAGGCGAACGCCAACGCGTCTTAGTCGCTCGGGCGTACATGGCAAATTTTCAACTGTTGATTCTTGACGAACCATGTACAGGACTCGATATTCCTTCCCGCGAAGTGTTGCTCCAAGGGGTTGCGCAATTGACGCAACGCGCGCAATCCTCCGTCATCTACGTCACGCACCATGTCGAAGAACTCGTCGCAGGTTTCACCCATGGCTTGCTTCTCGACAAAGGGCGAATTTTAAAATCCGGCACCCTATCGACGGTTGTGACAAACGATGCGCTTTCTACTGCCTTTCAGGTGCCAATTGAAGTACAATGGGATCATGGACGGCCATGGGCAAGAGTTGTGGGAGAAACGCGGGTTGGATAATGTTGTCGACAATGTGGTCATTAACTAGAAGCCGTTCTGACATCATCAACAAAGGGGCATTTATATGGCGAGTGTAGTTCTACAGCATGTGACGAAACGCTATGGCAACGTGGAAGCGGTCCACGATGTCAATCTCGATATTCGTGACCAAGAGTTTTTAGTATTTTTAGGTCCATCCGGCTGTGGCAAAACGACAACATTGCGCATGGTCGCCGGGCTAGAAGAATTGTCTGGTGGTGACATTTTCATTGGCGACGAAAATGTCAGCCAAAAACCGCCTAAAGACCGCGATATTGCTATGGTCTTTCAAAACTACGCACTTTATCCCCACATGACCGTGTATGAAAACATGGCTTTTGGCTTAAAGTTGCGTAAGACGCCAAAGAGCGAAATCGACCGGCGGGTGAAGGAAGCGGCGGAAATTTTAGGTTTGGGCCAACTGCTCTCACGTAAACCGAAGGAACTTTCTGGTGGCCAACGCCAGCGCGTTGCTCTTGGACGAGCAATTGTTCGAGAACCCAAGGCCTTTTTGATGGATGAACCGCTCTCAAACCTAGATGCCAAATTACGTACGCAAACGCGTGTTGAACTAAAAAATCTTCACCGCCGTCTGGGCGCCACGATTATCTACGTGACCCACGATCAAACAGAGGCCATGACGATGGGCACGCGCATTGTTGTTATGCGCGATGGAGTCGTTCAGCAAGTAGACACACCCGATGGGATATACAACAATCCTGCCAATCAATTTGTCGCCACCTTCGTCGGAACCCCAGCGATGAACCTTGTTAAGGGGGCCGTCATATCCCAGGGCGATACGGCCTCATTACAAATCGGGTCTCAGACCATCGAGTTGCCTGGGCGCATTCGCCAAACCCTGTCACGCCTTAACTCCAATGCATTAACGCTAGGGGTGCGTCCCGAGGACATTTTCTTAGGCGAAGGTCGCGCCGATGAACCTGCTCTCAATGCAACGGTGCAAGTCATTGAACCCCTGGGCCACGAGCATATCGTCTATCTAGCGGTAGAAGGTCAACCCATCGTTGCCCGAACAGACAATGCATGGCAAGGCCGTGTCGGAGATGTTGTCCGCATGAAATTAAATCCCCAGCGACTCCATGCCTTTGATCCACAGACTGAAGCGTCCCTTCTTTATTCATGAGAATGGATTTCGGCATAAAAGCCGCCCTTTTAGGGCGGCTTTTATGCGTCATGAGCATATCCTAGCCCCATGCGCATTCCAACAGTCAACACAGCCATTCCCACAAGGGACCAAACCGTCGCATGAACCAGATGCGGTAAAGAGTGGCTGTGCACGAGCCAGATGACCCATACAACAAACCCCACACTTGATGCCATCCATAGAAGCCACCAACTTCGTGCGACAGCTTCCGCCAAAAAAATCAAGACCATCCCTAACGCCAACATGCCTACCCCATAAAAAACGAGCCACGTTGTGATGGGGTGAAATGAACTCCCCAAGGCCCACCCCACTAATTGCTGCGGAACCAACCCAAACACACCTTCAATGGTCATACCAAGGCCCAGATACACTCCTAGCGTATATTTTAACCAACGACGGCTTTCCTCCGGATGTTCCAACATCGCCGTCATCATGACCAAAGCCAAACTTGCGGCGGCATAGGGTATAGATTGCCCTATCGTCGCCAACCCGTTATAAAACCCCGCCATCTTTTGTGTTAATTGCGCCTTAGCCACAACCCCATCTGTCAGCCCGGTTAGAGTTTGCAAGACTCCCACAGCTCCTGATAAAGCAACGGAGCGTTTGGTCGATGGACCGCTAGGCAAAATCGCACGGACAATCCACGAGCTAAGACCCCAGAGCATCCCCACCGATACCGCTTGAAATGCTCCTAACAAGAGGACTGGATGGCGCGTATAACTGGCTAACCAGACGTCTATCACACTGAGAGCCGAACCCATCACTGTTAAACCTCCAAGCCAACGATACCGGCGAGCTCGCGCGACATATCCTAAATTGGCCGCATAATCCACCATGGGCCATGCCGATAACCCGAAGACGACAAAAAAGATGGAAGGCATCTTCAATGCCCGGCCCAACGGTCCGGAAAAAGCAACAAGGCTCCCCCACAAGGCGAGCCCCGTAATTCCATAAACAAGACGCCAACGTCTCCACTGCGGACCTGAGGGTTTCCCTGCGCGAATGGCCATCAGCGTGACTACCGAAGCCGGTAATGTGACGATGGCCACAACGTTATTTAGGGTCGTGACCACCCCATACAAGCTCGGCCCCAAGCGGTGCCCCAACAGCACCGCATAGAGCCAGTTAAAAATCCCCGATCCCAGGGTGGCTACACCGTAAATGGCGTTGTCAAGCCAAAATTTCTTCAATTGGCTTATCACGGGATAAAAGCCTCCACTATGGTCTCTACCATCCCTCACTCCCGCCAAAACCTATTTTGACGCCTCTTATTGGGATACCGTCCAATATTGCGCATATAGAAAATCCGTCACCGGATTAAATGTGCTTACTGTGCCATGGACATTTTTGGCATGCACATTTAATCCTACTTCCCGCGCATAACCCTGTGGGAACCACGGCATCCATAGCACCGGTAGGTCTTTGGCAGCCCACTGTTCGTAAGCATCCATGCGCGACTGAATTTGTGTCGGCGTGCCTGGTTCATAGGTAGCTTGGATCAACGCGTTCATCGTGCGACTGTCGTAACTGCCACTATTTTCTCCTGCCCCGGAGGCAAAAAGATTGCCGCCCGTTGGATAATAATCTAACTGATACGTCCATCCTGCTCCCCAATAGGCCATCGCCCAGCGGCCAGCAGACGCCGGGACGGCTTCTCCCAGTAATTCATCGAGCGGCAAACTTTGCAGGCTGACCTGAATGCCCTCTTTAGCCCAGTCTGTTTTCAGCAACTGAGCCATGTTGGCAACCGTTTGGCTCCCTGATACATAAATAAAAGGAAAGGCTAACTTCTGGCCATTTTTAGTCATGACGCCGTTCACCAAGCTCCACCCATGCTCTTCCAGCAACTTTTCACCCGCCACAGGATTATAGGGATAAAGCGGTGTATTCAGTGCCGGATCATAAAAAGCCGTATGCGGTACAGCAGGAACGGGACCATCGGTCGCCACCCCTAAACCATGATAGAGAGAGTCAATAATGCCTTTTTGATCAATGCCCATTTCCAAGGCCTGACGAACATATCGGTGTTGAAAAACACGCCCGATTCCCCCTGGCGCTTTAGGATTCATATTTAGGAGCAAGTAATTCATCCCAAACAAATAACTCGTACTAAAATCATCGATGCTAGCCAATTCCTTTTTGGTATTCCATAACGACGGCGGCAGATAACCGACATCGACCGTTCCCGTTTTGAGCCCCGTAAATTCACTGCTAGCCGATGATTCATAGGCAAATTCTAATTTGCCTATCGTTGCCTTATGGCCTCCATAAGATGGGTTCGGTACAAAGGCCCAATAATCATTGGGCTGCCAACTTTGGAATTTAAACGGGCCATCCACGACGTCATATGCCGGATTAGTAGGAGAATTGCTGACCTTGAGAATATACTTAAGTTCTTGCGTCATGCTGCCTGGATACTTGTCCCATACGGATTTCGGCACGGGAGTAATTTGGCTCAAACCGTTATGTATAAACCACTGGGGGTTCGCAGGTTTGTTCAGCGTGATTACCACCGTGTGAGTTCCAACGGCCTTTACGGTCTTCCAGTCTGAAGGCACACCGCCACTGCCTGAAGCGCCATAGACCCATGGAGCTCCATTTGCCGCCGCTGCTTTAATGAGATCCCATGTAAAAACCACATCCTGGGCTGTTACGGGCTGGCCATTAGACCATTTATATCGCGTGCCTAACGTTATCGTATATTGCGTGCCTTCTGGATTATAACGAATCCTTTGAGCCAACGAAGTCGCATAGTCTACTTCATTGGTTTTATTCAAATTAATCAGCGGTTTATACATCAAGTACTGAACTTGCGCGTTAATTTCCGTATATGAAGTGGAACTGATGACCGGAAAAAACCAGTTCGGCGAAGATTGTGGGGTCATGGCGACAACCACCGTTGCCGCCGATTTGTGCGCGGATGCGGATGTCGCCGCTCCACATCCTGAAAGTCCAATGGCTACAAGTCCCATTGCCGAAGCACCGATAACCCAAGGTTTCATAAATTCCTCCTTAAACAACGGCATCAACTAACGCCCGCCTGAAATCGTTTCCGTTCCCGTCACCACATCGCCCAACGCTCCGTGATGACGAACCAAAAGTGCTCGCGCCGCCGATGGGTCGATGCCTAAGAGCCCCACAGCAATAGCCGTTTTGACTTCTTCATCACAGAGCGCCAATAGACGCGAAGCTTCATTATAATCCACGGTCAGAGCCAGCATGACAATCCGTCGCGAGCGGTCAATCAATTTATAATTCGTAGCCTTCAAGTCCACCATCAAATTGCGAAACGTCTTACCCAACCGCACCATGGCACCCGTTGTCAGCATGTTCAGCACTAGTTTAGTCGCCGTGCCGGCTTTCAACCGAGTCGAGCCCATGATGACCTCAGGGCCCGTGGGAACCGCAATGACAATATCAGATAAATGCTTCACTTCGGGTTCATCGTTGGCACTGACGGAAATCGTGCACGCCCCGCGCAAGCGCCCCTCTTTGAGCGCGCCAATCACGAACGGCGTTCGCCCAGAAGCCGACAGGCCCACCACCACATCACGGCTTTGTACCCCAGCCAACCGAATTTGTTGTTGCCCTGACTCCATGCTGTCTTCCGCGCCTTCCACCGCGTGCACTAAAGCATCCGGGCCACCCGCCATGATTGCCTGCACCATCGATGGATCCGTATTAAAAGTCGGGGGGCATTCGGCGGCATCCAACACTCCCAATCGACCGCTGGTGCCAGCCCCCACATAAAACATTCGGCCCCCTTGACTCAACCGCTCACTAATGGCATCGACCGCCGCAGCGATTTCACTGAGATGTTCTTTCACCAACAGCGGCACCGTTTGGTCTCCAGCATTCATCACTTTGAGCATTTCCAACGTCGTTAAGGTTTCTAACGGAGGAATTGTCCGGTCCCACATTTCTGTTTGTAGTCGTTCGATTGTCTTATCCGGCTCCATAAAATACCTCCACCTAGCTATTTAGAAAACGCATCATGAGCGTGGAGGTATGGGCCCCAAGTTTTCCAGTCCCCCACCGCAATAAATCCGTCATTGTGTAAATCTACCTTATTATATGTGAGTGGTTCTCCGTGCAGGTCTACAACCTTTCCACCGGCTTCCTCAATCAAGAGCTGTCCCGCCGCACTATCCCATTCCATATTGGGCATCAGCCGCGGATATATGTCCGCTTCTCCTTCCGCTACGCGGCAGAATTTTAGAGCACTGCCCATTAGAGATAAAGAATGCTCGGCCAAGCCCACAGAATTCAACCACTCCACCTCACTCTGCCGGTGTGAACGGCTAATAATCGCACGGCACGGCTGTGTCAACGGCCGGGAGTTAATGGCTTGGACGTGGTTCTGCGCTATTCGGTAAGCCCCTTTTCCTGCCACAGCCTTATAGGTCACACGAGCTTCGGGCCAATCGATAATAGCTACCACCGGGTGATTATCTGCGATGAGCGCAACGTTGATGGTAAATTCTCCGTTACCACGTACAAATTCCTTTGTCCCATCCAACGGATCGATAAGCCAAAGCATTTTCCAACGATTGCGCACTTCATACGGCTTGGCCGTGGTCTCTTCAGATATAATAGGAATATGCGGGTAGTCGTGTTGCAACATATGCACCAACACTTCTTGAGACGCAACATCGGCCGCAGTGACGGGCGACTGGTCAGATTTATAGTTGACAGCGAAAGGTTGAGTCATGACCTCTAAAATCTTTTCACGGGCCGCCCAGACAGCATGTAGTGCTTTGTCGGCCATGCTTTCAAAAATCTCCATCCTGTCACCCCGTCGTAATGGGCTCGTCTGCACACGGTCTCTTGCAAGACAATTCGCCATATATTCTCTCGCACCCTTATTATAAAGGGAGAACGCACGCAGGGCGAATCATGGAATAACATTTGGCGATTTCTTGTGGTTCTACGTAACCTGCGCCAATAGCCTTTTCCAGATACCAACGAGTTTCCATGAAGCGTCCTGTAGAAATGTGATTTCGGCGGACTTTGACAGTTGAGGAAAAAAATCCCCCTTTGGTACTGTTGATGGTGCAGATCCCACAGCAGACCAAGGAGGACTTCTCAATGCATTCTACATCGACGATTGATCAACGCAAAGCGGCGGTCCAAGGCGCCGTGGTGGGAGGGGTGGATGTGGCCCAAGGCTGGCATTACATTCAATGGCTGTTTCCCAACGGGTTGTCGGCGGGCAAGCCTGTGCGGTTTGTCAATACCCGCAGCGGGTTCGAGGCCATGTGGGCCCGCCGCCCGGCTGGGCGGCGCCTCGTGATCGGGCTGGAATCCACGGGGGCCTATGGGTTGCCCCTGGCGCACTGGTTGCGCCAACAACCTGGCGTGACCGTCGTCTTGGTCAATCCCTTGCACACGCACAAGCTCAAAGAAGTCGACGATCACACGCCCTCGAAAAATGACGCCAAGGATGCCGGGATTATTGCTCGGGCGGTCGCCGAAGGGCGGTATATGCACCGGACCCCGCGGGAAGGCGTCTGGAGTGAATTGGCTACCTTGTCCGTGACCCGACGCCAACAGAAGGCGGATGTGGTCCGCTGGCAGAATCGCATTCAGGGGTGGTTGGATGTCTATGCCCCGGAATTTCGGCAGGTCTTCAAAGCCTGGAAGGGTCTCGCCGCCTTGTGGGTGCTGGACACCGTGCCCTTGCCGGCAGATGTGTTGGCGTATCCCTTCGAGGACTTGGTCACGGGCTTGCTGGAGGCCTCGCATCATCGAGTCGGGCGTAAACGGGCGACAGCGTTGGTGGCGGTTTATCGCGACTCCATTGGGGTGCCGGGGCACCCGAGTGCACGCGCCCAGTTAGCCGCGTACTTGGGGCATTGGCGCGCGGCGTGCGCCGCGCTCGCGGCCACCGAAGCCGCTCAGCAGGAATTGGTGGCCGCAGCGCCCGGAGCGGACGCTTTGCGGGCGATTCCGGGCTTTGGGCCGGTGGTCATGGCGACCCTGTTGGGCGAATTGGGGAACTTGGCGGATTATGCCCATCCTCAGCAGGCGGTCCGGATGGCAGGGCTGAACGTGGTGTCCGACCACTCCGGCACGTATCAGGGGAAGACCCATCTGGCCAAGCGTGGGCGGCCGCAAGTCCGGCAGATGTTATATCAAGCCGCGTTGGGGGCCATTGCCCACGAGGGTCCCGCCCGCGCGCGCTATCGGGAACTGCGGGAACGCCTGGCGCCGAAAGCCGCGGTGGTGGCGTTGGCGTGTAAACTCTTGCGGATCGCGTGGGCCTGTGTACGGCACCAGGTCCCTTACGATGCCGAGCGCGCCTTTTCGCGGTCCACGGCCGCTGTCGCAGCCTAAGGCGCGGGCACATCCCGGGACGTCTGGGACGAGGGAGAGGCGTCTCTCCATTCGGGCATGTGTGCGCTCTCTCGTATGGAGCGACATGAGACCCTGCGCGAAAGCTTCTGCTCCCCTCGTCTGCACTAGGGAACGACAGCATCCTGCACAGAGGACGATTCGGGCGTAGACCCTGTAACCCCTTGGTAGGCTTCGTGAGGTCGTTCATCACGTGTCGACGGTCGCAGAGGTCCCGGGATTGACAAAAAAACTATGAGAACAAGAGGATTTACACAAAAAACTAAGGTAGGAGAGACGCCTTTTGAGAGCTTTGACATCCCTGACGCAATTCCCGAACTCTCCGCATTATGCCCGCTTTAGTCAAGTCCTTCTCACTGACGATGACCAACGTGCCATTATTAACGGTCAAGGGCATCTAGATTCTCCCGTGGAACAATGGGATGTGCGTATCAGTGCAACAGGTCGGGTGCATCTTTTGTGGCACAATGGTCTAGATGCCTACACATTGTTAAGCGCGGATCTATTCGTGCCGACCGACTCCTTTGTGCCTTTAACCCTAATTCGCGACAAAGACCGCTGGCTATTAACCGGTAATACAGTGACCGTCGTAATTGACCCACAAGGGACAATCGAGGTCCAAGTGGGGCCAGCTCAATTCTTTTACACTCACTTTTATCGTCACAATCAGCATGTCCGTTGTGCTCTTAAAACCACGTTGCAGGAGCACCTTTATGCATTAGGCGAAAAGGTCGGCAGGCTCGACAAAAAAGGTAGATTGTGGACGCAGTGGACCACTGATGCCGTTCCTCATGAGGATCACACTGATCCTCTCTATCAAGCCATCCCCTTTGCACTTTTAGGTCAAGCCGGTCCCCAAGGATTTCGCGGCATTTTCTTAGCCAACAGTGCACGGACCTACTTCGATGCGACCATGGACGAATGGTTGTGGATAGGGGCCGATGATGGTCCTTTAAGTCTTTACGCCCTCCCGGGCCCACACCCCCAAGACGTCCTGCGTCATTACACGGACCTTACGGGCCGATTCCCTATGCCTCCCCAATATGCCTTAGGGTTTCAGCAAAGTCGCTATAGTTACATGGACGAACAAGAGGTGGTGGAAATTGCACAAACCTTTCGTAAACGTTCCCTCCCCTTGGACCTTATCTATTTAGACATTGACTATATGGACGGATACCGTGTCTTCACTTTTAACCCCCACACATTTCCAGACCCGAAAAATCTCGCGCAAACATTGGCCGCCCAAGGCATTGGCTTGGTGTGCATCGTCGACCCCGGCGTCAAAGTCGACGCCAACTATTCTGTCTATTGTCAAGGTCATACCCAGCAATACTTCATGGAATACCTCAACGGGGAAGAATTTCACTCCGAGGTCTGGCCGGGCGTTTGTGCTTTTCCGGACTTTGCGCAAAGTCGTACCCGGAACTGGTGGGCCGGGTTACATCGTCCTCTCCAAGAGGCAGGAATTCAAGGGATTTGGAATGATATGAACGAACCTGCATGGTGGGGCTTGGGTCAGGCTGGCCCCGCATCACATCCCGACGAAGAAAGTGGCATTGTCCACCATACTGACCATGGTCAAATGATTCCTCATCATCTCGTCCATAATTTGTATGCTCTCCTCGAAGCTCATGCCACGTATGACGCCTTATCATCGTCTTCTTCGCGCCCATTTATTCTCAGTCGTTCCGGTTTTAGTGGCATTCAGCGCTATGCCGCCGTCTGGACGGGAGATAACTCGAGCCAGTGGGAACATTTAGCTATGGCGATCCCTATGTGTCTTAATCTTGGCTTATCGGGCATTCCTCTCGTTGGTGCTGACATTGGTGGTTTTTTGGATAATGCCAGTCCGGAGCTCTATGCACGGTGGATTCAAGCGGGGTCCTTCTTCCCTTTCGCCAGAGCTCATAGCGCCATCGACACGGCCCGGCATGAACCATGGTCTTTCGGTGAAGAGGTGCTCGACATTGCGCGGCGCTACCTGCAATATCGGTACCGCCTTTTGCCCTACTGGTACAGCCTACTCTATCAAGCCCATCAAGACGGAAGCCCTATGATGCGCCCGACCTTTTGGGTCGATGCGGCTCCGCCGTTTCTCACTGTCGATGACCAATTTTTGATTGGCAACGACCTTTTGGTAGCCCCCGTCATTGAAAAAGGAGCCAACAAAAAATCCGTACACATCCCTTCCGGACAATGGTATGACCTTTGGCACCACCAATGGATCACAGGTCCCCGGCACATCATCGTCGATGCACCGCTGGCTGTGCTGCCTGTCTTCCTCCGCGCAGGAGCCATTCTTCCCCTTGCAAACATCGTTCAGTCAACAAGGGAATGGCCTCATCATAGTCCGTGGCCATCCGTGATTTGGATTGTGCCTGGCCATGGCTCTTTGAATTTCTATGGCGACGATGGACACTCATTGCAATATCAAACGGGCGCTTACTTCATAATACAACTCAGCGTCAGCGTGCAAGAGACCACGCTTGTGGTTCATTGGTCGCGCCTTTACGGCCAGGACGCACTGATCCCCGATGAGTCTGTCCTGTTTAAGATTGGTCCACTGGTAAAGACCCAATCGCTGACGGCAACCGGAGACGGCACCCGGATTTCTGGCGCAGATAACGCACATTATATCTATGTGATGGCGTCATTGCGGAAGAAAGGTTCCGGCACCATCACCATTAAGCAAGATGCCTAACGACAAGATGTTCGGTTTTGTCAGAATACTTTATGCCTTTGCCAATCGACCCACAATCTGGCTATGATAAGGGGAGAAACGGCTAAGAACCGTTTACCTGAGAGGATGTGACCATATGACCGACGAAACCTATAAGCCAGGACTGGAAGGCATTATCGCAACCGAGACAGCGTTATCGTACTTGGATGTCGACCACGAACAAATTGTCATCCGGGGCTACGACTTAATCGAACTGGCCAACACGGTCGATTACATTAAAGTCGCCCACCTATTGATGGAAGGTCATCTGCCCACGAGTACTGAATACGACGCCTTTGTGCGCACACTCAATGAACGCCAGACCGTTCCCGACCAAATTTTCTCCATCATGAAGTCCTTAGGACCCCAGCAGCACTTGATGGATTCCCTACGGACGGCATTATCCGCATTAGCCACATTTGATTCATCTCTAGGACGATTAGATGCGCAGAGCACTGCAGAACAGTCCTTAACATTGCTGGCTCGCATGCCTGTTATTGTGGCCAATAGCTACCACATCAAAAATCACGAAGCGATTGTACAACCGCGCGCCGACTTAGGCTATGCAGCCAACTTCCTCGCGATGATTACAGGCTCAGTTCCGACGCCGGATGAAGCACAAGCTTTTGACCAACTCCTTACGGTATATAGTGAGCACGAAATGCCTAATTCGACCTTTACGGCCATTGTCATCGCCTCCACCTTGTCAGATATGTATGGTGCCTTAGTTGGCGCGGTCGCCTCTCTGAAGGGCACATTGCATGGAGGCGCCAATGAGGCCGTGATGCATATGCTGCTCGAAATGAAAACACCCGACCAAGTTGAACCCCAGCTTCTCGCTAAACTTGCCCGCAAGGAGCGAATCATGGGATTTGGACATAGAGTCTATATGAAGAAACCAGACCCGCGGGCCATGCTGATGAAAGAATCGTTAAAGCGCCTCGTAGCGATAAAGGGCCATCAGGATCTATATGACATGTGTGTCATCGGTGAAGAGGTCATGCAGCGGGAAAAAGGTTTGTATCCCAATTTAGATTACTACGCGGCGCCCGTCTATTACTTGTTGGGTGTACCCATCGAGCTCTATACCCCGATTTTTTTCGCGGCGCGTACAGCGGGTCTCGTAGCCCACGTGCGCGAACAGTACGAACATAACCGCCTCTTCCGACCCCGCGTCCGTTATACGGGGCCGCGCGGTTTGCACCCTTAATGATTTTTCGGGTCCGGTTATCGAAAACCGGACCCCCGAAAGGACTTGGTTTTTGTGAATACAACCAGCACGACCCATACTCCGGTTGATGCGGTGCTATCAACGATTACGGATTATGTTATCTCTCCTCCTTCATTCTCGGACGAAGCCTATACCATGGCACGTTGGGTTTTAATGGATGCTATTGGCTCAGGCATTTTAGCCCTCAACTATCCCGAATGCCGCAAGTTGTTAGGACCCATAGTGCCTGGCGCCAACCTTCCTGGTGGTGCGCGCGTTCCCGGCCTTCCCTATGAGCTCGATCCGGTTCAAGGTGCTTTCAACATTGGCTGTATGAATCGGTGGTTAGACTACAATGATACGTGGCTCGCCGAAGAATGGGGCCATCCCTCCGACAATATCGGGGCCATCTTGGCCGTCGCTGACTGGAAGAGCCGACAAAATCTGCGTGAGGGACATCCTCCCCTCACCATGCATGAGGTTTTAACCGCCATTATTGAAGCGCATGAAATCCAAGGCGTGCTAGCATTGGAAAACAGCCTGAATCGTGTCGGCCTTGATCATGTCTTGTTCGTCAAAGTCGCCTCAACGGCTGTCAGCGCCCACCTGCTAGGGGCCACACGCTCTCAAACGATCAATGCGCTCTCGAATGCGTGGATTGATAATGGTAGTCTCCGGACCTATCGCCACGCCCCCAATACGGGATCACGCAAATCGTGGGCTGCTGGAGACGCTACCAGTCGGGCCGTTCGTCTGAGCCTCATGGCACTGGCTGATGAAATGGGTTATGCCACAGCACTGACGGCGCCCCAATGGGGTTTTCACGACGTGGTCATGCACGGCACGCCGATTCGCTTGAGCCGTCCTCTAGGGTCTTATGTCATTGAACATGTGCTCTTTAAAATTTCATATCCTGCGGAATTTCATGGTCAAACGGCCGTGGAAGCGGCCATTGCTTTGCATCCCAGCGTAGCCAACCGACTAGATGATATTGCCGAAATTATTATTGACACCCAAGAGTCGGCCATGCGCATTATTAATAAAACCGGCCCATTGGTCAATCCGGCCGACCGCGACCACTGCCTGCAATATATGACAGCAATCGGCCTCATTCATGGCCACCTGACTGCCGATCAGTATCTTGACGACGCCGCACAAGATCCCCGAATTGATGCTTTAAGGGACAAGATGATAGTACGCGAAAATAAGCAGTTTTCCAAAGACTATCTGGATCCGGACAAGCGCTCCATTGCCAATGCTATTCAAATTCGTTTTCGCGACGGTTCCATGACGCCCAATGTGGTTGTGGAGTATCCCCTGGGGCATCAAAAACGTCGTCAAGAGGCCCAAGGCCCCCTTTGGGATAAATTTCATCACAATGTGTCCTCATGGTATGTACCCGCCAAAGTCGAACGGTTAATGGCGTTAGCACAAAATACGCAATTAGCCTCCATGTCCGTTCCTGACTTTATGGCGGCTTGGACAGTGTAAAACAGAAGTGGGTCAAAGGAGGACGCCAGATGGCTTGGTTATTTCAAGAAGACGTTCCACAGTCTCAGCTATCCGCACAGTTTTTACACCGAATCAATAGCCCAGGGATTGTGAAAATCCCCGGAGCGCATGATGCAATGGCCGCTTTAGTCGCTCAATCCTGCGGCTTTGACGTGCTCTACCTCTCTGGTGGCGCCTATACAGCGTCCCGGGGCCTTCCCGATGTGGGCCTCATCAGCGCTCCCGAGGTGGCTCGGCGCGCTCAAGACCTCGTACGCGCTACCAACCTTCCCGTGCTAGTTGATATTGACACCGGCTACGGCGGAGTCTTGAATGCAGCACGCACGGCAAAAGAAATGGCCGAAATGCGAGTGGCGGCGGTGCAAATTGAAGACCAAGATCTACCGAAAAAATGCGGGCATCTCAATGGAAAAACCTTAGTCCCCGCCGATGAAATGGTCGCTAAAATCCGCGCCATTCGCGAAACCGTCCCATCGCTGGCCATCATTGCCCGCACCGATGCTTACGGCGTCGAAGGGCTAAATGCCGCGGTCGAACGGGCTCAGCAATATCTCGAAGCGGGAGCTGACGGCATATTCCCGGAGTCCCTTGACACGGCAGAAGCCTTCGCGGAAATGGCCCGGCGAGTGCATGCACCATTGCTGGCCAATATGACAGAATTTGGCCGCACCCCCTATTTCACGGCCCAACAGTTTGAAGCGTGGGGATATAAAATGGTTCTATATCCGGTGTCTTCACTACGCATTGCAGCCCATGCTTATGAGCGTTTGTACCGGGTACTGATGGAAGAAGGAACTCAGCAGTCTTTGTTGCCCGAGATGCAGACACGTAAGGAACTTTACGACCTCATTCGGTACTGGGACTACGAATCACTCGATGCCCACATCGCGCGCACGATATTGCCGGATAATACCGAATCTTAAACGGATCCTAAGTCAAGGAAAGGCCCCCGGCCACCTAACCCGCCGAGGGCCGTTTTTAGTTGGCAGACACTTAGACCTCGTCTAATGCGCGCAACAAGTGGTCCAGCGATGCTTTGGCATCACCAAACAACATCGAGGTTTTAGGATTGGTATATAGCGGGTTGTCAATACCTGCAAACCCGGGACTCATTCCCCGTTTCAACACGACAATACGCTTTGCTTGGTCGACGTTAAGAATAGGCATGCCGTATAAGGGACTCCCCGGTTGGTTACGAGCAGCAGGGTTTGTTACGTCATTCGCTCCGATGACTAAAACCACGTCTGTTTGTGGAAACTGCGGATTTATCGCATCCATCTCATATAATTGGTCATAGGGCACGTCAGCTTCCGCTAGAAGCACATTCATGTGACCTGGCATACGGCCCGCTACGGGATGGATTCCAAATCGCACGGTAACTCCTTTTTCGTTAAGGCGCTCTGTTAATTGCCGCACTTCTTGTTGTGCCCGGGCTACCGCTAAGCCGTACCCGGGGACAATTACGACATTCCGTGCGTACGCTAACATCGTCGCCACATCGTCAACGGTCGCCGATTGAACAACGCCGTCTCCTCCGTCCGGGCCCGCTCCGGCCCCCGCAGCCACTTGCCCAAAAGCGCCAAATACAATGTTGTGGATAGGGCGGTTCATGGCGCGGCTCATTTGCTGCGTTAAAATGGTTCCCGAGGCCCCCACCAAGGCCCCCGCGATAATTAACACATTGTTGGACATTAAAAATCCTGTGGCCGCAGCAGCCAATCCGGTAAACGCGTTGAGCAGTGAAATCACGACGGGCATATCCGCTCCACCAATCGGCAGAACCAGGAGAAGTCCCAATAAAGCCGCTAACACAATGTAGACACCCAGCCATGGCAACGCATGAGGACCACCAGATACAATCATCATAATCCCTAAAACAAGAGCAACCGCCAACAATAGCCCATTAAGCAGCTTTTGGCCACCAAACGTAATCGGTCGACCCCGCACCCACTCTTGCAGTTTGGCAAATGCCAGCAAACTTCCTGTAAAGCTGATGGAGCCAATAAGGACCGTCAACAGAGCGGCAATAGATGCGGCTGCCGAAGACACCCCAACGCTCCACTGAGAATGCAGTTCCCCAATGGACACTAAAGCGGCAGCGCCTCCACCCATTCCATTAAAGAGCGCGACCATTTGTGGCATAGCGGTCATACGGACTTTGAGCGCCGCATAGCTCCCGACAATGGCTCCTAAAATCAGCGCCAGCCCAATCCAAAGCCATGAGAACGAATGATATTGCACGAGAGTGACAACAAAGGCAACAACCATACCACTTGCCGCGATCAAATTCCCTGACTTGGCCGTGGCGGGGGAACGAAGGCGCATAACTCCCATAATAAAGAGAATGGCCGTGATTAAATATCCTACTTGTAATAGCATGTCCATTCACTCACTCCGTAGGCCGTTCGGCTGATTTTTTCTTGAACATCCCTAAAATCCTATCAGTCACAACATATCCCCCCACAACGTTGAGGGTAGCCAAAAAGACCGCTGCCACACTAATGCCGACATCCAAAGGCCCTTTTACCGTCGCGGCGAGCGCAATGGCCCCCACTAGGATAATGCCGTGAATGGCATTGGTGGCCGACATCAGGGGTGTGTGCAACACCGACGGTACTTTGGAAATTAACTGAAATCCTACAAACACCGCCAACACAAAGATATAAATTTCGGTCAGCAAACTATGCGGCATGATATCCCCACTCCTTAAGCATTGATACGATTTTTCAAAGCCTCATGCGTAATAGTTCCGTCGTGCACAATCATCGTACGAGCCACAATTTCATCGTCTAAATTCAATGCCTTGTCGGCTAGCCCCATGGCAAACAAATGCGTCAAAAAATTATAGACATTACGCGAATATAGCTGACTAGCGTGTGGCGCCAACTGAGAGGCAATATTCAACGGGGCCTCAATCGTCACCCCATTATCGGTCACAACCGTTTCGCCAGGACGACTTAGAGCGCAATTGCCTCCGGCTTCAGCCGCCAAATCTACGATCACCGCCCCGGGTCGCATGCTCTTAACCATTTCTTCTGTCACCAAAATTGGGGCGGGTCTACCAGGAATCAATGCCGTGGTAATCACAACATCCGCTTCGGCGACTGGCTTGGACAAAAGGTTGACCTCCGCTTGATGAGCATCCTCAGCTAAGGCTTGTGCGTACCCGTCTTGGGTTTGTTGAGATTGCACTTCTAACGCCAAGAACGACGCGCCCAGACTTTCCACCTGTTCACGAACGACCGGCCGCGTGTCAAATGCTTGCACCACAGCTCCTAAGCGATGCGTGGTGGCAATAGCTTGAAGTCCAGCCACCCCAGCCCCTAAAATCAGCACTTTAGCAGGCGTAATTGTACCCGCGGCGGTCATAAGCAGAGGAAAAAATCGTGGCAACCTCTCGGCACCGATTAAGGCTGCTCGGTACCCCGCCACCGTACTCATCGACGACAATACGTCCATGCTTTGGGCCCGGCTAATCCGGGGAATCGCATCCATGCTAAATGCGGTCAAATTTCGATCACGGAGGGCTTTAAACACCTCAACATCCGTGGACAACGGCCCCAACATGCCAATCGCCACGGCTCCAGCACGAAGATGCGCATAGGGCAAATCTTGAGCAGACGGATCAATAACCTGCACACTGACGGCAATATCCGCATCCCGCATCCAGTCACTTTTGGCGCCATCTACTACAGTGGCTCCTGCATCACGGTATTGCTGATCCGAAAAGCCGGACGCAATACCCGCCCCTTCTTCCACTAAAACGGCGTGGTCCGCTTTAACTAATTTCGCCACGGTTTCCGGTATTAGCGCAACCCGGCGCTCTCTCGCGCCGCGTTCACGAGGTACTGCAATAATCATGTTCTGTTTGCCTCCATGCCGCCATCCGCGGAAAATTAGGGTATTTTAATTTAAGATGAGCGCAATATTATACAATATAACCCCGATTTTGAACTTAGTGTCAATAGCACTCGAAAGTTTTTTGCGCTCCACTCGCCTATAATAATAGGCTACAGTCATCGTGAGTATTTTTGACCTTATCATATACACAGCATCCTGACAATTGCTGAACCGCTTTTTCGACCCCTATTCTATCTTCGCTCACCTATCTTGCGCTGGATCTGTTGAAATTATTTGGCACCCTATCCGTCTGCTAAAGCTACTCGCCTTGTAACGCACAAACCGGTGCGTGCCTTGCCCTCACCGGACCTTAGGCGCATTGTGTCGAACGAACAAAGCCTGTACACTAAGAGCGTGTGATCGCGGAAACAATTTGGTAACACCTGTGGGGCAGGATAGAGCAGGGTAAACAAAGGATGGTGTGACATGAGAAATCCACAGCATTGGCCTAAATTGATGGCCACCGTAGTGGGGCTAAGCGTAAGCGCCGCCGCTCTTGCAGGCTGCGGACAACAATCGTCCGCGGCGCCAAAGCCGTTGGCCGTAGTAAATGGAAAGGATCTCACCACTGCACAGCTCAACACGATGGTGCGGATGACAGAACTGTTTAACGGTTCCACCTTGCCCAACACTAAACAAGAGAAAATTAGCGAAGTGAAGTACCTCGTCCAAGAGAAAAGTGTGGAAGACTGGACGCTCGCTCATCACTTAACGACAAAGGCTAAAGCCGAAGCGTCGGCCAAAACAGTATTGGATAAGTCGATCGAGCCAGAAGTAGGCGGCGTATCGGGATTGGATAAGATGCTTAAGAGCAAAGGCGTAACCATGAGCCAGCTTAACGATTATTTGACTCAGCAGATGATTTTGCAACAGGCATATAACCAAGCGACCAAGAACGTCAAACCAATTACGACGGCAGCAGCGGAGTCCTTTTATAAGGCAAACCCGCAATACTTCACGGGTAGCCCACAGGTGGAGCTGGAGGAAATCACCGTTAAATCGCAAAGTGAAGCCCAAACGCTTGAAAAGCAGGTGGAAGCCGGCGCGAGTTTCGCGGCCTTGGCTAAAAAGGATACCACCAATACTACGTTAAAGAGCAAGGGGGGCGAAGTCGGCTGGACACCGGAGTCGCTTCAATCGTTATCGCCTGCTGTTTATAAAGAAGTCCAAAGCCTCAAGCCTGGCCAATTTGGCATTACCAAGGGATCTCATGGGTACGACCTTATTGGCTTACAAGCCACGAAGCCTGCTCAAGTGAGTCCGTTCAGCCAAGTGGAAAGCGAAATTAAGGCTAATCTTCTACAAACAGCGCAAGGCAATGCGTATCAAGCTTTTGCATCGAAAATTGAGAAACAAGCGCGCGTCAAAATTTTTTACAAATAACAAGTTCGTGCGGCACTCCACCCACTTAGGTGGGTGGAGTGCCTTTCAAAATCAATCGCGAGGTTAGCATCATGACACGATTCAAACACTTATGGAAACTACTCATCTTAGGGCTTCTTGCCGTCTTTGCCACAGCGTGCGGGGCATCGGCTCCCATTACGTTCGCTCCAGTGTCGGCCCACTCCTTAGCCCAAGAAGTCCATCGATGGCGTCTTCCTTTATTGAATGGCCATTTTACGACACCCTCCCAAGTGATGATAGATCCGTTGACAACGGCGCCTCATTCCACTGAGGCCAATCTTCTAAGAGATAGTTTAGAAAATCCTAGTCTCGGCATCTCTAGCGCGTGGAATGGATTAACCGTTCCGGCTATGTGGCTTACAGACGGTCGGACAACCTTTAATATCCCGATGTACCGTAGCCTGACATCCAATTCTACCTTAAATACCCCGGTTACAATATCGGCTGAGCGTGTTCATCAGTTGCTGAATCACCTGATGCAATCGCACTATCTTTTGCTAGCACCTCAAACGTACGTCCTTGTTATCCAACGCATCTCAGCACATCAAGCCAATCAACTAGCCGCCAATGCAACCAATCTGATTGAAAATGTTGACACGCAGTCGACTCGTCCCGCTTATCTTGTCATGTGGGTAGGAATACGCTGATAGGGGTTCGTGTGATACACTTAAGCACGAGGTGACGCATCGATGGAACCAAACCTTGATGAAACAGACCTCAAGCTGCTGAAATATCTTAAAACCTTGGGGCCGGACTACGCAAAGCTCCTAGCATCCCGCTTCCACATCGACTTGGAATCGATGCGCTCGCGGTTAGCCTACTTAGAATCCATCAACTTTATCGAACGCGTGGAAGGCCGGATCGTGAAGTATTACCATCGGCGAATGAAGTCCGTGAAGCATCGCAACCATACATATTTTATGATTGCGAGGGAGGGCGACCACTATTTGCGTGCCCAGGAGGCAGACCCCGACGTTCCTTGGAAAAAGCCAAAGCGTTAATACAAGAGCTGCGGTTATCTCCTAAACAACTTGTAAATTCCCGTACAGGTCGCGCAAATAGTTCCTGCTTCATCAAGAATTTCGCCTTCGACAAAGACTGTCGTCGCTCCTTGGCGGGTTACACGGCCGTGACCCGTTACAATTTTGTTGGCTTTTACCATTTTTAAATATTGGATGTTGAGCGTTATGGTCACTTGCCCTATAACCCCGGGTGTCCACGCCGACCGCACCGCCACCCCCAGCAACCCATCAAACATGTACGCCATAATGCCGCCATTCACCGCATCAGTACCGCCGCCACCCCGGTGGTGATGCGCTACATCAAGTTCTACCGTGGACTTACCGCCTTTGGCTTCAACGATTCGAAGCCCTGCCCACGAAAAAAATGGATACCCATTGGCCTCACTTGGCGGCACAGTAAAGCCCGGCAATTCCTCGCGATTGTCCATTGATCTCCATCCTGTCATTTTAGGGTCTTTTCATCATAGCACAATATGCCTCGAGGATATCTCAGGCGGTCTTTGGGCCTCAGGTTTGCTAAGGATATAACAAAAAAGCCCCACTCAAAGGCGGGGCCGTGAGGGTCACGTCATGAAGGGGTTTGCTGCTTACAACCAAGCCATGACAAAATATCCGGCCATAATAACAAACAGAGCACTGAGGACGAAAAACAGGCCAAACACGGTGACATCCATCAGTTCGCTCTGATGCCAACTTCTGCGCTCTAAGGTTTCTGACACTCCCATTGGTACGTTACCGTACTGAGCCATTTTCACTACCCCCATTTTTATCACGCTCTACTTTCTACGGGTATTATAGCTCAATATGACTAGTCTGAAAAGGCCTCCCGCGTCATTTGGAGGATAATTGTTTTTCGTCGGATAGAATCCATTTTTAGCATGGCACTTTCTCGTGTCGAACAATCCTGCCCGGTACTAAACCCCAACAAAAAAGCGCCGACGACGAGTTCGCCGGGCGCTCCATGACCTTTGACATTGTCATATACGTTATGACTGCACAGCTACCCAAGTATATTCATCGACGCGCACTTCACCACTGCCATGACACATGCGGCATACCGTATAGCCCCGTTGGTCGCAGACCGTACAACCTTCCCCTTCGCACTCCCCGCAAATGTCTTCTCCATGCCCGAAGCATTGATCACAGTCTTTCCATTCGCCCTTGGGCGACTTAGGGAATACGGGCACCCGTCGCGACTTTGACATGGTCATTTCCTCCATTCTCTAAAAGTCCGTCATGATAAAACTCCAACGCCAATCGTAAATCAATGACGGCATCGAGGTCTTTCAAATCACACCCCAACATCGTTTGTAGCCGCTCCAATCGGTATGCCAAGGTATTTCGATGCACATATAAACGCCTTGCCGCCTCTCGCGCTTGCCCGTTGCTATCTAAATACACCTGCAGCGTCCACAACAACTCGCGGCTATAAGTACTATCCTCCAGCAGACTCCCCAACTTTTCTTGAGCAAAAGTTGCACGCACCGATGCAGGCACTGAATCGAATAACCGCGTCACCGGCCACCCTCCTCCTTCGGCATCTATCGAACGTCTGTTTGCATCGTGGCGCACAGGATATTCCTCCATTTGGTAACACATCTTTCGAATTCCGCAGCATTTGTTATCCAAGCAATGTCACGTTGTTTCGTCATATCCTCCGATATCTACCATTTCCCTCTCAACGCCATGCCACGCCGATAGATATTTGTGAGTTCTTGATTCAACCTGTGTTTATTCTACATCAATGTATGTTAACTTTCAACCATAATAACCGTTATTTGTGTAAGCTTTTATACATAAACGGATTATTTCTCACAATAATTCAGAATGCATCTTAACACGTAAACTAATTCGAAGAGGCCCGTCATGCCGTGAGTACCTCTATGTATTGCGGATGGCGAGGTAGTTCCGTATTGCGATAATCTCGGCTCACCCCACAGCACTTTGCCTATAGCTCCTCTATTCCCGATACGACTCGGAAGTAGATGCAAAATACCAAATGATAATGACGCACTAGAGTCATTGACCTGTGATAACTCAATGGTGTGGGGTAACATTTGGCGTAAATACCGTTAACAATATAATGACCATTAAGACGTCGCAGGAGGTTCCCAAGCAAGACTGGCTTTATGCGCCCACACACTTTCCGGGTAATTCTCACGCAATAGACGCCAAAGACGTGCGACATCTCTTAGACGCCCGGCAAGATGACTGGCTACGCCTTGATAATAGAGACACTCAGGGATCCGTCCGCTGAAGGCAAAAGTTTGTCGTGTCTCGTCCAATACACTAATAGCTTCTTGATAACGGCCTGTTCGCAACAACTTTCCGGTGAGAGCCAACCGCAAAAAAGGAATAAATTCATAGGGCGGCAAGAAGCCTTCCTCGTGCCTCAACCATTGATGGCTATCCGATAACGCCACGACTGTTGGATACCAAATAATTTCTGACAAAGAAGGATCTGTACGGCGCACCACATGCCACTGAAACCGCGTGAATTCCTCTTGCACCCTAGAATCGCCTAACGTCCGATGTTCCATTAACTCACACCCTGAACAGTGAGTCTTTGATGCTATCAAGACTATGAGATGATCCTTTTCAACGCGCGGCAATAAACCTTGGGTATCAAACCACATAAAGACACCTCCTAGGTGTTTTTTTCAATCTTACCGCTTACTGTATCTTCTGTACGGTGTTCTCAAAGCGCTCCACTAACTGGGGATGGACTCTGGGACGATGAATCACCGGCTCGCTATCCTCTTCGGATGACACGTAGAGCTCACGAGGTGAGGTTCCTCATGAAAAACCCCTTGTCCCATCATTTCCGGCCACGACGTATAGTCCCTGCCGCATCTCGTAGCTAAACAATAGCCGGCATCTGGCCAAGGTCCACTCGCCGTTTCATCATCCCACCGGCCGCCGTCAGGCGATATCAAATCCAGTCTTTCAAAGCCACAGAATGACAACTTTCCTCACGCTTGAGCTGCACCAATCATTTCACAGAAGGGGGACATAGCATGAACGGGACAACCGGTACGTTCATACCCCAGCGTGGAAAAGCCTTTTGAGAAAACAGATACGCCACTAGAGTCTGCGCACGCTGATCCATCCATGTCCATGCACGCGTTTGCGGCTCCCCTTTATTAACTACGAAAAACGTGGACATGACCCGCTCAAAGCAACCCTGTAGGTTGCCTCCGGCAAAATTCCCGTCGCGATTTATTTTAAACACTCCGACTTCCCGTTCGCCCGTGCTCTGCATAGGCATCGTCCAGTCGTCAAGAAGTCTGGTCTATATTTGTTACAATAGAACGAGACTTGCAAGAGAGGAAGGGTACGTATACATATGGACAAGATATCTGGGAAAGTCGTTGTCATTACAGGCGCTAGCAGTGGCATTGGAGAAGCTACAGCGCGTCTTTTGGCGTCTCGAGGAGCAAAGGTCGTCTTAGCAGCCCGCCGGGTTGAACGCCTGAAAACGATTGTTGAAGAGATCCTGCAATCTGGCCAACACGCTGCGTACACCGCAATGGACGTCACGAACCGTGAATCAGTAGAACAGGGAAAAAACGCTGCGTTAACGCAGTTTGGACGGATCGATGTCTGGATTAACAACGCGGGTCTGATGCCGTTGTCCTATTTAGACAAGCTACATGTCGAGGAATGGGAGCGTATGGTCGATGTAAACATTAAAGGAGTGCTGTTTGGCATGGCCGCTGCGTTGCCGGTGATGATGGAGCAGCAATCAGGTCATATCATTAACATCTCATCCGTTGCGGGTCATAAAGTGGGGATGGGCGGTGCGGTTTACAGCGGAACCAAATTTGCCGTGCGTGCTATTACCGAAGGTTTACGGCAAGAAGTGTCAGGTCGCTACCACATTCGAGCTACCATCATCTCGCCGGGCCTTGTGGAAACGGAGCTGCTCACCACAATTACCGACCAAGATGCCCTTACAGCCCTAAGCGCTCGGGTGCCTGGGCAGCCCCTACGGAGCCAATCCATCGCTGAGGCCATTGCCTACGCTATAGAGCAGCCCGAATCTGTATCCGTCAACGAAATCATTATTCGGCCCACGGAACAGGTGAACTAACCACATCGCGCGTGCTAGTGCCATAAGGTGACAACGCAGAACTTTGTGGTCTCACAACGCCAAACGTGTGAGACCACAGTGTTTTGTGGGGGGCCTTCTACTATTTTACAGCACGTCACAGACCGTCATAACGCCCATCGACCTCTGCTTCAATACCCGGAGTATAGCTTCCCATAATCGCAGTGTGCGAGGCTCCGGTGACGTGCGGAAGGTGAATAGGCACCCCATTTAACGACAACCACCCATAATATGCAAACGCCATGGCCTCTTTAGCATCTTCGGGGACGCCATAAGCCCCCGTTGGTTCCCAAGGACGTAACAAGGGCAGAGCCCGGGAAATCTTCTCCATCAGCGCGGCATTATGCGTTCCTCCCCCTCCGGCAATCAATGCCACGGGAGCGGCCGTCACTTGCGTTAGTGATCGGCTAATGGCCTGTGCAATGAGCTCTCCAGCGGTGGCAAGTAGGTCCGAAAGGGACAGCCCGAGCGTTATCCCATCTTGCCACAGGCGTTGAACGTATTCCATGCCAAACTCTTCACGCCCGGTTGACTTGGGAATGGGCTTGAAAAAAAACGGATGCTGCTGCCACCGTTCTAACAATCCCTTGTGAACCGTTCCTTGCGCCATCTGGCGGCCCCCCTCATCCATTAGGCTCTGCCCTTGGGTCGCTATCATCACGAGGCCATCCAAGATCATATTGGCGGGCCCCGCATCCCACGCCGTCACTGCATCACAAGAATTGCCGGCCGTCAGAACTGTCAAATTGGCAATACCTCCGAGATTCAGCAGCACCCGCGTCTCGCCAGAGCTATGAAACATCACATAATCGTAGAGCGGCACCAAAGGAGCCCCTTGTCCTCCTAAGAGAAGGTCCCGTTGACGAAAATCGCTGATTACGCCAATGCCTGTCCGCTGCGCTAAGACATGGGGATTGCCAATTTGCCAACTGATGTGCTGATCGGGATAATGCGCAACCGTGTGCCCGTGGCTTCCAATCACACGAATGTCCCGCGCATTCACATGGGCCTCGGCCAAAAGTTGGTTGACAGCGTCGGCCAACCATTCTCCTAAAGCCATATCTGCCCGCTTTACGTGGAGCGCCGAGCAATCGGGCTGGGTCGCATCCAATAACAGTTGCCGTTCGCTTCCCAAATAGGGCCGAAATAGGCTGGAGATTAATGTCGTAGGGCGAGGATTTTGTAAATCCACAGCAATCAACGCCGCATCAATTCCATCGGTTGATGTACCTGACATCAACCCAATAGCTAAACCGGATTTTTTCTTCACGCGCCCTCCCCATCTCCCTTTACCTTAAAAGGTGAGCCATTGATTGTTGGCTAACATGAAATGGCGCGTCACTCCGTTGACGGTGACACGCACCGGTTCATCAAGCATCCCTGGCTGCTTTTGCACCAACATACGCTTCACATTGACGCCCTTTGGCAACGTGAATGTGACCACAACGGTGCCCTTCGACGGCGGCTGTGACTGAAGAAATCGGCCAGGCAAATCTACATGTCCCCCAAAAACTGTTTTGTTGAGACTTTTCTCATTGGTCACTTGCGCATAGCTATCGATGCCGGTCATCGACACAAACTGAGAGCCATATGGAGCATAGACCCTTACCCAGGAATGATATGGAACCGTCAGCCACCAGTTCACAATGGCCGGATCTATCCAATGAATCGTAACGGTTTCCACGTACTGGCCATGACGCCGCTTAATGTCCGCAACGTAGGACTCGCGCACATAGTAGTTATCCTTATGTCCTAACAAGTTTTCATCCACGACTTGTAAATAATTTCCATCGACCTTTTGGGGAATAATACCTGCCCAGTGATACCGTGCCGCCAAGGCTTCGGCATCTTTGTTATCGAAATATAAAAGAACCTGTTTGTCGTTTAATGCTTGGTAGAACGTTTCACCGACTTTCAGAAGTTCGGAGACGTGACCATGAAACACCTTATGCATCAGTTCTTTCATCATGGTGCCAATAAAGAGTTTTCGTAGATTGGCCGGCAGCCCCATACCTTCCGCCATGTATTCCATTTCGTAGTTGGCATTGCTTGCCGTCAAGTGGATGGTCTTGCCCGCTACGGTGGGCACATTCAGCCCTCCGACATCACGAATAAGATCATCAACAAACCATGTGTCGATAAAAATCATGCCACCATTAATAGCAGGCGCACCAGGAATCGAACGATAAAACCGTTCAATGTTGTCAACCGTGCGCGGGACATCCGGGGATGTATTGGCATCACGCAGATGCCAATACGTGACAGGCAAATATGCTCCAATAACCGTGGGAGCCGGGGGATGATAGGTGACTTGCGAATCTAGTTCTTGAATGTTTTGTGAGGTAATTTTCCCTAATTTCCCATCATGGAACGGTACGTATGCGTAGGCGGTCATAAAACCACCCGTAGCCCGAAGCTCCCCGCTGTTTTGAAATACTAAAAAGTACCGTACCGCGTGTGGGAACCCTATTAACTTGGCAAATACGGGATGGGGGCCGGTCATCATTGGCAAAATGCTGACAAACGTCTGACTTATGGCTTGAATAGCAGGAATATCGAGCCCCTTACGAATCAATGCGGGAGGGATATCCTGAGCACTGAGGCGTTGTAGTGCCGCATTAGCGCGCATGAATGTCGGCGTTTCTTTCTGCATATTTAAACCCGCTTGGGTCACCGCTTGATTCAACAATGGTGCGCGTTGACCTGGCGAGAGGTGTTTTTGGTTTAATACCGTAAGAATTGGATCCAAACCTTGCCGCATTCCATACAGATAATCATGACCCGCTCCCAACAAGGTCATACCGTTCAACCAATACCCTCGTGCTATGGGAATAGCATCAACCCACGCTGTTAAGTAGAGTGCATCATGCATCAATCCAATCGTTGCCGATAGCTTGCTGGTTTCCAACCCCAACGCAACATATTGCTTAGCATGAAGCTCTCGTTTAAGCACTTTAGCGTCAGACTTCAAACTAAAATATCCCCAAACCATCACAAGCCCGGGAATAACAATGCCCAGGCTCACCAGAATCCCTATGACCCGGACCCACCTAATGCGCCATCCGCGCCGAGGAGTTTCTGATGTATTAGCCATCCCCGATGCCGCCTCCTCTCGCGTAAGCCTGACCATTCATTTTAACCCGACAGCCCCGTCGGGCAGAGCGCATGACAAGGAGCAAGGACGGATAGCCCTTGCTCACGAAAACCGTCAACATAATTCTAAAGGGATAGGAAGGGTCGTTAACCCTACCATTGTCACGGGAGATTGGGGATTGTCAACGGTTTTTAAGACGCCCTCAACGATTTCCGCATGCGTCAACCACCGGTATCCCTCAGGTATTTGAACGTATCCCAATTGCACCCGTTGATATTGACAGGTCTTAGGAAGAATGTCTTTTGGACTCTCAAGACGGCTTTGAATACCTCGCACATCAATGAGGCGCCAAGCATCATGGCGATAGGCCAAAACTTCCTCACCGACAATGCGCAACACCTCATCCCGTGGTTCGTGTACCCATGCTACCACAAGATCCAGTGGCCCTTGCATCAGTTGCACATGCGCCACCCACTTATGCAACTTATTCCCGTCGTGATAATCCAAGGCCAAGGGCGTAATAGTGGGTGGTTTCGGTGCCATGGCCGTGCCCAAAGCCGACAAACGGGTTGCATCGCGAGCGATCACTGTCACCCAATAACCCCGGTCGATCAAGGCCGGGATTAACCCGGCCAACATACCTGTCCCCCCTAAAACCAACGCTTGCTTCACGCCTGCTGTCTCCCTCCATTTCCGGCGCCGCCGGTTCTGGATTCTTATCAACAGCATAGCAGAAGATCGTGAGGTTTTCATTGAGATGTGGATATCCACCAATAGTTCGGAGACAATACGTCACCCACCGGGTCAAATGTTTTCACCGTGCCATGGATGGAGAGGGAATGTTCGTTAAAATTCGGGATCCATGGTACAAAAACGGCAGGCAATTGCTTTGCGGCATACATTTCATATGCATACAAAGCTTTGAGCACCTGTTTGGTACTGCCTGGTTGATAAGACGCCGCAATCAACTGATTCATGGTTTGACTGTTGTAGGAGCCAGAGTTTTCGGCTCCGTTGGTGGCAAATAGCCCTCCACCGGTTGGATACGGATCCGTTCCGTACGTCCATCCCCCGTTCCAATCGACCATCGCCCACTGCGATGCATTACTCGGGCTGTCACTGATTACGGTATCAAAGGGCTGTGACACCAATGTCACATGAATTCCTTCCAGCGCCCAGTCGCTCTTGAGCAACTGCACCATATCCGTTGCCGTCTGGCTGCCTGATGCATAGTCCAGCGTAAAACTCAAAGGAATCCCGTTTTTTGTCATCACGCCATGCACCAAATGCCAGCCGTGCTTAAGAAGTAAGTCTTTCCCGGCTTGTGGATTAAAGGGATAGGGATTTTTAGCCAAAGCCGGGTCAAAGAACGCCGTGGAGGGTTGCGGCGCTACCGTCGTGTCATCCACGACGCCATATCCTTCATAGAGATGCTGAATAATCCCATTTTGGTCCACACCCATTTGCAAAGCCTGCCGTACCACCAACGAGTTAAAGGCTTTGCCAATGCCGTCCGGTGCCTTCAAGCTAAAGTTATCTACAAGGTAATTAAAGCCAAAAGAATAGGCCACGGAAAAAACATCGTGGGTCAGCTCACTGCGAACTTTCAGCAAAGACGGAGGAAGATAGCCTACATTAACCGTCCCTGTTTTGAGAGCATCAAACTCACTGGCAGAGGATGTTTCATATTGAAACGTCACCTTATCTAATAATGAACGGTGCCCATCATACCCCGGATTAGGAACAAAAGACCAGTAGTTGTTCGGCGAATAGCTGTTAAATTTGTAAGGCCCATCCACCACACGATATACGGAAGATAGCGGAGAATTCGCAACGCTGTTGATAAACTTCAGTTCTTGGGTCATATTATCAGGATATTTGTTCCACACCTGTTCAGGCACAGGAATAAGTTGATTAATCCCGTTGCGCAAGAACCATTGCTGGTTCTTGGGCGCATTTAACGTAATCACGACCTGATACGGTCCTTGCGCTACGACGCTCTTCCATAGCGTGGGAAAGCCCCCAAAGCCCTCTCCAGCAAATGCCCACGGCAGGCTAGAGGCCCCTGAACTGGATGCCTTCATGATGTTATACGTAAAAACCACGTCTTGTGCTGTCACCGGTTGTCCATTAGACCAATGCCATTTTTTGTTCAATGTAACAACATAGCGGGTTCCTGCAGCATTCCACGTGACCGATGATGCAAGCGACCGCGCATAATTTACGGTATCATGACGCGAAATGTGCAATAACGGCTTATACATCATTTCATCGACCTGAAAATTCACCACCGAATCCGCCGTTAATGACATCACTGGAAAAAACCAATTGGGCGAAGTCTGCACTGGCAATGCAATAACAGCGGTTCCTCCATGCATTGGTTGAGCATGGGCGGTCGTCGCTCCCGTGGAATTCGCTCCACACCCACTAAGGCCTAAACTTAAACTCAGCAACGTGCTTGTCCCTAACAGATTCCATCGTGTACGCGTCATCATACCCTCCACTTTCTATAGACACTGTTGCATAATTATACGCTATAAGCGAAATGCGTCAATGGGCAAGCACACCAGTTCGTGTGTTCGTGTATCGCTTAAAACAGGATGTGTCGGTCCAGCGTGCCAAAAATGACCAAATCCAAAGAGATTTAGGTCGTAAAAAGCGCGGGATACGCCCCTTATGACACCGGATGCCTTTGGAAGCCGTTAATGCATGGTTATACATCTCAAAAGACAAGCTTGAAGCATATGCTGGCGGTGGCTGAAGCTTCGCGCTGATGGTTTTCCCCGCCACCACGACGGTCTTTTCCGTAGCGTACGGCATCTTGGGTGGACTGTTGTCTTGCGGCCCGAAAGTCACTGCTATCAGATACGAAGCCAAACCCACTGGCTCCAAGGCCGTCTCCCGCCCTCAATGCTCAAATAGAGCTCTCTGTTCATGATGGTTACCGAGCACACGCCACGAAAAAAAACGGTCTGCTGTAAAGCAGACCGCCCTATTTAAAGAATGAAAGATAATATCAGCCCGCGTTACGACGGGGTTTCGTTGGGTTTGGTGAGGCATTATATGCGTGTAAGGGAAGAACATCACGGCCAAATGCAGGATTAATGACATCCGCTGCCGATGCATAAAACGCTAAGATCGCGGTTATCATGCCTAAGTAGCCACCGATCTCGGTAATACCGACCGTAGTCCACGCTCCAATGGCTAAGACGATAAAAGTAATCCATAAGAAGAGAAAAACCAATTGCAAAGCCCGATTGGCTCGAAACGTGGCAATCCACATGTAAAAGGTAAAGACACCCCACATAAAAAGGTACCATCCGACAAACGCCGCAGGCACTTGAGCGCCAAAATAATGAGCAAACAAGGCAAAAGACCACCAGAACGCTCCGTATGAGAAAAACGCCACAGTGCCAAACGTATTGCCGCGCGGGTATTCCAAAATCCCCGCCACCAACTGCGCGGTGCCCCCAAATGCCATTGCCAGCGCGATAATCATTCCCATCGCATGGGCGTTAAACCACCCCGCATTGATCATGCTTAACATCCACGTAGTAAATGCGAATCCTGCCAGCCCCAGCGGGCCAGGATTGGCCAATTTCCCAGTCATGTCATCCAACCTCCAATCATGTGTAGGAGCTTTGTGTCTGTCAAGATGACGTGCGGTGCAGACCAATGGCCTGCACCTTTTCGGGTCATAGACCCGTCAATTAAGGACGGACCATCTGGTGAATCGTATCCACAACCTCTGGATTCGCCAGAGTCGTCACATCCCCAATCTCTTTATTGTTCGAGATGGACGCAAGAATTCTGCGCATGATCTTTCCTGAACGGGTCTTCGGCAAATCTGGAACAATCCACACCTTGCGCGGACGGGCAATTGGCCCAATTTCCGTAACAATCGCAGCGACAATGCGCGCGCTCAGCTCGTCTGACGGAACCACCCCAGGTTGTAAAGACACATACAATTCCGGAACGGTGCCTTTCATGTCGTCGTGTGCCGCAATGACTGCAGCCTCCGCGACATCATCCAGCTTAAGGACCGCCGACTCAATTTCTTTCGTGCCCAGGCGGTGTCCTGCTACGTTAATCACATCATCGATGCGTCCCAGGATGCGAAAATACCCATCAGAGGCCAACATTGCGCCATCTCCGGCCATATACGGCCAGTCGTGCCAATCTTTACTCTCGGGATTCTTACAATACTTCCCGTAATAGGTCGAGACAAAGCGGTTAGGGTCCTTCCAAATGGTCTGCAAAGCCCCAGGCCATGGGTTTCGAATACAAATATTCCCCCCTCGTCCAGAGCCCGCAGCAATTTCATGTCCTTCATCGTCGTAAATGACAGGATGAATTCCGGGAATACCCGGGCCCGCACTTCCGGGTTTCATTTTATCGAGAGCCGGTACCGTGCTACATAAAAATCCTCCCGTTTCGGTCTGCCACCATGTATCGACAATCACGGCTTCATCGCGTCCGATGACATGGTAATACCAACGCCACACATCGGGTTCAATGGGCTCTCCCACGGTCACCATGAGCTTAAAGTGGTACTGGTAGTTTTGGGGAGCGATATTCTGCGCCATCCGTAGACTTCGAATCGCGGTAGGAGATGTATGAAAAATGTTCACTCCTAATTCCTCCGCAATCGCAAAGGGACGATTGGCATCAGGGTAAGATGGCACCCCTTCATATATGACGGAAGACGCGCCTAGTGATAAGGGACCATAGACAATATACGAATGACCCGTAATCCAGCCAATGTCAGCCATGCACCAATAGACATCTTCGGGCTGAATGTCCAAAATGTTCTTACTCGTGGCCGTCGCATAGGAGAGGTAGCCCCCTGTCGAATGTTGCACACCCTTGGGCTTACCCGTCGACCCACTCGTGTACATTAAAAACAAGGGGTCTTCAGCCCGCATCGAAACAGGCTCTACACGACGTCCGCGGTATTGCTGGATAACATCATTAACTAAGATATCTCGACCGGCAACAAGCGGGGCGTTACTCGTGTAAGTTCCGGAATGCCGCTCGAAGACTAATACATGCTTAACAATATGCCCCGCTTCTTTAGCCTTGTCGACAGCAATGTCCGCTTTGTCTTTGTGACTTAGCCACTTGCCACCCCGATAATACCCATCCATCGTGATTAAAACATCGCTCTCGGAATCCACAATGCGGTCAGCACATGCCTGCCCGCTAAAGCCGCCAAACACGACCGAATGAATGGCTCCCAACCGAGCGCAAGCCAACATCGCCACAGGAAGTTCAACAACCATTGGCAAATGGATGGTCACGCGGTCTCCTTGCTTGACACCTAAATCACGCAACAACGCCGCAAACTCATTGACCCGCACAAATAGATCCTGATACGTTACCACTTGTTTAGGCTCTTCCGGGCGCTCCGGGATAAAGTAAAAGGCCGTCTTATTGCGATTTTTAGCCAAATGTCTGTCAATACAATTGACAGACGCATTCAGTTTACCGCCCACAAACCACTTCCAAAAGGGCGGGTTGCTCCCATCAAAGACCTGATCCCACGGACGGTCCCACTGCAAAAGATGGCCATATTCCGCGAAATAATCAGGAAAATTGTCTAATTCAAACTTCCTTAAAGCATCGGCGTCGCGAAAGTTTGCTTGCTGAATAAAGCTTTCTGGCGGAGAATAATACTCTTCCTCATGCCAGTGTACAGCGATTTCTGTCTCGGAAATTCTTGTGTTGTCATCCGCCATAGAACAGTCTCCTCTCAAAGCGGAACCTTTACTTTCTAAGAATATTCAGTAATAATCCCAATATTCTTCCTTCCTTTGTCAGTATACTAGTTATTCCACATTTCATCGCTATTTTTTTGCATTATTTTCTATGACTTTCATCACAGGCCGCAATTGACTATCATACGGAGTGATGGGGCTTAATTTTCGGTGTTAGTTCATACCCAGCACATTCCATCATTTGTAAAAGGAGCTTAACCGTGATCCGTTATTTTGCCTTTGTATCCGACTACCAAGACCAAGGGCTTTCCCTCCCTGTCCGTCATACCCAAGATTCGGCTGGCTATGACCTGGCATCTGCCGCGCGAATCGAGTTAACGCCCGGCCAAACAGCTCTAGTGCCCACGGGGCTTAAGGCATACATGCCTCCCGGCGAAGTGCTTCTTATCGTCATTCGAAGTTCATGGGCTATCAAAAAACATTGCGTTCTCACCAATCAAGTGGGCGTCATTGACCGAGATTATGTGGACAACCCCGACAACGAGGGCCATATTTTCATTCCTCTCACCAACAACGGTCAAGAGCCGGTCATAATTGAACGCGGTGACCGCATTGCTCAAGGCATATTTGTAAGGTTTGGTGTAACAGATGATGACGCGGCCCAAGCAACCCGCACAGGAGGCTTCGGCAGCACTACTTACTAACGTTCAAACAAGAGAAGCCCCTGACAGAATAGTCAGGGGCTTCTTGGGAATTCTATGTCCAATCCTTTATGAAGGATGGTGTCCAGTCCGCAGCGGGGTAAGAACCCCAAGCGCTAGGACGGTACCAACAGCCACCTCGCCAAGGCCTAATAACACGTGCTCGCCGCGGAAGGGTAAAATCCCCGTACTAATGGTGCCGAATCCAGCGATTCCTAACACGCTCCCGCCAGCCATGCGAAGGAAACTCACGCTCTTTTTAAGAGACTCCACGCGTCTCATCTCCTTTGCTGGGAGACGTGTGTGTTTGACGATAGTAGAAGTCTTTCCAAACCAGCTTATAGACCCCAAGGTAACGAGGAACCTTGTTCCAGCCTGGAATCCAAGGGGTCAAAGCCAATGCCAACCAGAACAGGAAGCCAATGCTTAATGCAATTGCATCGTTAGCAGGCGAATTGGCGACGAACGGCCACTGGTAAATCCATGTCGGAATGGTCATCCACCAAGCGGCTGGATATCCGGGCACCGCGGAGTGTTCAATACCCCACTGCGTGCCTTTGAGGTTCAATGGGGCCGCCGCGCTGTGAAGGGGTTGCCCCTCAAGAAACAACTCGTAATTTTGATTATCAAAACGTGTGACGACGTTGGGATTCCGGATTAAGGCCCCAGACATTAGACCACTCTCACCCAGCTTCAAGGTGTCATTCATCAACGCTTGCACTGGTCCGTAATTGCCCGGCGGAACCACAACCACACCATTCTTAACGGTGCCTTTAGCCAAGGCATTTTCATAATTGTTGGCCCAAAGAATCTGCTGTGCCCGTGACGCGCTTTCAAACTGATTCAAAGCAGGCGTGATAGAGGGATTGACGGTGGCCGCCATGCGCAGCGGCTTTAGAATAAAGTCGTTTTCCGCATTAAGCGGGTGAAGAATTCCTACCCACTTCTGAAAAACAAACTCCAAGTTCCCGGTTCCATTGTTGTAAGGCGGTCCATAACTGGCCATACGACCTTGCCCATTAAGGTCGCGCGTGGTCATCGCTTCAAACGCCACAGGATTTTGAATCGCATCCTTCTGAATGGTCAGAGGTGGTTTCTCCGGCACCCCAAACAAGCCCGCCAATACCAAGACAAGGACTGAGACAATGGCTAGAGTCCCCATTAAATGCTTCATAAAGTCTTCTGGGACGTAGCGGTAATTCGTCACCATATCATCTTGCGCTCGTGTCGCCATGACTTATTGCCCCTCCTTTGAGACCGCTGAAACAGACGCCTCGTGTTTGATGGGATACGGCGGTACAACACCCTTGATCCGCACTCTCACGATGTGTCCAAAGATAATAACGCTCAAGGTTAATGGCAAAACCACCACATGCATACCAAACATTTGCCCAGCATTGGGCAAATTGACCCACGCTAACCCTAAAGCGTTCAAACCATCTTTAGCTTGCACGGCATTCCACTGAGAATAAAAGTCTCCGTTAATCAAAAATCCCGTAAATGCGGTAGGAATAGCGATAAGAAGAGCTAACGCCCCGAGCAACCATGTTTCCTTGCGTCCACCCCGCCACGCTCCGGTAAAGAACACTCGCCACAAATGCAACATCATAAAGAAGAAAAATGCTTGCACGGACCAAAAATGCACCGCTGCTGCAAAGCGGTCGGCCCCGTTATAAGACCAGCTGGCCGGACCATTGGCTGCCAGCACCACCCCCGAAATAATGAGTGCCACAAAACTGGAGGCCGTGAGAGACCCTAACATATACATAAAACCCTGCGCGTACTCGGGCATCGTTTCTGGCAGCCATGTATCGACTGACATCACTTCCGCCAGCGCTTTACGAGACGCCGTTGTCCAGTTCGCCATAATTCATTCCCTCCCTGTGTCGCTACTACGTGCGCACCGTTTGTTGCTGCTTAGTGGTGCTTACTGGGCCATAAGAGCCCGACGACAAACGTCACGAGAAACAGTATTTCCACAATATAGTTGCCTGTCTGAGTGGTCATGTTCTCACCTTCCTTTATCTCCAGCGTAGGGTACCCCGCTCTATTGTTTTGAATTCACAAGAACGGGTATTTCTGGCCGTTCTTCTAAAAACCCCTTGCTGTGCATCTTTAGTGTAGCGGGTTATGGCCTCGTGCAAGAGAGGCAGGGGGTCCCATTTCCAGGGACTACCGGATCACAGTCTTCGGGGCCATTTGGCCCTAGTCTTTGGACCTTTCGTACTACCGAGTCTAGCATTTTCCCTCGGTGTTTTTTCACCTCCCCGCTCTGCACCGTGCGAACGTTCCGGGTTTTTTTCCGTCTGGCGGTGGCTCTTCACCTGATCTGTAGGTCCCTAGGATGGTTAAGGACCTTGCAGGCTCGCAGGTTTACAGACTCCCACTAGAGGTCCATCCCAAAAGAACTACGAAGCACCGTGGCAATCGGCCGGGAAGTCCTGCGGCAATGCACTACAACGTTTGCACTTTTCACAGGAAGAGTCACTAAAGAATAGGAACCTTTATGTGAAAAGAAACCCAATAGCTCTCCGCCCCATCTCGCTTTTGCTTCTAGACCGCCACTTGTCGAACCTTATCGTCTTTTGTGTATTCCAGTCGGCCAAAATGCGGTAAATTTGCTAGCAGGATTGTAACCATTGAAGGATGCCTTGCGTTACTCTAAGTAGAAGATTGTATGGATGGGATTGTATATGAATGGTAGGTGATTTCCTTTGTTGGAAACGCGTAGTGGTAAACATAGACCGCACCGCTGGGGAACATATCTCTGGCCGTTGCCATTTCTTGCGGCCGGACTCGCAGCCTATGCCATCTGGCCCCGAGTCTCCTTTGGCGCGAGTTCTCGCGCTTTAGCTCGCATTACCGTTACAGGACATGTCCTAATGGCCGACGCTGTCAACGCGCACGGGCAGGCCATTCCTCTGGTTATTAAAAATGGCCAATTGTGGCCCTCACGCTCCTTGCACGCCGGCTCGGTCTATGACGTGCGAATTGCGGTGCAAGGTCCTAGTTGGTGGCCATTTGGTCCCGTAACCGTTACTCATACGGTCACGACTCCAACAGATCCCATTCTCGCATCCAATCACTTAATTGTATCCCCGGGCAAACCCTTGTCGTTATCTCTTTCGGCCCCGGCATCGTCCATCCGCATTATGGCAAGCGGCCGGATAAGCGAGGTCACCGCACCGGTTCCACAACAGGTCTATTCCATTAATAGTTTGGGCACTGTGCCAGGACAACAAGGCACCCTGACTGTAGAAACCCAAGCCCGCGCTTGGGAAAGTGTTTCCATGCCCAAAACTCTTAGCTGGCGTACGCCGGGGTGGCTCAAAGTCACAACATCCCCGTCGGTGTATCATCCGATTGGCTTGTACACTCCGTTACTCCTCTCATTTTCTCAGCCCATTGCGAATCCACGCATCACGCCACGGCTTAGTCCGTCCATTCCGGGCCATTGGATTTGGAAAAACAACCAAACGGAAGAATTCATTCCGAATTCATCAACTTGGGGATACGGTCCTAATGCCGTCATTAATGTGACGTTGCCCGGCGGCAAGAACGGCTATATTGCCACGGACGGCGCCTATTTCCCAAAGACGTTATCCGTCAACTGGGCTACCGCCCCTGGCTCGACTTTGCGTCTTCAAGAACTTCTAGCCAAACTCGGATATCTTCCTTTGAAGTGGATTCCTTCTACCCCCGTGGCTCCAACCCTACCCGCGCAAATTGCCGCGATGGAAACGGCGCCTTCGGGTCAATTTCAATGGGAGTATGCCCAAACTCCAGCCGCGCTCCAAAGCCTATGGGTTCCTGGCCAATATAACGTCATGGTTAAAGGAGCTGTGATGAATTTTGAACGCGTAGAAGGCATGCCCACAGATGGTGTAGCAGGACCTGCCGTATGGAAGGCTCTAATCAATGCCGATCTTGCGGACCAAACGAATCCTGATGGATACACCTATGCCTACGTGTCCGAAAATCTTCCCGAAACTCTCACACTATGGCACAATGGACAAATTATTCTCAAGACCCTCGCTAACACCGGAATTCCACAGTCGCCCACGTACCTTGGAACCTACCCCGTCTATCTGCGGTATCGTTCCCAAACCATGCAGGGCGTTAACCCGTTTGGCGTTAAATATTATGACCCCGGGGTGCCTTACATCAATTATTTTAAAGGCGGCGACGCTGTTCACGGATTTCCCCGTGCCTCCTATGGATTTCCTCAAAGTCTAGGTTGCGTGGAACTGCCTATTCCGGTCGCCGCACGTGTGTGGCCTTATATGCACTACGGTACCCTCGTTACGGTTGCTCCCCCCACGAAATCTGCATCCTAATCGCTAATTCCCATAACTATTCCGTTCATTCACGACCAGATGGACCATCCTTTTTACCCCATCTGGTCGTGGTTTGGTTACACAATTTTTGTGTAAATAGGAATGAGAGAAGTGGGAATGGAGCAGGTGATGAAGATGCCAGGCATTGCCAAGGAACAAGCTTATCATAGCATCCATAAGACAGGCAAAACTGAGCCGCCGCCTGTTTTCCCATGGCAGCAATGGGCTCTGTCTCATCTCGAGGCGGACAGCGCGGAGAATATCTTGCACTTAGGATGTGGACGAGGCGCGTTAACACGGAAAATCGCCTCGACCATTTCAGTGCATACCGAATTGGTCGGTGTTGACAATTCCTTCGAACTGCTACACCAAGCCGAAGCCTTAACGCGCAACCGCACAGAACGTCGCATTCAATGGCTTATGGGTAATTGGGATCATATTTTCTATCCTGATCAAAGTTTTGATCGTATCATCACCGATTTTGTCTTAACAACAACCACGCAATGGCCCGTGGTGCTATCTGAACTATCCCGCTTGACGCGCCCAGGCGGCCGTATTATTTTGCTCACCCACGGCCCTCGGGACACCTTCTTAGCACGTATCGCCCATCGTATTTGGTATTGGTCCGAAACCTACCGGCGATTTACGGGATTGCCCACGCGACCATGCTGTGTGTCCCATCCAACAATCGCCGAGATTGTCCAAGTTTTATCGCCGCAATTTGCCCTCCTCACATCGCAGCAATGGCTTGGAGGATTCGTCGAAGGTCTACTGTTGGAAAACGTCGGTCCTAGCAATCCTTTTCTCTTATAAAGAGTGCTTGCGAAAATTCTCTATCTTGTCTCCGCGGATCTTTGCTACAATAAGAGGAGATAACAAGGAGATGACGAAGATGCCAGTGCTATTCTTTGTTTTCCCGCCGTTTATCATCGCTATGAGTGTTTTGGCTGCAAGTGCAGCATTTTATCGACGGATGTCTGCTCCTCAAGATGAATCGTCTTATTGGGATTCGCACCCAAGGTCCATATTTCAGGACCAGACACCATCACTTCCTACCCAAACTCCCCTAGAAATCGCTCAAGAACGCTATGCCCGGGGTGAACTAGGGCACGAAGAATTTGATCAGATTATTGGCCGCTTGAATCAATCGCGACAGACCTGGCAAAAATGGTAACACCGGGTCTAGGCGTTCACTAATTCAGTCTAAGGGAGGTTTTTTGTTGCCGCACGATGGTCATCATTTCGATCCCGAACGATTAGCGCAAATGGAGGCTAGCCGCCAGCAAGTTTTTCCGCCTGAGGAAACGTTAGATCACTTTTTGACCCGGCCCGACCTAATTATGGCAGATATTGGGTGTGGACCGGGTTTTTATGCAATCCCTGCGGCCAAGCGATTGCCTCAAGGCCGTGTATTTGCGATCGACAGACAGCAAGATATGTTGGAATGGACTGCTAAGCGCGCGACAGAAGCCAAGCTAACAAATTTGTCCCCGATTCAAGCCATGGCCCACGATATTCCTATAGCCGACGCTTCAGTCGATGTGGTCCTTATGGCCAACGTGCTTCACGATCTCCCTGATTATCCTGCGATTCTCAATGAAGTCCTTCGCATTCTTAAACCCGGAGGTACCTACTTTTTAGTGGAATGGGACAAAGTGGATACCGCATTTGGGCCGCCTATTGATATTCGTTTTGCACCGAATGAACTTGAGCACTTGCTGCTGTCCCACCACTTCCGCGAGGTCCAGTTTATCCCGGCTCCCAGCCCATGGTACCAAATGTCCGCAAAGAAACCCGAAGAGTAACTCTTCGGGTTTCTTTGTAGTACCGTTCCTATGGTCTTCGCCTTACATTTGGCGCAGACTTTGTTCATCGTGCCGAAAATTACGGTCCAACAACAAAATCATACTAGCCACTAAAATCCGCGAAACACCAATCGGATCATAATCCAATGTCTTCCCCAATCGGGTTATGTGTTCATGAAACAACTGACTGTCAGACACCATTTCCACTAAAGACTGCAACGCGGTTTGCTGAGTCGTTCCCCAAAGTGCCGCTACTTCCATTTCTTCGCCTTCCACAATGTCATGTACATGTTCGGCATGCACCAACCCCAGGCGAGCTCCTAAGGCCAACCATTTAACCAAAATGCGCTTGTTACGCCGTAGTCTCTCAGCAAATACCACACGCACCGGCTCTGGGTATTCGGGACTGGGTTCTTGCGAATCGTCAGGCATGTAGTGAATCACCAGATCTGCAAACGCTTTCTGCGGTTCAATGTAGCGCATGACGTCAGGACGTCGCCGTTCAATTTCCGCCAAAACTTCCTGGGGAGTATAACCACGGGCCCCAGAATCACGGCGCACTTTCCAACGAACACGCAACTCATTGTCTGTGTCAAAATACATGCGCAGGTCCAAGGCTTCGCGGAGACGCTCCAGGTAGAGGGTATGCAAACCTTCCAAAATGATAATATCCTTCGGAACTATTTCTTCCATGGGGCCAAATCGTCCGGTCGCGTGATCATATGTCGGTTTGACAATGGGACGACCATGCCTCAAGGCCCAAACATGATCCACTAGAAGGCCAAGGTTATTCGCCTTCCATGGGTTCAACGCCGTAATGCCGATGGCATTACGCTCATCACGGTCCAATGAATGATAGTCATCTAGTGTCAAAACCGTTACGCGGTCTGGCCCTAGCAATTCTTGTAGAGCCGTGGCATAAGTTGACTTGCCTGCACCGCTGTCTCCCGCGATGCCAATCATTGTAATGCGGTGACGTTTTGGTACCATTTTAGTCCCTCCTATCTGTCCAGACAACCCGTCTATGCTCTCCTCCTAATTCGTCGCTATCAGACGCGATTGACAGAGCCGGTCAGTCGCAATTTACTCTTCACCATTTCCTTGATAGCATCCCGGCCTGGGCCCAAATATTTTCTGGGATCATAAAGGGTTTCGTTGCTTGCCAAAATTTGACGCACCTTTTTGGTGAAAACTTCTTGGTTGTCGGTATTAATGTTCATTTTTGCAATGCCAAGACTAATAGCCTTTTTCACATCCTCGTCAGGAATTCCTGAACCACCGTGGAGCACCAACGGAATTTGTGTCGCTTCCCGAATGGCCGCCAGTCGCTCGAAATCAAGTTGCGGCGTGCCGTGATAATGACCATGCGCGGATCCAATAGCGGCAGCTAATGCGTCGACATGGGTTTCCTCCACAAAACGCATAGCATCGTCGGGCCGGCATAATGTGGCGAGTCGTTCGTCCACAGTTAAGTCGTCATCCGTTCCGGTAATCCGTCCGAGCTCGGCCTCCACTTCAATTCCAAGGGGATGGCACAAATCGACCACTTTCTTGGTTAATGCAATATTGTCCTCCAAAGGCAGATGCGACGCATCAATCATTACAGAAGAAAATCCATAGCGAATCGCCTTGAGCACCCATTCCAAATTAGGTCCATGATCCAAATGCAACATAACAGGCACTGTCGCGCGCTCAGCCGCCGTACGGCAGATGGCCACCGCGTAGTCGATCCCCATGTATTTAAGGGCGCCTTCACTAGCTCCTAAAATAACGGGGGCTTTCTCCTCCTCCGCCGCTTCAATAATTGCCTGGACAAATTCCAGATTGTTGATATTGATTTGCGCTACGGCATATCCCTTATTTAGTCCGTCGTGCAGCCAGCTATTAAATGATCCAAATCCCACGCGTGACCCTCCTTTTTTGTCCCTGCTATGGCCATTTTTGCGAACCCACGGAATGGAATTTCGCAATCGGCTTCATGATTTCAGGTATTACAAATTTTCAGCAATTTCACCCTATAAAAGAGATGAGGGCCGATACCGATAAATGGTGTGGCTCATCGAGAGTTATTATAACTGTTTTGTGAACCACATCACAAGTTTTTTAGACGAATAATCAGATAATAAATGTGAAATGCTTTAACATTGCGGTGAGTAGCACAGAAATGATTAGTCCTCCGTTGGACCCCGAACTCAGACCACGGTTTTGACCTCAAAATTTTCTTCGCACCGTTGCCCCCGACCCAAAACCGCGCGCCTTGGGGGATTCCCGCCATGCATCATGATACGCCCGCGCTGGCTCTTATCTCCTGAACTCATCAAAAACCATAACCGCATTTGAACACCCCAGAGCACGCTCTGGACAGCGGAGCCATCTAGGAAACGCAACAACGCAAAGAACCCTAGCCCAGGCATCTGAAATCCGTATGCTGAACTCTTTTTATTCGAACCTGTCTTGTTGATGATGTCATAGGGATGGTAATTTAGCGACAATAGCTAAAGCGGTGACATCGTTCGGATCGAATCCTGCGTCGTTTGCAGATAGTAATATAATATACACAAAGAAATAACCTGGTGACATTTCAAGACACGGTTAAATAGCCCACGCCTACTTACAAGGCACGAGTTTGCCCTCCATCCACAAATAACGTGCTTCCCGTAATATATTGACTCGCAGGTGATAACAAAAAAGCTGCCGCCTGTGCAAATTCTCGCGGTTGGCCATATCTCCCCAGAGGAATTCGAGATGCGGCATTCTGGTAAATCGCACCAATATCCATTCCCGTCATACTGGCTCGATAGGCATCCAACTCCCGAACGCGTTCGGTATCAATACGCCCAGGGGCAATGACATTGACCCGTATTTGACGCTCTGCCATCTCTAAAGACAGGGACTTCGCCAATGCCGCGACAGCTGGACGCAACACATTAGATAGAATAAGCCCATCAATTGGAACTTTCAGAGACGAAGAGGTGTTGAATAAAATACTAGACCCGGGCGTGAATTTTTGTGATAGAACGCGAATCAAAAACACTGGGGACCTGACTAAGCTAAGAAACGCTGCTTGCCAATCTTCGTCGCTTACGTCGAAAAATTGCCCCGGCTTGGGCCCGCCGGTATTTAAAAAAATCCCATCGACAGTGCCCCAAGGAAGATGTTCCGCAAACTCTTCTAGACTCGTCATATCTTGCATGTCGAGGAAACGCCACTCCACGGCGGGATTCCCTATGTTCTCCGATTGATGGCGGGAAGCGATAATGACATTTGCGCCTTCAGTGGCCAAGACTTCAGCGACAGCCCTGCCCAGTCCACGAGAACCTCCTACCACCACGATGTTTTTGTTGGTCAGTTGCAAATCCATGACACCATACTCCCTACCTTTCTCCACATCGCCTGGTTAGATACCTAGGCGGTCGCTCAGCCCATCGTCGGCCTCAGCCAAACCATGGGGAATAGATGCAGGCCGAGTGGTCGTTGCAACCTGAATTAATATCTGGCAGCTATCCTCATTATTGGGTTCTTTTTGTCCGTTGCCGCGATTTCTGTGCCATTGGCTTTGCTTTTGGGAATGCACAATTAATTTTTTACGACAACATGCGAAGGTCCAATTCGTTACTCGCCTTAGCCCTTACCCGTTGCAGTGCGTTATCGATCGATTTGGCACTACGCCCAAGTTGAGCGGCAATTTGATGATAGGTGAACCCAGAAAGATAGAGAGCTAGCACATCGCGTTCCAGCGCGGTCAGCCTTCGATTTAAAAGTGCCGTCCATTTTTCGGTGGATTCCTGTTCCATCACCCAATTTTCAGGATTTATCGCCCCATGATCGACAAGGCGCCCAATAAAAGGCTGACCATCTTGTTCGTCTGAACTCGATTGATAGAGAGAAAACGCTGTATTCAAGGGTTGCTGTTTTTTACGTGTTGCACGAATCACCGCACTTACAATCCGTCGGCTAACGCATAAATCAGCGAAGGCTTGAAATGGAACCCCTTGTTCCGGACGAAAATGCCGAATGGCATAAAATAATCCCAATAACCCTTCCTGCTGCAGGTCCTCATGTTCCAAACCGACCACATAGTATGTCCGCGCTTTCGCCGTAACCAATGACTGATAGCGCAGGATAAGTTGGTCCAGCGCATAGGAATCCCCTTCCCGTTCTAAAGCCAGTAACGTATCGTCCGTCACCTCACGATTTACTGACGGGATTACCATGTCTAGCCATACCTCCCTTTTATTCATATCACTATAAAAAACCCATTGATGTTGATTCATTATACGGTAAGCATCTGCTAACGATCTATACTCTTTAGAAGGGAGACTTTATGTAAGACCTTACTATCGTTTGGCCAATGAAGTGCCCCGATGAAGAAATAGAAAGGTAGGCCTTATGGTGAAACACTATGACTACATAATTGTCGGAGGCGGCATGGCTTCAGCAGCGGCTGCGGCGGGCATTCGACGACGTGATAAGAGAGGCACAGTCGGAATTTTTTCTGCAGAACGCTATCCTATGTATAGCCGCCCACCTCTATCCAAAAGGCTTTGGACAGACGAACGGATTGAGAATATTTGGATGCGGCCTGACGCGCAAGCACTACACGCTGATGAACATCTCGCCACCGTTATTGAGACCGTGGATCGCGACAAACAAACCATTCACGATCAATACGGGCATACGTATCATTATGGCAAATTGCTTTTGGCTGTAGGCGGAACACCTAAGACCTTACCATTCCCCGATGTCCCTATTCTCTATTTTCATACGCTAGACGACTACTTTCAGCTTTATCGCCTCACACGCTCTGCTAATCGCTTTTTAGTCATTGGGGGCGGCTTTATCGGCACCGAAATCGCAGCCGCTTTATCTCTCCTCGACAAAACGGTCACGATGATATTCCCTGAATCGCACTTGGTCGACCGACTATTTCCCGAAGACCTTAAAAACTATATCGACACGCAATACCGCCAACATCATATTTCGCTTTGGAGTCAAAGCCATATTGCAAGCCTTACCCGAAATGCGCAGGGAATCCTGGTCACAGATACTAGCGGGCGTTCGTGCCTTGTGGATGCGGTTGTCGCAGGAGTCGGGTTTAGTCCCAACACCGCGTTGGCTGAAAAGGCAGGTCTCACTGTTCAGGACGGTATTGTTGTGAATGAATTTCTCCAAACATCGGACCCTAACATTTACGCTGCAGGGGACGTTTGCGAATTTCCTTATCCTTATCCCCACCAAAAGCGCCGCGTCGAACACGAGGATAACGCTCTATCTCAGGGTAAGGCCGCGGGGTTGAATATGGCTGGAGCTGAAAAACCCTATACGCACCTCCCCTTTTTCTACTCAGATATGTTCCATATGGGATATGAAGCCATTGGCCGTCTCGACTCAACGTTAGAAATCTTTGCCGACTGGGTTACGTTTGGCGAAGAAGGTGTTTTGTATTACCTGCACGACCACCGTGTCGTTGGCATACTCAATTGGAACGTCTGGAATCAAATACCCCAAGCGCGTGAGATCATCACATCCCAAGCGCTCTATGCAACACCCTCCCAATTACGGGGCATTCTTCGCAACACACCTTGATGTCGTGTCACCCATGTTGCTCGACGGATTAGCAAAAAACTCCTCAGTAATCTCGAGGAGTTTTTTGCTAACTTTCCATGATGTTAGCTGATCAGTTTTCCCGCCACCATAGCGAGCCGTTCACCCAAAAGCAAACCGACAGAGCGCTCATCGTCGGACAGTTCTGGTTTGTTGCCTAGTTCCGTGGGACCATAAGGACTCCCGCCTGTCTGGGTGCCATGGACCGCTGGGCTAAGGTATCCCGTCGGCACAATCACCATCCCGTGATGGTACGCAAAAGTTGACATCGTGAGAATTGTGCTTTCATGGCCTCCATGCATGGTTGCAGCTCCGGTGAAAAACCCTGCCGCTTTCCCCGCTAATTGCCCTTGAGCCCACAACGGGCCGGTTTGATCTAAAAAGTTTTTCAGCTGCGCCGCCATGTTCCCATAACGTGTTGGAGATCCAAAGGCAATTCCGTCTGCCCAAGTCAAATCCTCTAATACTGCAACCGGAACATCTTTTTGGGCCTCTAACGCTTGTTTAATGTTCTCGTTGGATTCAATGACTTCCAGAGGCAGAAGATCAGGAACGCGCCGCAAGCGCACCTCGGCCCCTGCTTGCCGCGCGCCTTCGGCCACGGCTTGCGCCAAGTGATACACAGACCCTGTCATTGAGTAATAAATCACGCTAATTTTCAAGTGGTCACAATCCTTTCGTATCGTGATGAGAGTTATTAAGACGCCTGAATAACGTCTACATACGTTAGACGAATTTGCCCGTAAAAAGATACCCTCTCATCTTGTGCTAAAAAGTTTCTTTTTAATCCTCAAGCTCGTGAAATGAAGAATATGCGAAGATTGTACTGTTGCCGCTGGATATTATAGAATGTATAGTAACGTAAAGTTTCAGGCACTGATGATGGAGGCCCCTTACATGACCGATTGGGAACTCATTCAACAATATCGCCAGGGCACTACCAATGCCCTGGGAGAGCTCTTTGACCGACACCAAGGGCAACTGTACCGGCTGGCCCAGCGGATGCTGGGCAATGCCGATGAGGCAGAGGATGCCGTATCAGAAATTTGGATGCGTGTCATGAAGCACATACCGCAATATCGACACGATGCACAATTTAGTACATGGCTCTACCGGCTGGCCATCAATTACCTTATTGACACGTCCCGAAAACGGGTTCGCGACTCCCTGCTTTACATCAACTCCGAGATGCGAATCCCTAGCTCCGAAGACCCCGACCTCCATTGTGAGAAGAGGTTTCAAAGCGCGCTGGTACATCATGCTTTGGGCCAACTTTCTCCGACACAACGGATGCTCATTATTATGCGCGATCTCGAAAACATGCCTCTAAAGGAAATGGCCTCGGCATTAGATATTCCCCTAAGCGCCGTCAAGTCGCGCCTACGCCGCGCCCGTCAGGCTTTTAAACGCATTGCTTCCCAAGATCAACGCATTCCCGGTCAAGAAGCCGTTGGCACCGCACGATTGACATACCAGGGATTCTTGCAATAAATCGCCCGACGAGAAGGCTGCCTTGGTACACGTTAGGCAACCTTCTCGTCGGGCAGTCGTCCTAATTGTCGCAATTACACACCGTTACAAACGCCGACGGGTCAGACTATATTCCAAGTCCTGTAACGTCTGCGTCGTTAAAGCCCTCACTTGAACCGTGTCGGAAGTCGGCCAGGATACCAATCCCATTGTCGTTAGTATCCGCATGGCTTGCTTTAAAACCTTAAGCGAAATACCTAATTCTTTCGCTTCTCGATCTAACACGATGGTGGCCCCAACCGGCAGACGTTTGGTGATAATGGCGTCCCGATACCGAGACGCCACAGTACTTGGGTTATCAACAAGGCTCATAGGAATTCGTCCTTTCGTTAGTTAAAAAGATATCCATCATCGATTATCAATCTTCCCATATGACATCATAATGAGTTCGAGTCCAAGCGCCGTGGGTTCCATTAAATATGCAATAGTCCGACGTTTGCGTCAAGCCCAGTAGATAACAAAGAAGCAGCCATGGTTTCCCGCCCACGACAAATGGATATAATTAACACAAGGCGAATCACCACGAATGGGGTTGAACAGTGTATGATGTTACCGGTCAAATGAACAGTGGGCCACGAGGAGGTTAGGATGATGTCTGAAATAGAACCCGGCAGCCGCGCGTTGACCGAAGCACCGCAAAAAGAGGCGACACCGAAGGGGCTGAGAATCTCATGGCCCCAATGGTATTGGCCATGGTGGGTATTACTATCTTTAGCTGTAGTCGCATTAATGGCGGCATCGTATTTTGCTGGAATGCTAACGACCGTCTCTCATGCGCATACCCTGCTCTCAAGTTTACACCAACAGCTACAACAAGTGGCTCAGGAAAAAGCTCAACTCCATAAACAAGCCGAGGCTTTAGGCGTATTGCATGAATGGCAAACGGGCCACTGGAACTCCCCTCTCATCTGGTCGGTCTTCGTTCCTCAATGGGCGTGGTATCTAAGTGGGATCGTCACAGGAAGTTTTCTCGTTACCGGATTGCGGTACAAGCGAAACCGTCGCCATGTTCCCTCCCATATGTCGATGCCCGAAGAGTCTCGTGATTCTGTTATTCCAAGCCGTCGCCCCGCCTCTCATCATCACTGGACCCATGAACTAGTAGGGTTAGTGCTGTGGGTGGGCATCATTGCTGCCCTAGGATTTTTTATTGTCCACGGTAGGGACACCCTAGGGGTCTCATTCCCCTCCTTGCATTTGTGATGCCCGGTAACGCTCGATATCCTGTCGGCGACTACGTAAAGAGGCTGCAAGAGCCGCCACCATCACTGCAACCCCCACCAGTTCCGCTACCATCACCATCCACAAAGACAGACGCCCCCCAATGGTCATAAACAATGCCCAATATCCGCCACCCAATACCACCAGAGTAATAAGGCCCGCCGCCCGAAACCACCATATGGTCTTTTTCGAATAAGGGGCTGCTTCTTTGAGCATGTCGATATACTGTTGCTGCCTATGATTCATGTATCGTCTCCTGCCTTTCCTACCGTTGCTTGCTTATTATATCCCATTGCTCACGGGAAGAGCCTAAGGGTCGATATCAGGCATTGGGCTACCCTTTTGGATAACCATGTCACCGCCCTGCGTTATCCAGCCGTCTCCAAAATTTAAGGGGGTAACGGCTCATATGTGCAAGTCCTGCGCCTCTTTCGCTTATAATATAGGTCAGTATGCTATCCATGATGGGGGGCTTTAGCCATCGACGAATCTTTACTCGCCATTATCGACATTGGTTCAAATTCTGTGCGTCTTATGGTTGTTCGGCGCTTTGGGCCAAACCTGGCCGCAATTATTGATGAGCAAAAAGCCACGCCACGGCTGGCTTTAGCTAAAGATGCAGATGGCTTCCTCACGCTGGATGGTTTTTCGCGCCTCGTGCAATCCTTACAGTATTTCCGGGACATTGCCCAATCCTATCACGCCGACCCCATCATCGTGCGAGCTACCGCCTCGTTGCGTAATCTGGCAAATCAACAACAAGTGATCCAAGAGATTCAACGTCAAACAGGCTTAGAAGTCGTCGTGCTATCGGGAGAAGATGAAGCCCAAATTGGTTTCCGAGCGGTTCAGTCTAGCATTTGCTTAACACAAGGCTGGACCGTGGATGTCGGAGGTGGAAGCACCGAAGTTGTAACGTTCAATGAGGGGAGACTGGTCCATCAAGAATCGTTTCCATTTGGCGCCGTGTCCCTCGCCTCTCGTTTTCCGGTGTATAAAGATCTCCAAGGCTGGATTCACCAGCAATTCGCATCTGCCAAATGGTTGCCCCGAATGCCCTTACAGGGCATCGCTTTAGGGGGAAGTGCCCGGGTTCTAGCCCGAGCACTCCAAGAAGAGATGGATTATCCTCTGAGGCAAGTGCATCACTTCTCGGTGCCGACGGTAGTGATTGAAACATGGTTAAATAACATTGCCACCATGACTCCCGATCAAAGAAGAAAAGTGGCGCATATCCCCAAAGACCGCGTTGATATTATTGTTCCAGGAATCGCTATTATTTTGGCCTTGCTCCAAATCACTCAAACGGATCAGTTAACCATCAGTGGATTTGGACTCCGCAATGGTCTACTCTTAGATTATTTGGGATCCGAGCCGGCGCCCGTTTTTTCATCAATCGCCTTGAATAGCGCCTTGACCGTAGCATTGCGCAATGAATGGCCCTTGCATTTGGCCATGCATCTTCAAGAACGGGTGGCCGAATTGGGACAGGCTGTGCAATCGATATTAGGATGGACTCCCCGCGCCGTGGAATTGGCCCGGACAGCGGCTTTGCTCCGCTATACGGGCCGTAATATTAACATGTATCATTGGGACCAACACACATTCTACTATGCCTTATCGGCTCCCCTTGTGGGCCTCAGTCATAAGGAGTGGGTAGAGGTCGCCTTAATTGCCTCATATCGTTCCGTGAAGCGTTTGCAAAAATATTGGAATCCCTACTCCAGCATTTTAAGCCGACCCGAATTGGTCACCGTGCGGCAACTTGGGGTTTTGGTCCGTTTAGCTGAACTGTTTTCTCCACCCTTAATGACCGGAGTAGAACGCCTTAATGTCCAACAATCCAATAAACAACTCACCATTACGGTGTCTGGTACGGGAATCTCTAATCCCTCAAAGGATCTTGCTGACGTTGCCAAGGATGTAAAAAAAAGTTGGCAATTAAAATTGGTCGTTCCCGGATTAATTTCCTAAAGTTAAGATCCTGTAATAAAGTGTCCGGAGCGATTTAGGGTTTGAATAAAGAAAGGCTTCTCTGATAGGGTTGGAGTGAAGAGACAACAACCACATTCAGGGCGGCACAGATGATGGCTAAGCGGGGACATCAACTACTGGGGGTGGGTGGCATCGACGCGGCGAAAGACGAGCATTATGTGCAATGGCTGGACACAAACGAGCGGCCCGCGGGCAAACCCTTTCAGTTTGCCAACACTCGAGCGGAATGCAAGGCCGTGCGCATCGGCATGGTGTCGGCCGCCACGTAAAGATGGATCGGCTTCGGTTCTGTCTCAGGCGTGGGAAGTCGTGTCACTCCTCTTGGGCTTTCACTCAGTGAATGACCCTGTAATTAATTCCGGCTCCCACGTCTTCCATACCGCACGTCAAGCGGAACGAAGGATTGGCCGGACCTAGACCCTGAGAGACATGATAGGGTTTGCTCACGTGATAACGGCAAAGGAAGACCGCTTAAGAGGGAACCGAAGTGAAAGACCTTGAAATACGGCACGACGGTAAGAAAACAAGACAAAACATTGAGGTAGGAGTGACAGCACGTTGACAATGGATCACAATGCCTTTCGCGGCCACTTAATTGTCGCGGAAGGTACCGATGGGTCAGGAAAAAGCACAGCAATGAGCCTCCTAGATAGTTGGCTGACTGCTCAAGGCATCCCCGTTTACCGTACCGCTTGGAATAGTTCATCCTTTATCAAACCCATCATGCGCCATGTCAAAAAGAAAGAGTGGTTAAGTCCTGCAGCGTTCAGTCTCCTCCACGCGAGCGACTTTTATGACCGATATCATCGCCTCATCCTTCCCCGTCTTGAGGCCGGCTATGTGGTCCTAGCGGACCGCTGGGTCTATACGGCATGGGTCCGTGATACCGTTCGAGGGCTTGACTTGCCTTGGGTCCAATCCCTGTACCAAGGTGTTCGCGAGCCCGACTTGGCGATTTATTTTTCGGCCCCTCCTGATGTGGCCATTTCACGCATCAAACACGCCGCCCGCGAATTGAAATATTACGAGAGCGGCCAAGATATTAGCGGGTTGCATGATAGATGGGCCAGCTTTTTGTGGTTCCAAGAAAAAATGCGGCAAGCATATCTCGCCTTGGCGGACCAAGGTATTCTTCAATTGTTTGATGCCACCTTATCGATTACCGATCAACAGAAAGTGTTACGACAGTGGTTGCGGCCTATTCTCGAATCCTATTGGCAACAGTCTGATTTCTTTCAAGCCCCAGCCGATGACACCACGTCGTCTATCACCTCAATTAAAAAAGGAGATTTTTAAACATGGGTAGACCGGTACGCACTGTAGCACCTCAATGGCCATATGTTGACACATATTACCCGGGCTTATATGTTGGGGTGGATGGTTTAGACGGTTCGGGACGTACCACCTTGGCTAATGAACTCCATCGCCAATTGCAGTCCCATGGCTACCCCTCTGTGGTAACAGGACCTTTTCCCAGTAAAAAGTCACAGACTCAAAATACCCTGAATAAACATGATCGACGCGTTGGGGACACTAGCCGCCATTTGCTCTATGCCAGTTTTCTTGCCATCGTGATGCATGAAGTCATTTTGCCGCATCTGCGGGCGGGATATATCGTCATTTCTGACAGGTCTTGGATTAGTCTTTACGCCCGAGCTACCGCTCAAGGTCTCGATAAAAATTGGGTGACGACCAGCCTCGGGTTTGCTTTACAACCCGATCTGGTCATAGAACCTGCTGCTACCCCGTTAACCGCTGCGCGGCGAAAGCTCGCGGGGGCCGAAGCGTTAGACCCATTGGAATCTGTAGGAGGTCGAAGTCAACTCTCCGGATTTATCGCGTTTCAAGAACAGATCCAAACCCTCTTAGCCCCGTTGCGGCAACAACTGCCCTGGCATGTGGTCGAGGACATTAAAAATTTGGATCAGATGGCTCGCATCATCCACCGCATTGAAGCCGAAAGTGAGGGATTGCCATCTTAGAGCATACGGAAGCCCTGATGAAACGTTATGCAGTTGGCGTGCCGCACGCGATACACGTCGCCCAATTGTCGTTGACGCTATTTGACCATCTACAAACATGCCTAGACTTGCCGCCTACGGAACCATGGCGAGACTATCTTGAAACGGCAGCGCTTTTGCACGATATCGGGTATTTCATTGCCAAACCCAAGCACCATCGACATAGCCGGTGGATCCTAACCTATACGTATGAGACCCAATCGTGGCGGCCTATAAGCCGCCAGTGGGTGAGCGACCTCGCGTATTTTCACCGCAAACCCTTAACGAACAAAAAGGCCCAATACCTGGCAAGCATTCCAGGCCTTGGACCCCTTGTATCAATTCTCCGAATCGCCGACGGCCTTGACCGCGCCCACCAACAATTGGTGACCATTGAACAGGTCACGTGCTCTGATAAAAATGTCGTGATTACAGTCCGGCATTTAGAAGATGCTGATTACAGCCATCTCATGGAGAAAAAGGCTGACGGTTTCCGGCACGCTTTTCACCGTTCTCTAAAAATCAAGCGCTTAGATGCGAGCTCCTGACGAACGCCGCGCCACATTATCCTTTTCAGCTGCTAAACTGACTGCTTCGGCAATTTTGTCCACCACGTTGCGGTTGAACACGCTGGGAATAATATATTCGGGTCCCAGTTCTTCCGGTTTTACCACCGCGGCTAACGCTTCGGCCGCCGCAACCTTCATTCCCATGGTCACAGTTCGCGCCCGAGAATCTAAAACACCCCGAAACAGGCCAGGAAAACATAGCACATTATTAATCTGATTGGGGTAATCTGAGCGTCCCGTAGCGACCACCCGAGCATACGCTTGGGCCACCTCGGGTTGAATCTCTGGCGTGGGATTAGCCATCACAAATAAAATAGCATCGCGCGCCATTTCTTTAATATCATCCGGAGTCAGCAAATTTCCCGCCGACACCCCAATAAACACATCGGCACCCCGCAAGAGTTCCCGCAAGGTCCCCGTGCGTTTATGGGGATTGGTTTTGCGCGCATATTCTTGCCATTGAGGATGATTGGGATACGACTGGCCGGCAACAATTGCGCCTTCCTTGTCGTACCCTACAATATCCTTCACCCCCATATGTAACAGCAATTCCGTGGTCGCTGTACCCGCCGCGCCAATCCCCGCAATCACAACCCGCATCGACGTCAAAGGTTTATTAACAACCTTCGCAGCATTGATCAAACCCGCTAAAATAACCGTAGCCGTTCCGTGCTGGTCGTCATGAAAGACCGGAATGTCCAAGCGTTCCTGCAATCGCCGTTCAATTTCAAAACACCGCGGAGCAGAGATGTCTTCAAGGTTGATCCCCCCAAAGGCGGGAGCAATGCGCACAACTGTCTCCACAATGGCATCCGTATCGGTCGTGTCCAAGCAAATGGGCACGGCATCGACGTTCCCCAGCCACTTAAAGAGCACCGATTTTCCTTCCATGACGGGCAAAGCGGCTTTCGGGCCCAAATTACCCAGGCCCAAAATGGCCGAACCGTCTGTCACAATGGCCACCGTGTTGCGCTTCATTGTCAACTGAAACGCTTTACTGGGATCTTCGGCGATGGCTTCAACCACACGCGCCACACCGGGCGTATAGACATGTGACAAATCAGCGCGCGTCTTGATTTGCACACGTGGCTTGATCTCAATTTTTCCACCCAAATGCATTAAAAATGTACGGTCTGAGACATTCTCTACCGCGACACCCTCTAGCTGGGATAACTGTTCAGTGAGACCTTTTAGCTGTGCCGCTGTCGGCATCAACACAGTCAAATCACGGATCGTTTTTTGGTCTTCCGCTCGAACTAAGTCCCATGCGATGATGTCTCCACCTAAATCGTCGACAAGTTCGACCACGTGCCGAAATGGCAAACCATCTCGTTGCATGATTAAGCGAATGATATACTGCACACCATTTTGAACCACATTCCTATCCCCCTGCGCCTCAAGGCTTTCGTTGTTTACTCCGTCTATCATAGCACGTCGTAAAACGAGAAGATGCTCGAAAATCCGACGATCAGCTTGAATGCGCGCCGCATTTCTCCCAGAACCCGAAAAACCACAGTTTAAGCGCCATCCATTGGACGGTATAATCACCAAAGGAGATCTTCGCACAGCACGATTAGGGAGGAGATCCGGATTTCGGTTCAGCATAAAGACGAACATCATGATGAGTTTTGGTTAATCGCCCGCGCTAAAGATGGCCAAGAAGAAGCTATCGCCCAGCTCATGAGTCGCTACGCCTCATTAATAAAAGCTACAGCCAGTCGTTATTTCCTACCCGGAGCCGAGCCTGAGGACGTTATCCAAGAGGGGTGGATCGGCTTTTGGCGCGCTATCCAGCACTTCGACGATGAGCGTCATGGCTATTTTGCCGGATTTGCAAAGCTGTGTGTTAGTCGACAAATCGTGTCGGCAGTCGTAGGAGCCACGCGGGCCAAACATCAAATCCTTAATGGCGCATGGTCGTTAGACCAACCCCTGCACGACAACACGTGGTGGGATGTGTTGGCAGCCCATCCCCATCCATCACCTGAAGCCGACGTCATCGACCGTGAGGCATCCCAACAATTGGTGGATGAACTGGGTAAGAAGCTTTCGCCCCTCGAAAACGCTGTCTTTAATGCGAGACGGCAAGGCAAAAGTTATGAAGAGATCAGCCAATCCGTGCGGCGACCACGCAAAACTATCGACAATGCGCTGCAGCGCATCCGCCGCAAATTAAAAATAACCCGCAGCCATGTTTAGGCTTGCGGGTTATGCGCCTGGGCTTGTGGCCACGGCACGTCAGAACTCTGCTTTTTGGCCGGTTCGTCTAACGGCTCCGCGGGAACCACTTGTAGGACCAAATAACTAATATCGGCAAACAACAACATGAGCGTTGCGATATGCAAAAGATACGGTCCCGTCGCTACATGACTTAGCGCTAAGTTTGCTCCCGTCACAATTTGAGCTATAACCGCCCAAAACAGCCAAAACGCACCACGATAAAGATCTGGGCGCGACGTTTTATACTGTCGCAAATGCCACAGTAACCCAGCACTTAATATCGCCAAGCCTACCGCTGCTAACCGGTGAATAAAATCCAGTCCCACCAATCCAGAAAATCCTGGGAAAACTTTTCCATTACACAACGGCCATGACGGGCAGGCTTCTCCCGCTCCACGAAATGCCACATATGAACCCCAATAGATCGCCAAATAGGTATAAATCCACGTACCCCAAACCCATTTCTTTGTCGCTGACGATGTGTGGTGCCGAAAAGCAATACCCGCCTTGCGCCCTTTTATTTGGGCATCCAATTGAAAGAGAAATACCGTCAGCAACCCAACTCCCACCATGGCCAACAACCCGAAACCAAGATGTAAAGCCAGCACAGGTGGTGGATTCACAAACACCACTGCAAGCGCCCCGAGTGCCGATTGAACGACGATGAATCCAATTCCCACTAACGCAAAAACTTTAACCTCGATCCACTTTCCATACCGCACCAGCGCCCAGATCATAAAAATTGTCGCGATCAGAGCAAATCCCCCTACGAGTACGCGGTGGCCAAACTCGATCAGCACATGAATGTTACGTAGATTCGGGATGACTTGTCCATTACATAGTGGCCAATCTGGCCCACATCCCAATGCCGATCCGGTCTGCGTGTCCAAAAATCCGACCATGTTCACGATATACATCCCAATAGTCGCAATGACACCCAACCACTTTATCGACCGTGAAGGGGGGATGAATTGATATTGCTTCGCTGACATTTGTGCCAATCACTCCTTACGATAAGCCAGTAGACGCAGCACTTCACTTCCGCCAGTCTATCACAAAACGGCTCGAAAATTGGCGTCAAATCTTGTGCCACTTAGGACCTCTTGTTATCGCAGGGTATCTTTGCCATTTGTCTATCACTCTATGCAGCCATTCCCGGCAATTCTTAAATTATCCAATCTGCGGCCGGACTTGTTCGACCAGGTACGTGATGATCGACGGATTCTCCATGGCCCCTGGATTAAATGCTACTTGGGGCTCAGCGCCCAACAACAGCTTCTTAACAGGAATCTCCATTTTCTTGCCATTAAGCGTTTTAGGAATGGCAGGCACAAAGAAGATTCGGTCCGGCACATGGCGCGGAGACAACGCATCGCGCAAACGTCGCGTGATCTCACCAGCTAACGACTCGTTGGCTTGCTCGCCAGGGCGCACGACAACCATTAATATCAAGCCCTTCGCGATCCCCATGGCTGACAAGTCCACGACCAGGCTATCTAAGATCCTGTCATCATCCTCTACCACGCGATAAAACTCACTGGTGCCCATGCGGATACCGCCCCGATTTATCGTCGCGTCAGAACGACCGTAAATAACCACGCTACCATCGTCATGCACCAATATCCAATCACCATGGCGCCAAACACCTGCAAACATGTCAAAATAACTGGCACGGTAACGCGTTTTTGCGGCATCATCGCCCCAAAGGAACAAGGGCATGGACGGCAGCGGCTGGGTTATCACCAGTTCGCCAACCGCGTTATAAACCGCATGCCCCTCTTCATCAAACGCTTCGACTTGGGCCCCTAAATAGCGACACTGGATTTCCCCACTGCGCACTGGCAATGTCGGCACCCCACCCACCACCGCACTGCAGATGTCGGTTCCTCCACTGAGCGAGGTTAACCACAGGTCTGTCGAGACTTTTTGATAAACCCATTCAAACATCTCAGGCGTCAGAGGAGACCCGGTTGAACCAACGGCTCTCAGCATGGATAAGTCTAAGGACCGAACATCGACCTCTTGTTTTTGGCACAAACCAATATAGGCGGCGCTCGTACCTAAAAACGTTATGCGTTTCTCGGAAGCTATCTGCCATAATCTTCCAACCTGGGGATACGCCGGATTCCCATCATACAGAACAATGCTAGCCCCGACTAACAACCCGGAAACCACAATATTCCACATCATCCATCCTGTCGTGGTAAACCACATAAATCGATCTTCGGGTCCAAGGTCTAGATGAAAGGTCAATGCCGCCAAATGCGTGAGTAAGATCCCTCCATGGCCTTGCACGATGGGCTTTGGCAATCCTGTCGTCCCCGAAGAGTAAAGAATCCACAGCGGATGGCTGGCCTCAACGGCTTCAAAATCCAATGGTTCGGACGACTCCAGCAGATCATAATCCTCCAAACCATGGTCTAAGGATTGGTCGCGAAAAGTCTGCCGCACCATAATCGTATGGGTAACCGTAGGCAATCCCGTCTGCAAGGCGCGCACCACCGCACGCCGGTCATGGACCTTTCCGTTATAGCGATATCCATCCACGGCAAAAAGGATTTTCGGCTCAATTTGCTGAAAGCGATCTAAAACAGCTTGGGAACCAAAATCCGGCGAACAGCTCGACCAGATCGCTCCTAAACTCGCGCATGCCAGAAAAGCGGCCACCGTCTGGGGAATGTTCGGCAAGTAACCGGCAACGCGGTCGCCTACCCTCACATCCATAGCCTTTAGGGCACCGCGAATGCGGCTGACCTCAGTGCGCAATTGATCCCACGACCACGTCAGCTGGTCACCATTTTCCGCTTCATAGAAAATCGCTGGCTCTTCGCCTTGGCGCCTTAAACTATGTTCGGCGTAATTCAAGTAAGCACCGGGAAACCACTGGATATCGGGCATTTGCGTGCCCTTCAGAATTTTTGAAAAAGGGGTCTTGGATAACACGCCGAAATACTCCCAGACCGCTGCCCAAAACTCCTCCAAATGGTCGACGGACCATTGCCATAAATCTTGGTATTGAGAAAAGGTGAGATTTTTGTGCACCCTCAACCATTCTTCGAATTGCGTGACTTTTGCTTTTTCTATTTGGTTAGGTGAGGGGGTCCACAGGACTCGCCCCCGTTCTAATCCGTCCATTGTCCGCTCCCGTCCTTTCGTATTCCCTTCCATTATAACAAGGAATCGGAGAGCCACAGCACGTTAAAAGGGGTCAAAGCTTCATCCCCGTTGACAAGCCTGATACAATACAGCAAAGATGATTGCACTGAATGTTAGGGTTCTCGAAAACCCGTTACGCACACTGCCAAGGAGACCCGTTCGGAATGCCCTTGTATATTATTTTAATGCTGATGGCCGGAATCTCTTACGGGCTCGTCACGCCCCTAGCTAAACTAGGGATTGTCCATGACGTTCCTGTCGCATGGCTTACCCTCGCCCAATACCCTGTCAGCCTTATTATTTTTCATTTTGGAAAGACCATGACGTCATCCAAGGTCATCCCGCGGTGGCAAGACCATCTCACGATGATTGCGATTGGCGCATTAGGGGCTGGCGTATCGTTAACTTACTACCGCAGTTTGACATTTCTTCCGGGATCCATCGGTATTGTACTGCTTTTTCAATTTACCTGGATGCTCCCACTGCTATCAGGGCTTTTGCATCATCACTGGCCCACTCGGTGCCAACGTTACGGAATTGCAGCCGTTCTCGCTGGCACATTCTTGGCGGGCGGGATAGTCCGCGGAAGCCTACCCTTAGAAGGCTTTGCGTTAGGATTGGCTTCCGCCTTGCTGTATGCGCTCACTTTGCTTCTCTCAGGGCGTATAAACGCCGCAATTTCTCCCTGGTACCGATCTGAAATATCCCTCGCGTCTGGACTCCTTCTTATCTCCATTGCCTATCAGCCCTGGCACAATCTCCAGTGGGCCATAGACCCCTCGACATGGGTCTGGGGAAGCTTGATGGGCCTGTTTAGTCAAGCCATTCCCCTTCTGTTTACGTATATTAGCGCGCCCCAATTGCCTCCTGCCCTGACCGGGATGTTAGCATCGTCGGAGCTACCCGTGGCGGTCATACTGTCCGCGGTGTGGTTGAACGAAACGGTAAGCATTTGGCGTTGGATAGGGGTTGCTATCATTTTAGCAGGGATCCTCATAGGCAGCGTGCCACTCAAACGCCTGAAGCATACGTCGCCCCTTTAATAGAAAGAGTAGAAAGCATAGGGAGACAGCCACATCTCTTATGGCCAGCCTCCCACCAACGCTGATGGTTAAAACTTCTCTAAGTCTAACAATTCCCATTGCTTTACAACAACCGTACGCGCACCAGATGAGACAGCGGGGTCGGCTTCTGCCATGGTTACGGCATCCTCCAATGAACTTGCCCGGTACACGACCATCCCCCCTGAACGATCACCAAAGGGCCCGCCCCAAGCAACACGACCCTCTCGGAAGAGATTACCTAGGTACGCTAAATGCGCTGGACGATTCTTTTGATTCAAAGCCTCGTCGACAATGGTCAACCATGCGACATATAAATTCGTCATATTTACCTCTCCTAAGGCGATTGTATTTTTATCCAACCGCAGCGCACTCACTGGGTCTCCCCGCACAATAGCATACGCGCACAAGCCTGAGAAGTGTTTCGATTCAAAGTCAGTGACCAACAAAAAACCAGCCTTTTCAGGCCAGCATTGTTTCTCCATTAACATCCTTGTCTAAATGCCCCATCCACTCAATAGATGCATTAAGAAAGGAGCCGCATAGGCCTCTAGCGCTGTTCCCACCAACACGACAAAGCTCATGGCCACCACTAACGTCGTAAATGCCGCAAACCGTTGAGACAATGTGCTGCGAGCCGCTCGTCCTTTTGTGGAAATCAACTGCCACGAAAATCCTAAGGCGACTCCTCCTACGATAACGATGGCGGGAACAATAAAAACATTTTGCAAGCCCATGGTGATAGCAGCCAATCCGGCACCTTGCCAGTGAAAAGACATCAAAACAAAAGCGGCAGAAAACCCCAGCACGAAGCCTCGAAAAAAAAGAGCCACCATGACCAAAGGCATGCCTGCGACGGATACCCCTAACAGGTACAACAAACCCAACAATTTGAGATTCGCCGTCAACGCTTGGCGAAAGACCCCATGATACGTAGGCGTCGACGTCTGAATATCGATAAAATGCCGAAGATAACCAACCAGTGATAATTTGTCCGCTGGAGTTAACGTACCCACGGCCAAAACACCAAATAATATCCCGACCGCCATCGTGGCAACAGCAATATATACGGGCGTAAGATACTGCGCCAAATAATCTTCTAGGATGCTGGTTGGTGCCTCAGAATGCATAGGCTGTCCCTCCTCATACAGCCTATGCATTCACTTAGGAATCGAGACCCATAAGATCGGGAAGCGGCGACGGAACATCCCAACTATCTCGCTTCGGTTCCCACAGTGGCCGTGTGCCGCTTAAACGTTCCGTCATGCCTAATAACAGCATTTTGTCACCATCCGATAACCCGCCCCATAGGCGATTTAACGCTTGTGCAATTAAATCCGTGCTCGTTGAGCTGTCCGACGGCATATGCCATTGTCGTAATGACAAGTCTAACTCTTCTGCTAAATGTCCAATCAGCGCTGCACTGGGGACCATTCTACCTTGCTCTACGCCACAAATGGTTTGTTTGGTGACACCCACACGCAACGCCAACTCTCCTTCGGTCCAATGTCTTTCGCAGCGATGATAGCGAACATGTTGCCCAAATTCACCAATCAGACTAGGACAACCGACACGCGCCGCCTGTAGTTGGGCATGAAGAAACTGAGCCAATTCTTGCAACGTGGGTTCTTGACCACTTTCCATAAACTGATGCCAAGCGTTGGCCCCTAACTGCAACACTTCAAAAACTTTGGACAGTTTATCCTCACTAAGCACCGCATTCGCATGCTCAACCCGAGTAATGAGGACTTGCGATACACCAATGCGCCGAGCCAATTCCGTTGCGGTCAGACCGTGCTGCTCGCGTTCTTGGCGCAGCCACGCGCCGAAACGCTTGAGAAGACCTCCATCATGGTGCTTGGCGTCCAACAAACTTTGATGAATTTGTTTGATGTGTGGCAAGGACTCCACTGCCGAATGCCCCCTTTTGGTCAGCACGGCCTTCACACCCTAAGACGACCCGTTAATGGCCCGAACGATTTACCCACCACTGCAACCCTGCATAGGCAATGCCATTCAGCGGTGTGGAGCGGTTAAAAAACTCGATGACTTGGCGTCGGGTCCAAAGTTCCGTGCTAATCTCTTCATCAGCCTCTAAAGCAGGCGCCCCAAGGCTCAGATCCGTTGCAAAATAGAGAGAAAGTTTTTCATCGGTATACCCAGGAGACGGATAAATGTCTGCGACAAACTCCCATGACTTTGCACGGTACCCCGTTTCTTCCCGGAGCTCCCGTTGAGCGGCCTCCAAAGCGCTTTCTCCGGGGTCAACTTTACCAGCGGGCAACTCCCAAAGAAAATCCTGTACCGCCCAACGATATTGTTTAATGACAACCACCGCGCCCTCTTGAGTTTCAGCAATGACCGCCACGGCAGGAACGCGGACGACCACTTCACGCGTGGTATCTAAGCGGCCGACCCTGACGGGATCCACCCTCACAGACAACGTACGGCCTCGATAGATCCACCGTGGCATTCCTGACCGTTCTTCCAAGGTATAAACCTCCTTATATTAGACTATCCTTTTAGCAAGAGGAGGTATAGATAATGTATAAAGTCCAGAAACTTCTGTTTTACGGAACAATACAAGAATTCAAGGATTGGCGCCAATTATGGCTACCCGCGTTACCCGTCACCAACTATCTTACAGCGTTGGATCACCGTCAAAAGCTCCCACGTAGCGACGAATCGCACGAATCGCCGATTTAAATAATAGCACCTCTTCATCACCAGACACCACGAGGATGGCATAGGTATCAAACCCATCTATCGTCCCAACCAGTGTCGTGCCGTCTAAAAATGTGACTTCAACCGGAATCCGTCCTGTAATGAGATGCTGATAAAAAGCGTCTTGCACATAGCTGGTACGGCTTCCCGGAGTACTCGCAGCTTTGCTAGGCTCGGGTTTCGAAGGCACCTGAGGCTTAGACACCCGGGCTCGCGCGCTACGCTGGGTGTGGGGGATTTCAATCCATTTATCTCCTGACACTACTCTTCATCCTTTCGCTCATCCAACTCTTCCGAGCTTCCTAATACTTTTTTCGGCACAGGTCTCTCGATTTGACCTAACCGGCGATTGACCGCGTCGAGAACAGCCCGAACTGCCGCTCCCTGCCCGTCGCCACGTTCCGGAGCTGCGCCAATTAAGACTTCTTCTTTGCGTTTATTCGTCACATAACTGAGCGCAACGGCTACAATGGTGCGCCCTGCCATCTGAAACGTTCGCAATTCTGTTAATACCACTGGCTGCGCCAGTTCGGGAATTTGATTCACAGCGTCAACTGTCGCCCAGGCCATAATATTGTGATACTGACTAGGTACATAGCGTCCGTGCCAACGACCCTCAAAATCCGTCGTCGTATCATCCGCTGGCTGCAACCGCACATATCCCTGGGCATTTTGATGCACCGTATCCAAATCAATCCGAAATTCTACTACCGTAAGCCGGGCTAAGGGCCGCGTCGCCCGGTCATCCATAATCTGCGCGACAGAAACTTTTTTATGGTCTACGCGTAGGCCCCACTGAGCCAACAAGGCACTTTCCACATCACGTACGATCTGCTTGGGCGAACGATCCAACGTCGTTAACACGTGAATTTCTTCAATGGCTCCCCATTCGTTAACGGCAACATGCGAACGCAAAACGGTAGGCAGACGTTTAATCAAGGCCTCAAGCTCAGCGACAGGTACATGGTCAAATTCTTGACTCATTCGGGCGGAAACTCCTTTATTAGACTGGTATTTTTTGCATTATGAAAAAGAGGACATCATAACATTCGATATCCTCTTTGCAAATTCCTCTATTTTTGTTATTCCGGAATATAAGTCGAATCTACCCTCCCCAAAATATGAATCCGAGCTTCCGCCACTTGGTCGGCGGCTTCCTGGGTAGGGATTTGGGCTTGTTGGGCATGTTGCAAGATTTCTTGGACCTGCTTGCCTATCCCGCGAACCCGCGCATAGGCTCGCTCTTGATTATAACCATCACGGTGGAATTCGTCGGCAACATTCACCACTCCACCCCCGTTAATAACATAATCCGGAACATACACGATCCCACGTTTCATCAACTCTAAGCCATGGCGCGGTTCTTGGAGCTGATTGTTGGCCGATCCAGCAATAACTCGGCATTTAAACTGATCAATCGTGCGATCGTTGATGATAGCACCCAACGCACAAGGAGCAAAGACATCCGCGTCAACCCCATAGATAGCATCCGGAGCCACCCATTGCGCGCCTAATCGGTCCGCCACAACCCGGCCCTCGTCTTCATGAATGTCTGTGACAATGAGCGTAGCACCCTCATTCTTCAACATTTCGCCCAACAACGTCCCGACGTGACCGAGCCCTTGAATCGCAATCCGACGACCATGAAAGTCTGCACTGCCAAACGCCAACATCATGGCCGCTTTCATGCCTTCTAGCACACCCAAAGCTGTTGCTGGGGAGGGATCCCCACTTGTTTCCTTTAATCCGCCGACAAACTCGGTTTCCCGTGCCACAACCGCCATGTCGTCCGCGTTGACACCAACATCTTCCGCCGTAATATAGCGGCCTCCAAGACTTTGAATCAGCCGGCCAAATGAACGCAATCGTGCTTCGGTTTTATCGTGCCGCGAGTCAGCCCATATAACAGACTTACCTCCACCGAGGTCCAATCCCATCGCCGCATTCTTGTAGGTCATGCCGCGAGATAATCGCATGACGTCGGTAATCGCGTCATCTTCGGAGTCGTATGGCCACATGCGCAAGCCGCCCAGTGCAGGACCCAAAGTCGTATCATGGATAGCCACAATGGCCTTCAGCCCCGCCGCTTGATCATACCAAAACACAAGCTCTTCATGTCCGTACTGCTCCATCGCCTCAAATATGTTCATCGTTAACCCGCCAGCGCGGGAGTCACTTCCTTTCTGTCCTATGGAGGTCTGTTCGCACTCCGTTCCTCATCATGTCACAAACCTTCTCAATGGTAAACTACCCGGATACCGAAAATATACTCGGAACCGGCTAGCCGTGTGACAAGAAAAAAGCCCCCAAAAATGGGGGCCTAGCTGGCTTTAATCTGCATTCTCAATTTGTCAGCAACCATCGCAATAAATTCCGAATTGGTGGGTTTCCCGCGATCACGATTCACAGTGTGGCCGAAAATCCCGTTGATGACATCGACATTACCCCGAGACCACGCCACCTCAATGGCATGACGAATAGCGCGCTCCACCCGGGAAGGTGTCGTCTTATACGTCTGCGCAATGGCTGGATACAACTCCTTCGTCACTCCGGACAGTAAATCAACGCGATCAATCACCATGACAATCGCTTCACGGAGGTATAAATAGCCTTTAATATGGGCGGGAATTCCAATTTCGTGGATAACATTCGTAACTTCGACATCCAAATTCTTTACAGGTGCTACCGTCACCTTGCCACTACTTGCCGCCGGCGCCTTACGTTCTGCTGTCGAGGCCCCGCCAAGCTGCTTAACCCGCTCCGCAAGTACTTTGAGGTTGAAAGGTTTTAAGATGTAATAATCTGCGCCTAACTCTAAGGCTCGTTGGGTCATCGTCTCTTGACCAAAAGCCGTGAGGATAATCACGCGGGGCGGATTGGGCATATTCATTTCGGATAGCCGCTCCATCACACCTATTCCGTCCAAATGAGGCATAATAATATCTAGAACAATCACGTCTACCGGGCGTTGACTCAATATGTCAAGCACTTCCACCCCATGATTCGCCACTCCAACGACTTCCAGCCCATCTTGTTTGTCAATAGCGTTCTGGAGCAATTCGCAAAAATCACGATTGTCATCTGCAATCAAAACCTTTATTGCCATTTCCCATCCTCCCGCATTTGCACTCGATATTTGCCACAGACCGTTCTTCTATGATTTTGCCTGATCTTTGCCGTCTTGCGAAGTCTCTTTTTCATTCTCATTCTTCCATATTTCTCTGTTTTTCGACACCAATCCCTGTTCTTGCATCCACGCCAAACGGAGATACGTGGTTTTGGTTTTCAGCCACAAAGACCGTGCATACTGACTCATAATCCATAAAATGCCTAAGATAACGCTAAAAAAAAGCCATAAAAAAAGGGCTGCTCGCGGATGATCAACCATGGATCCCACCACCTCTCAGCGCTTCCGTTTAGGGAAATATGACGAACGAATTCGTGATCGCCCGCCATATTTCCTGCTAAAGATCGGTTATGTCAAAGATTTTTGTTTGACCATCCAATACGCATAACACCCATAACCCAAGCTAGGACGGCTCACTAACACATGAGTGACTGCTCCTACAATGCGACCGTTTTGAATAATAGGGCTGCCACTCATTCCCTGAATAACTCCCCCCGTTTGACTTAACAACCGCGGATCATCCACCTCAAACAACAACCCCTTGGTATGGGGTGCCCATTGGGGATACGTTTTCAAAATGCGCACCGCATAGGCATGGGTGCGTTGTCCATGCAATACCGTGATAATATGTGCTGGACCCGGTGTGACTTGATCGGGCAACGCTACAGGCAAAGGCTTAGCCGGGCCGTAAGGTCGGTGCCATAACGTCCCCGTAATCCCAAATATTCCGTTATGGCGAACATTCCCTTGAATATCTTGCCCCCCTGTCAGAACACCAATTTTTTGTCCCGGAGCATTGGCAGTCCCAGCGATAATCCCGACAATATCAGCGCCCGTTACACGACCACTATGCACTTCGACAGGGGAACGCGTTAAGCCATCCGTAATACTGTGTCCCAGTGCTGCATATTGCAAAGAATGCGGATTATAAAACGTTAAGGTCCCGACACCACTCGCGCCGTCTTGTACGAGAATCCCAATTTGCCACCGATGATGCTGAGAAGACCACAGCGCACGAACGGAACGAAGGTGAAAACTCCGACTGCCTTGAACTCCTAGCATCACCGCTTGATGACGCCGCCCCGCTTGTTGCACGGCTTGCGCTAAGGCTCGATCTGAATAAACGGGGCGATGATTAACCTGAACAATCACATCCCCCTTATCAATTCCTGCCTGTTCGGCCGGATCCTCAAACCGTCCATGACTCCACACAGGGGCATATTGGGTCACCACCAACCCTTCGGTATTAACCAATACCCCCATAGACTCTCCCCCAGGCACCTCATAGATTGGCTTCGTGACCTCCACGGGCACTTGCCTCCATGGAAGCCATCCAAACAATTTCGTTTGCAAGAGAAATCGGCCCGGCGTCATCCCCCTGACTTGGGCAACATTACCCGAGATATTCACCGGGCCCACGGACGCCGAAGACAACGACAGCCATGAGCTCCAAGGCAAGACAACTTTTTGACCTTGAGGAACCATCACCGCATCGGGTAACGCCGCCATGTTTTGCACAGGCCTGGATAATCCAATCCCCACGGTAATCCCGGCCGCGATTAATCCCACAATTCGCCTTTTCGTCCAAAAATGTTGCCGCACGTCTTTCACCTCCCGTTCCTTTTGCGTTTATAAGGTCCCGGAAATGCGGTCACTTCATGCCCGGTAATATGCCCAAGGCCTGTCTTTGCATCCAACGCAAAACGACTTGACCGCGGTTTCTTAAGAAAAACCCGCAGTCAGCGACATTGTTAGAGGACATTACATTGTTTAGGACCATTTTCCAGAAAACGTGAAGACGACGTGTGCCATTTGGAAAGGGACAACGAGACAATGCCCGGCCGATTTAGAGTTCTTGCAGACGTAACGCGATGGCTTGCGCCGCATGCGGCCGGGCCCATTTTCCTTGAGCATGAATAATTTCTTGCCGTTTAGGAGAGTCTTCTGGTAGAAGTTCTTTGACTCGTGCAGCGAGTTGACCTTTATCACCACGTACGGCCATATTGTGACCGACGAGGCGGTCGCGGTTGGCCTCTTCCTGGCCCGCAATCCAATGCGTTAAAATCCAAGGTACGCGTGATTGAGCGACTTCAGCAGCTGTAACACCGCCCGGTTTTCCCACGACCAATCGGGAATGCCTTAACAATAGGGGCATTTTTTCCACATAGCCCACAATGCTGACGGTGTCGGGCCACGTTTTTTGATCTAAGTGCCAATGGAGCTTCTCATTATGACCGCAGACGGCCACAACGGGATAATCAATTTCCGATAATTTTCTTAAAATCCGGTAATAAGGTCCCATGCCTAAGCCTCCCCCTAACAACACAATGGGATCTTTGGCGTAAAGTGGCAGTTCCCAAGCCGGATCCCGAAACGACGAGCGAATGGGAATTCCCGTCTGCCAAACTCTGTTGGCATCCACGCCAAATCGTGTTAAGTCTGCGACTTGTTCGGGGAACCAGACTGTATAGGCATCGGCCATAGGCTCGTACCAGAAACGGTGCACGGACAAATCGGTAAGAACGCCCACCAGTTTAAATGGTCGCTTTTTGCTTTTGACCCCGGCCCAGGCATTGAGCGCAAAGGGATGGGTGGCCAAAATAACATCCGGATGATAAATATCATATACGTGCGACAGGACTTCCTTTCCCGTCTGCATCCAATGGCGGCGATGACCTTCCCAATGGTAACCCGTACGATCTTCCCAACGAAACACCCCACCATATTGCTTAGGAAGGTATTTTAAGGCCCAAAAATACAATCCCGTTTCAATCCGAGCCCGTCCCACCAAGTGCTCAGAAAATTCTACGGCCATGCCGCGTTGCAAACACGCCTCAGCTAACGCACGCGCGGCAATATCGTGGCCTGTGCCAATGGGTAGGCTTGCAATGAGTACCCTCATCATACGCTCCTTGCCTAGTCATTTAATAAAAAAGGCGGCTAATCAGTAAGCCCCATAACGTCCCCGCAATAACTTCCATTGGGGTATGACCCACAAACTCTGGCAACGATTTATCCCCGTCGGGATAATCATCGGAGCGCGCCAACCGATTAAGATACCGCGATTGCAAACCAACAGTACGGCGAACACTGAGCGCATCATATAAGACGATTAATCCAAAGACACTGCTAATCGCGAAATCTGGTGATTTCCAACCATAACGGAACGCAATGGAAAACACAAGTGCCGCAACCATTGCCGAGTGTGACGATGGCATGCCTCCAGCCCCAAAAAGCCTTTCATATTGCGCCTTGCGTCGTCCTATCGCATACAACACAAATTTGAGCAGCTGCGCGCTTAACGCTGCTGTCAGAGCACTTATGAGGATGCGGTTACCATGAGCCAACCAACTAGTCAACCTCTTCCCCCTCGCCCAAAAGATGGCGTGCATGGCCCATGGCCACGGAATCTACCTGGCCGCTGAGCATACGCGCGATCTCTCGTTCCCTCTCGACACCTTGGACCCGTTTGACAAGCGCGCGCACGATCGCATCCTCAGCGGTGCGTGCCACTACCCACTGATCAGCGGCACGAGCCGCGACGGACGGCTGATGACTAATCGCTACAACTTGGTGGTCTTTACCTAATTGCTGCAATAAGCTCCCAACTTGTGCCGCACTCTCCCCGCCAAGGCCGGCATCGAGTTCATCAAAAATAAGGGTAACATCGGTGCGGCCTCCACTAAGCACCGCCATAGCGAGTGCAATGCGCGCCAACTCCCCGCCCGATGCGACCTTAGTGGCTAAACGCAATTCTTGTTGAGCCGACGATGCAAATACAACACTTGCCCGGTCGAGCCCCGTCGCACTGGGTTCGGATGCTTCTAGCCGCAACGTCACCACGGCATGAGGCATTTCCATCTCGTGCACCAAATCGCTCACACGGCGGCTTACTGAGAGGGCCGCTTCCTTCCTGATACGCGAGAGTTCTTCGGCCACCTTCCGGTATGCCTCCTCCGCCTCCATTGCTTGCCGTTCGGCCACACGTAAATCCCACTCCAAATTTTCCCATCCTTGCAGATCTCTATGCAAGGCTTGCATATACTGCAACACTTCGGGAATGGTCATGCCATACCGACGTTTCACCCGCGCCAAATCATTGGCGCGGGCTTCGAGCTCCTCAAGGCGATCCGGTCCTTGCTCCAAACCACTGGCCCACTCACTCAAGGCCAAACGCAACTCGTCAATCACATCTTGGGCTTGTTGAATGAGTCCTTCCATCGTAACGGCCGACGGATCTAGCCGTACTAACCCCTCCACTTGCCGTCGTGCTTGGTCAAGTTGCGCTATGATGCTAGTTCCCTCAGCACCATCAACAATTTGGCTTAAAGCTTGGGATCCTTCCAGTAACTGTTGCCGCGACCGCAGACGCCCTAAGTCTTTAGTCAGTTGGCTCTCTTCATCCACGGAAAGACCTAAAGCTTTCAAACTGGCGTATTCCTGGGCCTTCTCCGCCATAACCTCGGCCTTAGCCGACCCTTGCAACAATTCCTGCCAAGCGGTTTTCGCCGTCCGCCATTGTTGATAGGCTGCCTCAACGGCATCACGAAGATCGTTAAGCTGTGCATAGTGATCGAGCCATGTTAACAAGGTCGTCGGCTCGAATAGTCGCAGCGCATGATGCTGACCGCTATAGTCAATAAGCTCCGTGGCCAAATCCCGCACGGCTTGACGGGGCACAATTTGGCCTTGGATACGATAAATAGACCGCCCTTCACGGGACATATCGCGCTGCACGATTAACACGTCATCTTCTTCAATGCCCCACTGTCTCAATGCAGTCCACAAGGGATGGCTAGAGGCTACCGAGAAAGCCGCACGAAGGCGAAAACTTCCGGCAAAGGGCCCGACGTGGTCTGCAGTTCCCGCCAATCCCAGCACAGCGGGGACGGCGGTCAATAACAACGACTTTCCTGCCCCAGATTCACCAGTAACCGCGGTAAACCCCGCGGCCAAGGAAATTTCTGCCTGTTGGATAATGCCAAAGTTCTCCACCCTTAGAGCGCTTAGCATAACCGCACCCCATTCATCGCAGTTCATCCAAACGAGATGCCAACCGCGGTGCATCGTCTTTGGAGCGTGCAACAACTAACACGGTGTTTTCACCCGCCAACGTTCCAACCACCTCAGGCCAATCCATTTTGTCAATGGCCTCCGATACGACTTCTGCCCCCGCCGTAAGCGTTTTGACCACCACCAGATTCTCGCTGACGGTGTAACCCGTTAACACTTCGCGCAACAACCGACGCAATCGGTCCCGTGTAGCCCCCAACACATGGTCATCAGGCAATGCATAGCGATGCGTATCCTGATAAGGGACTTTAATCAGTCCCAATTCCTTAATATCTCGAGAAATCGTCGCTTGAGTGGCCGGCATCCCTTTGGCTGCCAAAATTTCGGACAATTCTTCTTGAGTCTGAACCGCCTGTTGGGTAATAATCTCCTGGATTAATGACTGACGCGAACGCTTATCGTGCCGCATAACTCTTAATGCCCCTTTCGCCACCCCCGCAGAACTTGAAAAAAGCTCCAACCAGGGCGACGAAGAAGCCGAATCGTCGTCGAACTGGTTTCAACAAGCACCTCATCACCATCCTCCAAAGGATGTGTTTCTTGCCCGTCCACGGTCACCAGCGTATCCCGGTGCATGGCTCGCACGCGTATTTTGACTTGCTGGCCGCCGTTTATCACAATTGATCGATCAAAAAACGAGTGAGGACAAATCGGTGTCACGACCATCACACTCAAGGCCGGACTTAAAATCGGCCCGCCTGCTGAGAGTGAGTAGGCCGTTGACCCTGTTGGCGACGCAACAATCAAGCCGTCCGCAGGATACGTTGTCACATAGCCGTCATCGACAAAGGTTTCCAAGTTAATCAAGCGCGCAAATGGGCCTTTCGTGACGACCACATCATTCATTGCCTCAAATCGCGCTAGTTCTTTTGAGCCCCGCATAACCTTCGCGGACAACAACCGACGTTGATCGATCTCATATTGATTATTGACCATTGCAGTCAACGCAGGCAATAAGTCGGGCACCTCAACTTCGGTTAAAAATCCCAAATGTCCAAGATTCACGCCAAGTATCGGACAGTTAAGCCGAGACAAAGCCTTGGCGGCATGAAGCAGTGTGCCGTCCCCCCCTAACACCACGACACCATCGATCATCCCCGCTTCCAAGGTCTCCAAAGCCCTTCCTAGTTCTGGGAACCCCGTCTCTTCGGCTAGCGACTGAGGGATCGTTACGGTTATCTCACGTTGAGTCGCCCAATGACGGATTTTGCCCGTAAGGCCGCGCACTTGGTCCTTGTCGGGATTGGGCCAAATCATCAGATGTTTCACCGCTGTTCATCCCCTTCCCAGGCCTGATCCACAATGTGACTGATCGGTGGAACGTACACGGCATCGCCAGGTGCCTGACCAGCCAATAGGCTCAAAAATTCAATATTGCCTTCTGGGCCGCGAATGGGCGAAGGGGCCAGCCCCAAAACCGTCCAGCCTTGCTCCTTGGCTTGTTCCACAAAACGCGACAATACCGCTTCGTGAACACGGCGATCTCGCACAACGCCATTTTTGCCTACGTGTTCCCGCCCTGCTTCGAATTGGGGTTTCACTAGCCCGACAACCCGGCCCGATGGCTTCACGATCGATAACAGAGGTTTTAACAAGAGGGCTATCCCAATAAAAGAGGCATCGATGGAGGCAGCATCCACCCGGTCAACGCCAGGCAGCATATCTGCTGTTAACCAGCGCGCATTCGTCCGCTCCAGCACTGTCACCCGTGGGTCTGTTCGCAAACGCCAGTCAAGCTGGCCATAACCCACATCAACCGCCCACACATGACGTGCCCCATGCTTCAGCCAACAATCCGTAAATCCGCCGGTCGAGGCGCCAACGTCCACGACGTCCCACCCGTCTGGCTGAATGTCAAAAACTTTTAGGGCTTCTTCCAACTTTAGACCACCCCGACTGACATAGGGATGCGCCATCCCATCAACTGCCAGCTGATCGTCCGCCTTGACCAGATGACCCGCCTTCGTCATAACCGAACCGTTCACACGCACCTGCCCCGCCATAACCAAAGCCTGAGCTTGCGTTCGCGTGGGTGCCAATCCTCTCTCGACCAAAACGCGGTCAAGACGCGAATCCCCGTGGCCTACTTTTCGGCGGTCTTCTTTAGAGGAAGCCACTCTCTCACCCTCCGCGCCACGCCATCAGCGTTCAATTCGTAAAGGTTTAAATAGTAGTCGACGGAGCCATGATCAATAAATTCATCTGGCAATCCGGCATTAAAAATCGGTACGGTCACCTGCGCCTGATTAGCCCACTCATTAATGGCAGACCCGAAGCCGCCAGCTATGGCATGTTCCTCTAAGGTCAAAACCGCCTGGGTTTCTGCCATCACCGCCGTCATAAGAGCTGTATCCAATGGCTTCACAAAGCGCGCGTTGACAACGCCAACGTCATACCCCTCACCTTGCAACATCTCACGGGCAGCCAAAGCCTGATACACTAGTGGCCCTAAAGCAATAATGGTGACATCGCGTCCATGAGCGAGCCATTCCCCCGTCCCCCACACCAAAGGCGAGGAGGGCTGTTTGAGATCGAGCCCTCGTGTCGCTCCTCGAGGATAACGTAAGGCCACGGGATGCGGTCTATCCCATGCCCCTTGTAACAGTTGCTGTAATTCGACCTCATCTTTCCCCATTGCGATCTCGATATGAGGAACCGTGCGCAGAAAGCTGATGTCATACACCCCTTGATGCGTCGCACCATCGGCACCCACTAGCCCGGCCCGGTCTATACCAAAAATCACGGGCAAATCTTGATGGCAGACATCATGTATCACCTGGTCATAGCCCCTTTGTAAAAACGTGCTATAGACCGCAAAGACAGGCCGCATACCGCCTACCGCTAATCCCGCTGCAAATGTCACCGCGTGCTGTTCAGCAATCCCTACGTCAAAAAATCGGTCCGGAAACACTTTTTGGAACATGTCCAACTTCGTCCCGTCAGGCATAGCCGCCGTAATCGCCACAATCTCAGGATGCACGCGAGCCATATCAATCAAGGTTTGACTAAATACCTCGCTGTAAGAAGGGGGTTGCCGTTTTTTAATAAACTGTCCCGATTGGATTTCAAAAGGTCCCGGCCCATGAAATTCCCCGGGCCGTTGTTCAGCAGGAAGATATCCGTGACCTTTTTGGGTAATCACGTGCACCACTACAGGACCCTCGACGCTCTGGGCATTGCGTAACACAGAAATCAAATCGCTTAAGTTATGTCCGTCAATGGGACCGTAATATTTAAAGCCCAATTCTTCAAAAACATTGCGCGGCAACACCGCATGATGCAAGACATCTTTGGTCTTCTCCAACGTCTTGCGAATTGACCCTCCGAAGACTGGCACAGAATCTAAGAGCTGCTCCACTTCCTGCTTCATGCGCGTATAGGCCGGCGCAGAACGCAATTCGGTGAGATAATGCGAAAACGCGCCCACGTTAGGAGCAATGGACATGGAGTTGTCGTTGACCACCATCACCAAATTCGTTTTGGACTGGCCAATCTGGTTCATCGCCTCCCACGCCATCCCCGCCGTCAAGGCCCCATCACCAATAACGGCTACGACCTGATAGCGCTGTTTACGTAAATCCCGCGCCATGGCCATGCCCATCGCCGCCGACAATGCCGTCGAGGCATGACCTGCTTCCCAGACGTCATATTCGCTTTCACGCCGCTTAAGAAATCCCGACAGCCCATTGAGTTGCCGTAAGGTACCAAACGCATGATAACGTCCTGTTAGAAGCTTGTGCGCATAGGCTTGATGACCGATATCCCAAATGAGCTGATCAGTTGGGGTGTTATACGCATAATGCAGCGCAATGGCCAATTCCACTGTGCCTAAACTTGCCCCAATATGGCCTCCTGTTTGCGCCGTTGTTTCAATAATCACTTGACGCAATGCTGCCGCCAACTTTTCCAGCTGCAACACCGACCATCCGCGGATATCCTCAGGCGAGCGAACCAGTTCCAGGATATTCTCTTCCATCGCTTCTTCTGCCCCCTAAACTTTACAACAACACGTACGACAACTTGGCATAGGTGGGGTCATGTTTACCACTGACGGTCCACAGCAAAATCCACCAAACGTCGCAAGATGTCTGATTGTGGCCCCGACCCAATGGCAATTTTTGCGCGTATGCGGTGGTCGTCCGCCAAACGCCTAGCCTGATCTAACCCCACCAAACTTGGATACGTCGCCTTGCCCAACGCGCTATCCGTCCCGATGTTTTTACCCATGGCCGCCGGATCGCCTACGACATTCAAAATATCATCAACAATTTGAAAGGCTAAGCCAAAATGTTCGCCAAAATCTAATAGTGCCTGTTGTTCCCGTTCGTTGCCCGACAAGATAGCCGGGATGACCAAAGCCGCTTTAAACAAGGCCCCCGTTTTATGGCGGTGAATATTTTGCAGCTCTCCTAGCTCAACATCCTGGCGCTCGGCCGCTAAATCGAGCACTTGCCCTCGAATCAACCCTTCACGGCCCGCGGCACGGGCTAAGTATACCGTCGCTCGCAAAACATCTTCAGCTTTCGCCGTTTGGATAGTCCCCATTTTGACAAAGGCTTCTGTAAGCAACGCATCGCCGGATAAGATGGCCATCGCTTCGGGAAACATTTTGTGCGCGGTGGGACGGCCTCTGCGTAAATCGTCATTATCCATAGCAGGCAAATCATCATGAATGAGCGAGTAGGTATGAATGTACTCCACCGCTAATGCTGCGTCTCGAAAAGTATCGGCCGGCAACCCCAAATACAAAGTGCTGGCCATCACTAATTGCGGACGAAGACGCTTACCCCCCGCAAGCAAAGAATAGCGCATCGCTTCTTCTACCGCGCCCGGTTGGGCAACGCGGCACACGCTGTCCTCGTTAATCCATTGCTCAATTATTTCACGAGTCTCTTGGAGCCATTGTTGAATGTCCACATTAGGCCTCATTTTCCGCATTTAACAAGTCTTCCGCTTGATTGAGCAACAGATTTGCCTTTTCACTCAGTTGACGAGCTTCTTGAAAAATCGTCAAGCTCTCTTTAAGCGACAAATTCCCACTCTCCAGCTGACGCACAATCTCCTCAAGCCGGATAATTAGATCCTCGAATCGCTCCAAGTCATTATCTTGCGTCATGCCTCGTCCTCTTTCCCCGGCTTTTCGGATATCATCCAATAGCTCCCATTATACCAGTGTATCTCATAGTGTTCACCTGGCCGAATATCGGCCAGGTCCCGAGCCTTCCCCTGTGTGTCGGTGAGATAGGTGTAACCACGCGCCAAGACCGCCGAGGGATTTAAGGCATCAAGCCCCGCCGTCAGACGATCCAGACGGGCTCGGCTGATTTGTACCCGGCGTTCCATCGCACGGTCCCGCCGCTCTTCCAGCCGATCAAGCACATCGCGGCGACGCCCCACGATACGACCAGAGTCTGTTAAGATTCCGTGTGCCGTCCACCCTGCCAACCGGGAACGTTCCCACTCGATGCGGTGGCGCATCGCGCCGTGAATGCGTTGGCTTAGTAAATTTAAGCCTTGGATCAAACTCGCACGCTCCGGTACAGCAAGTTCTGCCGCCGCTGACGGGGTCGGAGCCCGCATGTCGGCGACTAGGTCCACCAGCGTCGTATCAATTTCATGTCCCACAGCGGAAATGACAGGAACAGGCGAGGCCGCTACCATGCGTACTACCGCCTCATCATTAAAAGCCATTAAGTCCTCTTTTGATCCGCCACCTCGACCAACAATCAACACATCAATGCGATCTTGATACGCCTCTTGCAAAGCACGCACAATGGCCCTAGGCGCTTCCGGGCCTTGCACTAATACCGGAAATAAGCGCACTGGCATCGACGGAAATCGTCGGCGAATCACCGTTTCAATATCGAAGCGCGCCGCTCCAGTTCCTGATGTAATCACCCCAACCGCACGCGGCAATCGGGGCAAGGCACGTTTGGGCGACGAAAAGAGGCCTTCCATGGCTAGCTTCTTTTTTAAGGCCTCAAGTTTCTGAAATTGGTCTCCATCGCCTGCTTCTTGGACTATCGCGACATAGAACTGCGTTTGTCCGTCCCGCTCGAAGACCCCCACGCGTCCAAAAGCCAAAACCGACAAACCATCGCGCAAGGGAGCTGTTAACGAGGCAGCATCGCGCCGAAACATGACCCCCCGCAATTGGGCTTGGTCATCCTTCAAAATGAAATACCAATGGCCGGAGCTGTGGTGCTTGACGCCTGACAACTCACCTTTTACCCACACCCTTTGCCATTGGGGCACCCCTTCCACAAGTTGACGGATGCTCTGCACCAGTTCATGAACGGTGACGGTAGCTGGCGTCATGCGTTCAATTCTCCTTGAAAGGCCTGCCAGGTATTACTCAGCAGCATGGCGATCGTCATCGGGCCAATCCCCCCGGGGACAGGTGTAATGTAGCCCGCACGGGTCAGTACCGCAGGAAAATCGACGTCGCCAACAAGTCCTTGGGCCGTGCGATTAATCCCAACATCAATCACGACCGCGCCGGGTTTAATCCAGTCTGCTTGGACCAAATGCGGTCGGCCAACGGCTGCAACCACAATATCGGCGTCTTGAGCCATAATACTGGGATTGGGGGTTTTCGAATGCAATACACAAACCGTCGCATCTTTTTCGAGCAAAAGCAGCGCTAACGGCTTCCCAACCAACTGAGAGCGTCCCACAATCACGGCCTTTTTGCCCGCTATGGGCACATGATAACGGGACAATAATTCCATAATACCTAGCGGCGTACAAGGCCTCAGTCCGGGTTGTCCTGTCATCAGACGGCCCATATTTGTAGGGGTCAACCCATCGACATCTTTGCGAGGATCCAAATGTTTAATAATCACTTGAGCATCAATATGGGGAGGCACTGGCAACTGCAGCAAAATGCCATGGATGCTGGGGTCTTGATTGAGCATTTCAATCATTTCCAGCACCTGTCCAGTCGTAGCCGACGCGGGTAAAAGGACTTGTCTGGAATCCATTCCCGCCTGCGTGCTCGCACGATGTTTATTGCGCACATAAACCGCTGAAGCCGGGTCGTCACCGACCATCACCACCGCAAGCCCAGGCCGCCGTCCCGTTCTCGCATAATGTTCGCCAACTTTGACCGCAAGTTCTGCCCGAATTTGGTCAGCAGTCGCCTTGCCGTCTAGCAGTTGGGCCTTGGACATCACCACGAATCACCCTTTCTTACGTTCTTGATATCCACCTTATGCTACCTACTGTCAGGAAAATAGCGTCAAAGAACTTGCGCTCTCGACGCTGTTTGGTGGAGGAGATGTTTGTTCATGCCGTAGACACGTCCGCCCGTTCCGAAATCGTCCATGACCCAACTCCTATGCGGGAGGCTCCGCCGATGTCCCAGCATCCGCAGGCTCTGACACGATCCGGTCAAGGTCCCCTTCAGGGCGTATCTGTTTCGCCACAGCCGACAGCACCCCATTGACAAAACGCTTGGCGTCGTCGGTACTATACTCCCCCGCCAATTCCAACGCTTCCGAAATAATCACAGAAATGGGCGTGTTATGGTCATTATAGAGTTCATACACCGCCATGCGCAGAACATTGCGGTCGATGGTAGGCATGCGCTGAATTTTCCAGTCCACAGCTGCTTGCGCGATCACCGCATCCAGCTCCGCTTGTTGCTGAACAACTCCTTGGACAAGGGATTGTGCAAATTCCCGGTCAGCGGCATCGGGTTCATGTAACCCCTTCAATAAAATTTCGATCCCCGTTTGCGCGAGATCATGCTCAAACAAAATTTTTAACGCCTCTTCCCGGGCATGATGCCTTGCCACGGTTCTACCTCCTCCATACTCCTGTCACTTAGGTCACATCTGTTGGGTTCTCGGAGTGCTGTTCATTATTCCATTCATGGTCTGGCTCTGTCGCAAATGACACTCCTTGAACGTGAATATTGACATCCGATACCGTTAATCCCGTCATCCGCTCGACCTGTTCTTTCACCTGATCTTGAATTCGGGATGCGACCTCAGGAATCTTCGCACCATACCGCACAACCACAAATAAATCAAGACTTACGTGATTCTCTTTCACGTCAATCTTGACGCCGCGACTCGCCGTTTTCTTTCCCAACATTTCGGTCAAGCCGCCTGCCAAACCGCCACTCATCGCCGCAACACCATCCACTTCGCTGGCCGCAATGCCCGCAATCACAGCAATAACCTCATTGGCGATCTGTACCGTTGGTAGCGTCTTGACTGGTAGCAGCGTTCCTTCTGACATCATGCGCTCCTTTCATCAAGCTCCTTTAATGCGCTCTGCCAAAAACGTCGTGTGAATTCGCCCGGCACAAAACTCTTCGTCGTCCATGAGCTGACGATGCAGTTCCAAGGTGGTCTTGACCCCTTCAATCTGAAACTCACTCAACGCGCGCCGCATGCGTTCGATGGCCTCATCTCGTGTCCGCCCCCACGTCACAACCTTAGCGAGAAGCGAGTCATAAAAAGGTTGAACTTGGTCGCCAGTTTCTGCCCCTGAATCAACCCGTACCCATGGACCACTGGCCTCTTTCCATAAGGTAATTTTTCCGGGGCTCGGACGAAATAGGTGTTCGGGATCCTCGGCGTTCAGACGGCACTCAATACTCCAACCAGACAGCACGACGTCTTCTTGACGAATCGACAACGGCAAACCCGCCGCGACCCGAATTTGTTCTTTCACAATATCCACACCGGTAATCATCTCAGTGCAGGCATGTTCAACCTGGACTCGCGTATTCATCTCCATGAAGTAAAAGTGACCGTCATCATCTAAAAGGAATTCTAAGGTACCAGCGCTCGTATAGTGGACCGCCTGCGCTGCGCGACGGGCCGCCTCACTCATTTGTTCGCGTAGGGCTGGCGTCATCGCACATGATGGGGCTTCTTCCATCACCTTTTGCCTCCGGCGCTGTAAGGACGATTCTCGTTCTCCCAGCGTCACGACATTGCCCTGGCTATCGGCAATCACTTGAATTTCAATATGACGGGGCTTACGCAAGAATTTCTCAATATAAACATCCCCTTGACCGAAAGCCGATTTGGCCTCACGACTTGCACTTTCTAGAGCATTGGCCAATTCTTCTGGGGAATCGACAACCCGGATGCCGCGACCTCCACCACCAAAAGAAGCCTTCACCATAATAGGATATCCAATTTCTTCTGCAACTTTCTGGGCAGCGGCGATATCATCCACAGCGCCCACCGTCCCGGGCACAACTGGCACCCCGGCTTGAATCATCATTTGTCGCGCTTGCGCTTTAATCCCCATTTTTTCAATGGCATCCGCCGGCGGACCGATAAACTTTAGCCCCCATGTCTGACACACGGCGGCGAAATGATGATTTTCGGACAAAAAACCATACCCTGGATGAATAGCCTCTGCGCCCGTTTGAATCGCCGCATTGATAATATTGGGGATATGAAGATAACTAAGATTAGAAGGAGCAGGGCCAATGGGGAACGCTTCATCCGCATATTTCACATGCAATGCATCTTTGTCCGCATCGGAATAGACCGCAACCGTCTTGATGCCCAGCTCCCGCGCTGCCCGCATCACCCGAATTGCGATTTCTCCCCGGTTTGCAATCAAGATTTTCTTAAACACCTCGACACCTCCGGTTCTACCTTCCTACTAGACCACAATCAGACAAGAATGTCTAGATGTCCCTCACCCATGAACAACGCCTCACAAGAAAGAATCATGCACAGACTTTGGGTCTGATTGGGGGACCCTTAAATTTAGAACCCAGTCCATCTCGTATGGCCATTTCTGCAATGTGATATGATGGCCTAGGGCACCAAGAAGACGTTTGGAGGTGTTGATCATGGAGAACAATCAGCCGACTTTAGTGGTGTTGACGACAGGCAAAGAAGCTTTTGTGCGAGCCAATGCGATTTTACAAATGACTTTGATGTTGAAAAAATTTCGGCCCGATATGGCCGTGGAGTTCCTCGCCTTAGGTCCCGGAATAGAAATTCTAAAATCGAATCAAAAGAACTCTCCACAATTCGGTCAGCAATTACAAGCCATGCGCGATGCTGGCATCACCATCAGCGTTTGCGAACAGTCCATGCAAAATCTGGGATTAACAGCCGATCAAATGTTTGAAGCCCAAATTGTCCGTGGTGGTCAGGAAGTCGCACAACGTCTAGGAGAAGGCTATCACGTCTTAACCTTCTAAACAAATATCTGACGGGGTGCCGCACTCTGACCCCATTATTCAGGTTAGCTCCTCTTTTGTAAAATACTGTATCCAAAGAAGCCCCTATGAGGAAGACCCGGACCAGTGGCCGCGGGTCTTCTTTCATGGAGGTGCGAGCTTCTATTTATTCAGGACTTGGGCAGGATCACCACGTCTTGTGGCGGCAATGAGGTCACTTCGGTAATGGTGTCCGCGATACGCCCAATCTGCTCGCTCGTCAAGGACGCTCCTCCGACCACGACAATCGCTTTATTTTGCGTGACCGTCACGGCACTCAGCGGAAATCCTCGAGCGGATAACAGCCCCTCCGCCTGCGTCTCCTCTTTAAGTTCTTGGGTATCTTGCACCATGGTGGCCGAGGCTTGATCTTTCGCCGATTGACCAATCGATGGATTTTCGGTCAAAGCTTTCAGCGTCGCAATTTCTTCGCTCATCACCCGGTCACGATGCATACGGTAATTCACGAAATAGTTTTCTAAATTCGATACGGTATTGGCCTGGTGTTGTTGCGGGGTCACCGAGGCGGACAAGGCGGTATTAGGGGCTGTACGGTGGTAGACCACATACCCTAACAAGACAGCGAGCACAGTCACAAAGGCAGCAAAGCGGACGATTTGGGGACGTTTCATGGCAATCTCTCCTCTCACAATGCTCATTAATTGGTAGGCAAAATCAATACTTGGTAAGGTTGGACCTGAAGCAACGTTTCTACAGCTTGAGCAAGCTCGGCCCTAATGAGGGGATTGCGGGCGCTCGCCGCCACGACGACAACGCCAGCCACCGACGGACCGAGTTCATCCAACGGGACCACGGCCTGCCCAGAGTTCGTCGTTATCACGACGGGAGAAGACCCTTGCCCACTTTGGTTCGTATCGACGTACTGGGAGGTCATGCTTTTCGTCAGGGTGACCGCCACGGACACTCGGTGCACTTGCGGAATATCATCAAGAATTTGTGTCAATTGCGCCGATACTTCTTGTTCCTGTTCAGCCAAAGGGCCACTATGTGTCGTCGTGACCGCTTTTTGGGTATGGGGAGGTGAGGGCACGGAAGGACCGAAACTTCCAAATCCTAACAATACAAGGCCTAAAATCCCCACTCCCGCCAGCCGATACAATTTCGTACGGTCTTCTTTAGCAAATTTCTTCCACCACTCTTGGAAATTACTAGCCATATGGACACTCCTTCTCCTTCCGCCGTACTCCTTTGAGGCTACGGTTCTACCCGGTACCGTGTGATAGAGTGCTTGGGTTGGTCTGATTGCACGATGAGATGAACTTTGGGAGTTTCGCCGGTCGTGACCGCCAAGGCATCTTCAATGTATTGTCTCAGCGTTGCGGTGTTGGTCGTTCCTGAGACTCGCACCACGGCGCTATATCCTCCTTGGGTGTCTGCTGAAATGGTGCATGCTTGCACATTTTTGTAGCTGAGTACCATCGCTTCCGCTTGGTCAATCTGCTCGGCGTGGACTAAAGACGAAAGATTTTGTCCCGTTCCTGCCCCAATCCAGGCGTTAGGCTGAGGCGACTTGCCAACCTGGTGAATCAGACTCCAAACGGGACTCACCATCGCTAACAAGAGCACTAAACCGACAACAAGACCCGCATATTTTTTGAGGTCTCCTTTCGGCAAAACAAAGTCGGCCAAGTTGCCCAAGAGCACAATAATGATGAGGGAACGCACCCAGTGTCCAATCAGCGCTATCATTACAATCCCACTCCGTTCGATACGGTTACCACAACCGTAATCATCAGGAAGAACATCAGCGCCACAGAGCCCGTAATGGCCAACAACCATCCCACGGCTGTGGCCATAGTTTCTAAGGTCCGGTGTACCCCACTAACCCCAAGCGGCTCAGTCGCTGCAGCCCCCAATCGGTAAAGCACCATCATGACAAACAGTTTGAGCACGGGAAACGCTACCAGCACGATGATGGTGAGGGCTCCAACCACCGATACCGCATTTTTCAATAGCATCGATGAGCCTAAGACCGCTTCCATCGCGTCGGAGAATGCCTTACCCACTACAGGAACAAAGGTATTGGCCAGAAATTTCCCCGTGCGCAAGGTCACACCATCGGCCACGGATCCGGCAGCCCCTTCTACGGCCATCACTCCTAAGAACAAGGTCATCAATCCTCCCAGCAGCGTTAACCCCGTCTGCCGAAGAAGCAGCGCCAAGTTTTTCAACGAAAAATTCGGCATCCAATGACTCACCAAGTCCAAGATGGTAGCCAATAGCACCAAGGGCAACACCCAACTCCGCGTCAACATCGCGACAAAGTTCACGGTCAGCATCATAACGGGATGAAAGATCCCAGCTGAGGCTACCGCCCCGCTGCCGGCCATCAACACCACCAACAAGGGAATCAAGGACTCCATGAGATGAACCACATCTGTGAGGAGTTGATTGACCATCGACAGTGCCAACCCAAAGGAGTGGAGGGCAATCAGAATCAACGCCGACACGACCACCATCTGGGAGACTTCAGCCACCCGCCCCGACCCATCAATAGACTCTGTAAGACGAGAGAGAATGGCCGCCAAAACCGATAACAAAAAGATGACGCCTAACACCCGTCCTTCCGTCTCCAAATCCCCTGCAATCGCTTGCGTCAGGGCATCGAGCAGTTCCTGGAGGGAAAAAGGATTTTTGCGGTGCAAGAGGTCCGAGGCCATTTGCGAGACCGTTGGGATATGCACCTGAGGATACGGATTAACCAGTTGCGAGACTTGATGGTCTAAGGACTCGGTATTGACACTTTGGGCCTGTTTGGTGATAAGAGCATCCACCGTTTGGGCATGCACGACGGGAGAAAAGCCCCACACCATGGCCATCGCCGCAAGCCAAATCCACAGCCTTTTCATTGCCATCGCTCCTCAGGACGGTATCATTTTCAAAACGGTCTGCAATATGGCACTGACCAGCGGAAGTGCCAAGGCCAAAATCACGATTTTCGCTCCCACCTCTATGCGCCAACCGACGCCGGCTTCCCCCGAATCATAGGCAATATGGGCAGCAAATGTTGCCAGATAGGCAATGCCGATGACCTTCAGCAGGAGACCGAGATAGAGTCCTCGAATGCGAGCTTGGTCGACTAATTTCAGAAATCCCGAAAGCACCTCTGCAAGTGGCGTAATAAGCACCAGCAATAAGGCGGCTCCTAAGGCCAATCGCAGAACCACACCGAGTTCTTTTCGCTCATCACGCACCACGACGAGCAACAGCGTCCCAATGATGCCCATAGAAACTAGGCGCAAGATGGTGTGCACAGGAGGCCTCCTTCACCTACAGGTTGAACATGGTGCGGACCGCGTTAAAGAGTTGCTGCACTTCCCGGAGCACTAACAAGAACCCGATAGCCACCCCGGCCAGCGCCACCAACTGCCCCCATTCCTTGCGATCGAGTCGCTCCAGCACACTATAGGCCACGGTTACCAGTATTCCAATTCCTGCCAAACGTACAATTAAGTCAATGTTATTCCCCATATCCTCACTCCGTTTGTCAGATGAGAACGATAACGAGGGCCAATCCCGCCAGCGATACGAGGGTTTCCGTAAGGCGTGCCGTTTTCAGTCCCTGACTGCGAGCTTCGTGCAAAAGCCTAGTGAGCTCCATTTCTGCGGCCTGCAGATGGTTCAACTGAAATTCTGCGGCAGATTGACCCAAGACATGGCCCAATTCGTTCCACACGACGAGGTCTTGTTCCCACAATCCCGGTACGCATTGCAATGCTTGACGAAAGGCGCTTGCAAAGTCGGTATCATGCTCGCCAATCCTTTCGGCAAGACTATGGGCCATAGACTGCCAGGCGGGAAATGGACGGCTCGCGCGTTCGAAAGCGGTGGCTAAAATGCGGTGGTGCCATCCAATCTCCGGCCGCAGTTGGCCAAGAATTCCAATACCCTGTTCGAGCGCGGTAATACGCAGCCGATACGGTTTAGCCATTAAATGGCCCAAATACCAAGCGCTTAAAACCGTTAATACCGCCCCAAACAGCTTCATGAGGCCAATCGCCATACCTGTTGATGGCCTTGCCACAGTTCTTCCACAGTTCCAGGCCCAAAACGCCGGCTAATGACCGCTACTGCAGGAAAGAGAGCGGATACCCGAATCCCTTTAAGGTCCGGATCGGCAATGGCTTCAAGTTGTTGGTAACTTCCCGCGTGAATGCTCGCTAATACGCCGACACCCGCTTGCAAGGCCCGGGCGACGGCTTGCAGATCTTCCGGTCCCCCGATTTCGTCTACGACAACCCAGTCCGGGCCTAATGTTCGGATTGCTGCCATGATACCTTCAGCCTTCGGCCAAGCATCTAAGACATCGGTATGCATGCCTAGCCAAAACCCGTAGTGACCGCGATAAAATCCTGCCAACTCCGATCGCTCATCCACGACGGCCACCCGCTCCCCACCATCACTGAGGTGGCGCGCTAAGTCTCTCAACAAAGTCGTTTTCCCACACCGTGGAGGAGCCGCAATCAAGAGCGAAGGGATAGGCTGGGTTGTATCGAATAGATTGAGGACCTTTTGGGCCGCCCCATAAACATCTTGGGCACGGCGAAAATTCAACCCCGTGATGTCAGTCATTGTGGAAAGCACGCCGTCGCGCCATACCGCTCGACCCGCAATGCCCACACGGTGTCCCCCCGGCAACGTCAAATAGGCGTGGCGCAATTCTTCGACCCGGGCGTATAGTGAATGGTCTGCTAGGATCGACACCAATTCATCAAGATCTTGTTGACGCAAAACATCGTGTTCGGGATCACCAAGTGCCTTCGACCAGTTTGGCCCGTAACACAGGACAGGACGATCCAGACGAAAGCGCACTTCTTCCACGTTTGCCAAGTGCTTAGGCCCAAGCTGCTGCACTTTCTCTTTCCAACGCCGCGGAAGAAAATCCCATGGCTCCATCCTTTTCACTCCTTCCTGGACGTTGCATTGATCTCCAACGTCCGGCCGGGATGTCCATCCCAGTTACTTGATATCTATGGACAGGGCTGACAAGTTATACCAAAAAAGTTTGCATCACTCCTATGCATAAAAAAGCCCGCGGCTGGCGACCGCGGGTCTTGCCTATAACAGGCTGTAAGGCTAATGGTTTAATGGTAGGCCGTATAACCGGGACCGTCATCCTCATCCGCATCATCCATGATGATGCAGTCTTCCTCGCTGTCGTAGATGACGTTGCCACAGTGAGGACAACTGAGTTGAATGTCGTCACGGTCAAACAGTTCTCCATTATAGGACGATTCTCGGTGACACACGGGGCATTCCAGCGCGATATACGAGGGTTCTTCGTCAAATCCGTTGCCAACGAGCCCTTCGTCATCTAAGGTATCGTCGTCATCGAATTCAATATCGTCATCACCATCGTCATACAGTTCCTGTTCGACGTCGAGTAAGTCCTCATCAAGCTCGTCAAGGAAATCCTCGATCTCTACTTGATTGGCGGTCACTTCCTCGACATCCAAAGTCAGATCCCGTAAAACATCAATGATTTCCTCGATAATCTTGCCTTCGCGGCTACGCGAACCCACGTCATACCGCTGGGCCATGCCCACCAAATGTGAAACCCTGCGTCGAAGATCTGCCATAGACCACACCTCCTTAGCCGTTACAGCTCTACCTTCTCCATCTCCAAAGGATTTCATACAAACGCAAAACGAAAGAGCTCAGTGGATTTCCACTGAGCTGGAATGCACCCTCTGAGGTTTAGGAGTTTGCCCGTCCTAAATACAATCCCGTTCGTGTATCGACATTGATTTTCTCTCCTTGTTCCACAAAGAGAGGCACTTTGACTGTTGCGCCCGTCTCGAGCTTAGCCAGTTTCGTAGCTCCGGTTGCGGTATCGCCCTTAAATCCTGGTTCGGTTTCCACAATTTCTAACGTCACGCTATTAGGAAGTTCAACCCCAATACTGGCTCCTTTGAACAGCACTACATAGCAGATCATATTTTCCTTCAGAAATTTGACCCCATCACCAATGTCGGCAGCGCTCAGAGTCATTTGCTCGAAGCTCTCGGTGTCCATGAACGTATACTCGTCCCCGCTGCTGTACAAAAACTGCATTTCATGCTTTTCCACTTTTGCTGCTGGGACCCTCTCGCCCGCATTAAAGGTGCGGTCCACAACCCCACCGGTTTGCAGATTTTTTAGTTTGGTTCGTACAAAAGCGGATCCTTTCCCAGGCTTTACATGCTGAAACTCAATGACCTGATAAAGTACCCCATCGAGTTCAATGGTCACACCGTTACGAAAATCGTTTGAAGAAATCACCGACTCCCACTCTCCCGTCGTCCTCGTATAATTTGTTATAGCGCTCCCCACTGTTTATCCCAGTGAGTCAGTCGTTCATATCCGGTTGCCGTAATGACTACGGTATCTTCCAACCTTACGCCTAAGACATCCGGAATGTAAACACCGGGCTCTACCGTGATGACCATGCCGACCGTTAACTCAAAATCAACCAGCGGATGAGGCCCAATAAATGGGTCCTCATGCACTTCCAAGCCAACCCCATGACCAGTGCCATGGCCAAAATAGTCGCCCAGTCCCGCTTGAGCAATCACGTTCCGGGTCGCCTGATCAACCGCCGAAACCCGTATCCCCGGTTTCAGAACCTGCAGCCCCGCTGTTTGCGCCTGTTTCACAATATCATAAATTTCCCGTTGCCGCCCGTTTGCCTGCGAATCCGATACGGGCCACGTCACCGTTTCGTCGGAATGGTAGTGGTCAAATACCGCGCCAAAATCGATGGTCACTAAATCTTGGGCTTCTAGCAAACGCGTAGAGGGCTCAGCATGGGGCAATGAACCGCGAGGCCCGGAGGCAACAATGGTTGGAAAGGATAAGGCGTCCGCTCCTAGTTCCCGCATGGCATGCTCCAACGCCACGGCTATTGCTCGCTCGGAGATTCCGGGACGGATAAGGGGCGTAATACTTTTGAGGGCTTGGTCTGCAATGTCAGACGCCTTATGAATACGAGCAACCTCGTTTGCATCTTTGACAAGACGAAGAGATTCCACATGCCCTGCGGCCGCTACCCATTCAATCCCGGGTAAGGCATTGCGCCACTGATCCAACATCTGCACGGTCACGCGGTGCGTTTCAATGCCGATTGTTTTCCACCCGCTATCCCCCACACGCCCGGCTAAGCCTTGCGTAAGGCGCGGAACTACTACCACTTCGTAATCAGGCGCTTGAGCCGCCGCTTGTTCGGCATAACGAAAATCCGTGAGCAACACCCGGCTGTGCTTGCCAATTAATAGCCATCCCGCAGAACCTGTAAACCCGCTGAGATAAAAGCGATTTTCAGGAGAAACAATGAGATAAGCATCGACCAAGGCGTTTGGTCGCTCCCATAGTTTGGCAATGCGCCGTGCATAGACTGACATGCTCGCCAAGAACGTTCCCCCCCCTTAGCGTACCGAACGACACAGAAAGGCTACGGCCAGCTCATATCCTTCAACCCCGAGGCCCGAAATTTGACCGGTCACAGCCGGGGCCGTCAGGGAGTGAGCACGAAAGTCTTCACGCGCATAGATATTGCTGATATGCACTTCGATAATCGGCATGTCCACCGCTGCTAAAGCATCGCGTAACGCGTAGCTCTGATGCGTCCAAGCCCCCGGGTTGATGACAATCCCTTGCGTTCCGTTCGAGGTCAATGTCTCGATAAAATCAATGACGGCTCCTTCATGATTCGATTGAAAGGCCGCCAGTTCACACTGGGGAAACTGCTGTTGGAGATCGGCAAACACCTCTTCCCACGTGCGGTGCCCATAAATTTGGGGCTGACGTTTGCCTAAGGTCCCCAGATTAGGACCGTTGATGATCGCGATTTTCATTAGTCTTCCAATCCCGGCAGCGGAAAATCATTCGCCAGTGTCTCGACCCGGCCACGTAAAGCCGTAAAGTCAAAATCATGCGGTGCCGTGATAGCCTCTGCAATGATGGCTGCTAATTCCTCAATTTGTTCGCGTCCAAATCCCCGTGTTGTCACTTGAGGTGTACCAATCCGAATGCCCGACGTGACCGTAGGCTTTTCCTTTTCAAAGGGGATGGTATTTTTATTGACGGTAATCCCGGCTAGCGCTAAGCGATTTTGGGCTTCGAGCCCGGTAATACCACTGTGTTTCGTATCCACTAACATCAAATGGTTGTCCGTGCCCCCAGACACCAAGCGTAAACCCCGCGCCATCAATTGTTCCGCTAAATGGCGCGCATTTTCCACCACTCGCGTTTGATACTGACGAAATGCGGGCGTGAGCGCTTCGCCAAACGCGACGGCCTTTCCCGCAATGAGGTTCATTAAAGGCCCTCCTTGCATCCCGGGAAAAATTGTCTTGTCAATCTTTTTGCCCCATTCAGGCGTCGTGAGAATAAAGCCCCCACGGGGACCACGTAAGGTTTTGTGAGTCGTCGACGTGACGAAATCAGCAAAGCCTACAGGATTGGGATGAAGGCCCGCGGCGACCAGACCAGCGATATGAGCCATGTCCACCATGAGCAAGGCTCCGACCTCTTGAGCAATGTCGCGGAACGCTGCGAAATCAAGAATGCGCGGATACGCCGAAGCCCCCGCCACAATAATATGGGGCTGAAATTCTTTGGCCAACCGCCGCACCTCATCCATATTCAGACGCTCGGATTCCGGGTCCACACCATAGCTTTGCACCTGGTAGAGCTGCCCCGACACATTGACAGCACTCCCGTGGGTTAAATGGCCTCCGTGAGACAAGTTCATTCCTAATAACCGGTCTCCCGGTTTCAAAGCGGTAAAATATACAGCCAAGTTCGCTGGTGCCCCAGCATGAGGCTGTACATTGGCATACTCGGCAGAGAACAACTGCTTGACCCGTTCCTGAGCCAAGCGTTCCACGACATCCACGTATTCACAGCCCCCATAATACCGATGCCCGGGGTAGCCTTCAGCATATTTGTCCGTCATCACAGACCCAACGGCTTCGCGCACAGCCTTAGAAGTCCAGTTCTCCGATGCAATCAGTTCTAAATGGTGAGCCTGACGTTGCTCTTCGTCTACGATGGCCTGGTAGACCGCGGGATCCACCTGGGCTAATGCTTTCAAGTCCTCTCTCATTGATTCGCCTCCTGCTCATTTTGTGATGGATTTTCCTGAAAATAGGTTAAGATGGGGTGACGCGCGGCAAGAGTTTCGTCCAGCCGCCCCACCACTGTATGATGCGGTGCCTCGTGAAGGAGTTCCGGTGCTGAGTCAATCTCCTGATTGATTTGCAGCATAGACTGGGCGAAAGAATCCAGTGTTTCTTTGCTTTCGGTTTCCGTCGGTTCTACCATCATGGCTTCTTCGATCACAAGCGGGAAATACACGGTTGGCGGATAAACGCCATAATCAATCAACCTCTTGGCCACATCGAGTGCGCGCGCTCCACGTTTCTTCTGATTCTTCAAAGTCAACACAAATTCATGTTTGACAGTCCGGTTGTAAGGCGTTTGATAGGCGTCTTTGAGCAGATGCAACAAGTAATTGGCGTTTAATACGGCCGTCTCCGAGACAGCTTTTAAGCCACTGCTTCCGTGGCTCCTCAGATACGCGTAGGCCCGCACCAAGACTCCGGGATTCCCATAAAAAGATCGTACTTTGCCGATTGACTGAGGGCGATCGTAATTCCAACGATAATGACCCTCCTGGCCCACAATCCGCGGCACCGGCAAGAACGGCTCTAGCCGGGCCTTGACACCCACCGGTCCTGCGCCTGGGCCTCCCCCACCATGCGGCGTAGAAAACGTCTTGTGAAGATTTAAATGCACAACGTCAAAGCCCATGTCGCCTGGGCGCACTTTTCCCATAATCGCATTGGCGTTAGCCCCGTCATAATAAAGCAGGCCCCCTGCGGCATGGACAATGTCCGCAATTTCCAAGATATCTTCTTCAAACAAGCCCAAGGTATTCGGATTGGTCAACATTAACCCGGCAGTCTCTTCATTAACCATCTGGCGAAGCTTTTGCACGTCCACCCCGCCGCGCGCATTAGAGGGGACAATTTTGACATGAAACCCTGCCATGGCCGCTGTCGCCGGATTGGTCCCGTGAGCCGAATCGGGAACAATCACCGTAGTGCGATGCTGTCCTTGCGCTTCGAGATAAGCACGAATAATCAGAATTCCTGTAAGTTCCCCATGAGCTCCTGCAGCAGGTTGCAGGGTGACCGCATCCATCCCTGATATTTCGGCAAGGGCCTCTTCCAACGCCTTCATCAGGTACAACATGCCCTGGACGGTCGATTCGGGTTGCAACGGATGAATATCCGCAAATCCCGGCAAAGCCGCAACGGCCTCGTTGACTTTCGGATTATATTTCATCGTACAAGACCCCAAGGGATAAAAGCCGGTATCCACACCATAATTTAACGTCGACAAGTGGGTATAGTGCCGCACTACATCCAGCTCAGACACCTCTGGCAAATGCAAGGGTGATGTGCGGACAAAATTCTCCCCCACTACTTCATCGATCTTTACAGGCGGCACGTCAGACTCGGGGAGACGAATCCCGCGGCGATGCGGTACGGATTTTTCAAAGATCACCGGGACATCCATTGTTTCACCTCTTCTACAAACTGATCCATCTCGCCTTTGCTACGCTTTTCGGTCACCGCGAGCTGCCAATAGCCTTGCCATTGAGCCGACCATTGGCCCATATCAAAACCGCCGATAATGCCACGGGATAAGAGGTGTTGATTAAGATCGCTAATAGATTTTGGCACCTTTACGGCAAATTCATATAAGAAAGGTTCATGGGGATTCACCAGCGGTAATCCCAGCTGTTCCAATTTATTTGCCAAGTAGTGCGCCTTGTTAACACTTAACGACGCCACGTCGCGCAACCCTTCGGGTCCTAACAGTGCCATATAAATCGTCGCCTGCAGAGCATTAAGTGAATGATTGGAGCAGATATTCGATGTCGCCTTTTCGCGGCGTATATGCTGCTCGCGTGCTTGAAGGGTCAAGACAAAACCACGTCGGCCCTGATGATCGACCGTCTTTCCCACTAAGCGCCCAGGTATTTTACGCACCAATGGTTCCGTCACCGCAAAATAACCAAAAGCCGGGCCCCCATAATTTAATCGGTTTCCTAACGGTTGACCTTCACCAACGACCACATCCGCCCCAAATTCCCCCGGAGGACGCAAAAGCGCCAGTGCGACGGGATCGGAAGACACGATTGCCAAAGCCCCATACTGGTGAGCTAAATCGATGACGGCTGGAAGATTGGAAATGTGTCCAAACACATCGGGATATTGCCAAATCACACCCGCGACATCATGTGACGCCAATAACTGCTCAAGGTCTTCGAGCGTCTCTGCTTCGAGCACTGCGCCCTGGCGCGCCGCTACATACGTACGCACCACCTGTTGGCTGTCAGGCATTAGCGTCTTTGATACAATCAGGGTCGATCGCCGTGTATGCGCCATGGCTAAAAAGGCTGCCTCGCCTACGGACGAAGCCCCGTCATACATGGAGGCTTGTGCGGCATACATACCGGTGAGACTCGCGATCATCGTCTGGAATTCAAAAATCGAGGCGAGTGTACCCTGCGATAGTTCCGGTTGATAAGGAGTATAAGCCGTCAGAAATTCCCCGCGTTCAACAAGCTGGGCAATGGCGGCGGGAATGAACCGGTCGTAAAAGCCTCCCCCTAAATAGGAAACAGCTTGATCAACGCTCAAATTTTGTGACGCTAATTGGAACAAATGTTGCTGCAATTCCATTTCGGAGAGAGCGTCAGGCAATTGCAGCGGTCTATCTAAGCGCGCTGCCTCGGGAATATCCTCAAACAGCGGGTCAACACTGTCAATTCCGAGCGCTTTAAGCATGACTTCTTTGTCAGCATCCGTGTGGGGAATATAGCGCAATGAAGTTATTCTCCTTCAACCTGTTGTTGGTATGCTTGGCTGTCCAATAATTCTTCGGTCTGACCGGTAATCTCGATGCGGATAATCCATCCCTGGCCATAGGGATCTTGATTAATCAGATCTGGCGTCGTGCTCAGTGCCTCATTGACAGCGACCACCGTGCCATCGGCTGGACTATATAAGTCTGATACGGATTTCACGGACTCTACCACCCCAAACGACTCGCCCGCCTTCAGTGTCTGTCCGATTGCCGGAAGCTCCACAAACACCACATCCCCTAAAGACTCTTGCGCGTAATCGGTAATCCCAACCGTCCCTTTGTCGTCTAACCATTCATGGTCCCGTGTGTACTTAAGCATTTCCGGAATATTCATGCCTCTGCCTCCTCGTGTGTAATAGCCACTTGATGCTTTCTCATATCAGCGCGGCGGTCTCCGATAAAAAGGGGTTTTAACACTTTTGGCCTGCACCTTGCGATGGCGCACTTCCACCAGAAACTCTTGCCCAATCGTTGCATAAGAGGAATCGAGCAATGCCAACGCAATAGGCTTTTTTAAAGTGGGCGAATAACTTCCCGAGGTGACATATCCTGCAAGCTCATGTTCCGCTGTAAAAACCGGATACCCTGAACGCGCAATACCTCCATTCAGCTCCAGCCCCACCACTTTACGCTGAAGTCCTTTAGCCTTTTGGGCGGCCAAGGCATCTTTACCAATAAAATCACTATGCCCTTCCCATTTCACGAACATTCCCACACCGGCCTCTAATGGGGAAATATCTTCCGTCAATTCGTGCCCATATAAAGGTAGCCGCGCTTCTAGACGCAAAGTGTCCCGCGCACCTAAGCCGATGGGGGGAATGCCTAGTTCTGCAAGACGTTCCCACAAAGCTAAAGCGTGCTCTGCATCCACGTAAAGTTCTAAACCATCCTCACCCGTATATCCTGTTCGTGAAATATGTGCGGGAAGGCTAGCAACCTTCTGGTCAAAGACTGCATGGTAGTAAGAAATGTCGCCTAAAGGGATCGTTGTCAACGGCGCCAGCCGCTCTAATGCTTGCGGACCTTGAACAGCAATCAACGCCGTTTGCTGGGAAATGTCCACCACTCGAACATTGGCAAAGGAGGTCGCATGTTGGGTGACCCATTCCCAGTCCTTGGTGTAATTCCCTGCATTGACAACCATCATAAAATGATCGGGGCTTTTGCGGTAAATTAATAAGTCATCCACGGTCCCGCCATGCGGATAACACATCGGAGTATACAATGCCTGGCCAACTGTTAGATGGGACGGCAGATTGGTCACCAATTTGTCTAAAAACTCCGCAGCCCCAGCCCCTTCTACTAAAAACTCTGCCATGTGAGACACATCAAACATCCCGACCTGGGTCCTCACGGCTTCGTGCTCTTGGATAATGCCAGTATATTCGACGGGCATATCATAGCCCCCGAACTCCATCATCTTCGCCCCATGTTGACGATGCCAACCGGTCAATGGCGTCTGTTTCAACAACGTCCCCTCTTTTATCTGCGCTCGCGCGGTGATGTGGTAGCTTAACAGTATGATGATACCGTGAGACGCAATGCATCGCAATCATAAAACTTCTCAGAGATCTACGGCTGAATCACCTGCAGACTGTCCAATACAACATCCGTTGGTACCGATGTGACAACTTGTGGCTTCCCGATATCAGCCAGTAATACCCACTGCAATCCAAATGCCCGTGCCTTCTTATCTTGGGCCATAATGCCCATCAATTTCTGCGAATCAAAAGCAGGGGCCCGACTCGGCAACGTCCATCGTGCCATCCAAGTTCTTGCCTGTTCTTCGACCCACCGCGGCATGTTCAGCACTTTTTCGGAGAGATCGAGGGCGACCAAGGTACCCAAGCCAACGGCCTCTCCATGCGTCAACGTACCGTACCCAAAATAATTTTCGAGGGCATGCGCGACGGTGTGCCCAAAGTTCAAAAACATACGGGTATTGCGCTCATAGAGATCCTCACTGACAATCCGCGCTTTAAGAGCAGCCGTCTCACCAATAACAGCAGCCCACCAGTCATTCATTGTACCTAATGGGGGAAGCTCGCTTGACAACGCATCGCTTAAGGGAGGCCCTGCAATTAGTGCGGATTTGAGTACTTCCCCAACACCTGCTTGCCACTCACGCAGGGGCAATGTCTCAAGAACTGCGGTGTCGATCCCAACGATTGAGGGCAAGTGAAATGCGCCTACGAGATTTTTGCCAAAGGCGGTATTGACCGCCACTTTTCCCCCAATGGCTGCATCCACTTGGGCCAATAGGGTTGTGGGAATCGCAATCCAACGCAGTCCACGCAAATACGTAGCCGCCACATAACCGACTAAGTCTGTTAACACACCACCCCCCACCGCAATTACCACCGTATCACGGGTGACCTGACTTTCTCCCATTCGTTGGTATAAAGTATTTACTGTCTGAAGGTTCTTATCCTGTTCTGGAATCGTAACCGTCCACAATAGAGTCTTCACGTCTTCTGCGCCAAGGCGTGTCTGGATAGACTGAGCCACCGGTTGCACGCGCTCGTCTGCCACAATGATTACGGGGCTTCCCTTGGGAATCCACGACGTCCAAGGCCACCCCGCTAGGGTCTGGTGCCCAATTACAACGTGAGATATCGCCCGACTTTGCGCTTCAATGGAAATCTCGTGCCATGCCATTATGAGGCCCCCTCCTGAACTAAGGGTAGAATGCGATGAACAATTTGGTCGGGGTCTAAATGATCGCACCGCAGATAAAAAGTTTGGGTTTCGCGGTATACTGGACGTCTCGCAGCATAGAGAGCTCTAAAGGCTTCAAAGTCCTTCTGGGCAAGAGGGCGCTGTGTCTTTTGCACACGGCGCCATAACTCCTCAGGAGCTAAATCCAGCCACACGACCCAATGATCCCGAACCTTCGCCCGGCTCCGTTCATCGAGCAAAGTGCCGCCTCCCAAAGAAATTACCGAAGGGCGCGGCGATCCCAGAAGAGATTCCAAGCACTCATATTCCAGCCGCCGAAAATATCCTTCACCCTCCTGAGAAAAGATCTCCGCTACAGATTTTCCAGCGGTGCGTTCAATTTCCGCATCGAGATCATAAAAGTCCCACTTCAAGGCCTTGGCCACCCCTGGGCCAACCGTAGATTTCCCACTCCCCATCATGCCCGTCAGCAAGAGATGACGCTTAGTATTGGCGTCCATATGCGTCCCACCGCTCAATGCGTTCCCTAATTTCTGGTAGACTATCGCCGCCAAACTTATCCAAAATGGCGTCGGCCAATACATGCATGACCATGGCTTCGCCCACGACCACTGCCGCAGGTACCGCCGTCACATCAGAGCGCTCGACCTGGGCTAAAAAGGGCTCCTTGCTGTCTATATCAAACGACCCGAGTGGCGAAAGTAACGTAGACAGCGGCTTCATGGCGACACGAACAACCAACGGCATGCCAGTTGTAATGCCCCCTTCAATGCCTCCTGCTCGGTTGCTTAAACGGGTAAAGCCTTGGTCTTTGTCCCACCAAATCGCATCATGCACCGCGGACCCGGGCACATCGGCTTGGGCAAAGCCTGATCCCACTTCTACCGCTTTCATGGCTGGAATGCTCAACAACGCTTGTGCTAAGGCCCCTTCAATGCGGCGGTGCCATTGAACATAGCTGCCCAACCCGACGGGTAATCCAAAGGCTTTAATCTCGAATGTCCCACCCAGCGTGTCTCCTGCCTCTTTCGCCCGGTCAATGGCGCTAAGCATAGCTGTTTCGCTTGCCTTATGGGCGACGCGCACTGGAGAATTTTCTGTCTCTTGAATTTCTTCCAGGGTATAATCCTGATGGGGAACGTGGATATCACCTATGCTAATCACATGTCCACGCACACCAATCCCCAATTCGTTCAAGAATGACCGCGCAACGGCTCCAAGCGCTACCCGCATCGTCGTTTCACGCGCCGAGGCACGCTCCAATACGTTACGCAAATCCCGATGTTGATATTTGATACCGCCCACCAGATCCGCGTGCCCAGGCCTTGGGCGCGTCACGATCCGGTCTGGAGTCCCGGCGTCCGGCGCCATCGATTCCGACCAATTGGCGAAATCCCGATTTTTCACCAATAACGCCACAGGGCTCCCTAGCGTCTTTCCATGGCGAACGCCGCCAAATATCTCGACCTGGTCTTTTTCAATAGCCATTCGTCCGCCGCGCCCATAGCCCTTTTGGCGGCGCGCCAAATCCTCGTTAATTAAGGTGGACGTAACGGGAACTAATGACGGAACCCCATCAATAATGCCAACCAGACCCGGTCCATGAGATTCTCCTGCTGTCATCCACTGCCATCGTGCCAATTTCATCCGTCCTTTCGAAAGACTATTCTGACCCACGTTTTTGTTCGATGATCCATCTATTGGATAATTAATGCATAATTCCTAATAAGCCAAGAAGCCCTCCAAATGCTAAAAAAGGTCCAAGCGCGATAGCGTGGCGCCTCTTTCGGTGAAATGCGAGCAATAATATCAAAGCATAAAGCCCAGCCGCCCACACGCCCATAGCCGACGCCAATACCCCTTGAGGCCATCCTAGAACAAAGCCCTGCGCCCCAGAAAATTTCACGTCGCCCATTCCTAAACCTCCGCGCGTAAACAGGTGCACTAGGAGATAAAATCCAACGAGGCCTAACCCCATTCCCACATGAGACAGAAAGGCCGCTTGCGTCCACGGCGTCATGATGAGTCCCCAAAAAACCGTCAGCAGAACGAGGCGATTCGGAATGATGTGTTCACGCCAGTCGATATCGGCAACCACCATCCAGATCCCTAAGAGTCCCGCATCCGTCCATAGCCAGTGCCTATCTCCCATCAAGGCCGCTACATCCATGGCAGCAATCGCCGCTCCCAGGGCTATTCGGTGTCGCCAGCCCACCCTTTCCGTCCCGCCCCACCAAGGGGCCGAACCGACAGCGATTCCTCCCCATAGGATCGCAACCACAACGTCCTTAATCATAATAGTCTCTGACGGCCTCCGCCATCACGGCAAAGGGACCCTCTGTGCCAAACCATGACATCCATGCTAAAGAGGCTTGTTTCACTAGAAGGGATAGTCCGTCAACAGTATGTGCGCCCACCCGTCTCGCCTGCTGAATAAGGCGGGTGGTGTTAGGGCGATAGACCCAATCGACAATGGTCGTATGCGGCAAAAACTTAACGGTGTCTGGCCACTCGCCTTCTCCATCTTGTCCAAGCGGCGTAGCATTGACAATCACGTCATACGGTGGCAGATGTAATGTGTCCCACTGCCAAGCAATCCACGAGGCATGCCACCTGGCTTTCTGCGAAGGGCGAGCCATCACCGACACGTGATAGCCCAACACTTCTAAGCCCGCGACAGACGCGCGCGCAACCCCACCTTGACCTAATACCAAAGCCGTGCTCTGTGCATGGGGTGCGGGAGGAACCATGGCAACGAATGCTTGAATGTCAGTATTGTCGCCCACCCATCCATCGTTTTCCCACAAAATCGTATTGGCCGCGCCGGTTTTTTCTACCCAAGGGGATTGAGCACGCAAATGGGGAATAATCGTCTCTTTAAGAGGACGCGTGAGGTTTACGCCACGTCCACCTAAGTCGTGAAACGCCGCAAGTTTAGGCAATAGCTCCTTGGGAGAGCATTCCACGGGAAGATAAAATGCTGTACGATTGGTAGCACTAAACGCACGATTATGCATTTGAGGCGACAAAGAGTGATGAATAGGCTGTCCAAAGACTGCGTATAATTCCATTACGACCGTCACATCTCCACCCAAAAATTCCCTTATGGGGTTGCACGCTGCCGCTTCCAGCGCTGGTCTGTGGCAGTCAATGCCCTAATAAAGCCCTTCCACGAAAACGGTGGCATAAAGACAATACGACGCTTATTCGGCAATAAAGATCCGGAAATATCGATCAGTACAACTTGGTGATTCTGTTCCCAGCGCCGAAGCATTTGGCGTTCTGGGGCTGAACATTGAAGCCAATCGACAATCACCCGACCTGTGCCTTCGGGGTCTTTCAACGCCAGAAGCCCTCGTAGGTCGTTTACGCAAACGATTCGATACGGAGCCAACACACGCCGAAGAATCTCGTCCATATCCTGATTGTGCGTTAAAATCCCTATAGATTCCACCATGTGCGACTCCCTCCCATATAGCCTTATGCTAAAGGGTAGGGGCCCTCAGAATCTGTCGAGTGTTGTCCTTAGTGCGAAAAACTTTGCGGACGCCGCGGTCTCCTGACAAAATGCCCCTCTAAACGCCGCACAAGTTTGGTTGTCCAATATTCATGGGTGTCAATCGGATGCACCAAAATGGTGTACAGCTTCAATCGATTGCCGCCAAGAATATCCGTAAAGACTTGGTCACCAATCACAGCCGTTTCGTGACGGCCGGTACCCATGCGCTTCATAGCCAGCCAAAATGACCGCCTACGGGGTTTCGCCGCCTTAGGAATCGACATAATTCCGGATTTCCTCGAAAATTCTTCAACACGTTCCGTCAGGTTATTAGAGACAATGCACATCTTAAAGCCGTGATTACGGACTTCTTGAAGCCATGCTATTAACTCTTGGCTCATATCCGGACGATTCCATCCCACAAGCGTATTATCTAAATCCATGATTAAACCACGCATACCGCGCGCCTTAAGTGATGCCAGATCTAAGTCAAAAATAGAGGCAAGAAAAAGCCGAGGTTGTAAAATCTTAATCACGCCGATCCTCCTTTCCTCTATTTTGTTTCAGTATACCATGGGTTATGCAGTATCTAGACATTCCCCGCCCGGAATTAGGCCGGGAAATTTGCCCCTGCTGGCGGACTCCTAAAACTTTCAGCGGTTGACTTTTGCGGTTAGTGGAATACACTAAAGATGAATACTGAGTAAATTACTCAGAAATCGGTTGTGCGTAGGAGGGGTTCCATGTCCAAGCCAGTTTTAGAGATAAAAGACTTACATGTAGAAATTGATCATAAACCCATTTTAAAAGGGGTTAACTTAACTGTCCAAGGTGGAGAAGTCCACGCCGTAATGGGGCCTAACGGCACGGGCAAGACGTCATTAGCGCAAACCTTAATGGGACATCCCAACTATACCGTGCCCCAAGGACAAATCCTTTTAGACGGGGAAGACGTCTTGGCCATGAAGACTGACGCGCGCGCACGAGCGGGGTTATTCCTAGCCATGCAGTATCCTAGTGAAATTTCTGGCGTCACCACGGCAAATTTTCTCCGGACGGCCATTAATGCACGCCGCGGGGAGGGCAACCAAATTCCCTTAAAAGAATTCCGGGACAAACTGGATGCCGCAATGAAGTTTCTCGAAATGGATACCAAATTTGCCAACCGGTATCTTAATGAAGGATTTTCCGGTGGCGAAAAGAAACGGAATGAAATTCTTCAAATGATGATGCTGGAACCGCGTATTGCTATTCTTGACGAAATTGACTCAGGTTTGGACATTGACGCCATCAAAGTTGTTTCCAAAGGTGTTAATTCCTTAGCTGGTCCCAATTTTGGCGTATTACTCATCACCCATTATCAGCGCATTTTATCGTATGTGAAACCCGATGTGGTTCATATCATGATGGACGGCCGTATCGTCAAATCCGGCGATTACCAGTTAGCGGAAGAGTTAGAATCTAAGGGATACGAGTGGGTACGCACCGCTTTACTCGACCAGGTACAGTGAGGAGGGATGCCAGTGACCACATCAACAGATTTCGAATGGCTAGATAATCTCGAGGAGTTGCGACAGTCAGAACCTGCATGGGTTGTGGCGATGCGCAAGCAGGCCCTCGAAGCCGCCAAAGATCTTCCGTGGCCTGAGCGTTCTAAAACGCCTCTGCGCGGCCGACACGCCGATCTTAGTGGGCTTAAAGATCCCCTACTCCCCACAGCCATTCCTGCCTCGGTATTAGCAACTGTACAGTCCGACGCGTACCTAGCATTTGGTAATGGTCATCTACAAGAGCAGGCCTTACCTCCGGAAGCTTTGCGCCAAGGGATCATCGTCTCGGCGCTGTCTCGTGCCATTGTCGAACACCAAAATCGGATTCAACCCGTGTTTGGTCACGTTATAGGCCAACCTGCTTCAAGGTCTGATGCCCTGAATGGAGCCCTCTGGGATGACGGAGCTTTTATCTATATTCCCGACAACGTCACGCTCAAGACGCCGATTCTTATTTTGCACTACGCCGATTCACAGGCGCGGCGATTGATCCCGCGCAGCCTCATTATTATGGGGGTGAACAGCCATGCGACGATCATTGAACGCTACGTCTCGGCCTCAAGCGACGAACGGCTCCTGTTTTTAGGCGCCGTAGAGATTTCAGCGCAGGACGGCGCGAGTGTTCATTACGGTTCCTTACAAAATCTGTCGGCGCATAGTGACGTGTTTATGCGGCGACAAGGTCATGTGTATCGCGATGCGCGTATCGACTGGAGTATTGGGGAGTTTGGTGGAGACATTACGATTGCTTCCGATCATACGGAATTATTAAATCCCGGAGCCCATAGCACACATACTATGGTTTTCTTTGGTGCGGACAAACAACGCCAGGATTTTGACACACGCATTACCCATAGCAGCCCACATACCACGAGTCACATCATTGCGAAAGGCGTCATGAAGGACAAAGCGCGTAGCGCTTTTAATGGGGTGACCGATATTAAACCCGGGGCCGTGCAATCCGACGGTCGCCAAAAAGAGCAAACGCTCATGCTCTCCGACGATGCCCGTGCCGATGCCGTTCCGTCCTTACTCATTAACGAAAACGATGTCTTTGCAGCACATTCCGCAAGCACCGGCCCTATCGACAAAGTTGCCTTATTTTATTTAATGGCGCGCGGACTGTCTGAAAAAGAAGCGATTCGGTTGTTTGTTCATGGCTTTTTAGCTCCCGTGGTCGACGCCATTCCCTCAGACCTCTTACGGAACGCCGTCTGGGATTCGGTAGAAAGGAAGTTGGATCAATGATCCCTGCTCTGGTTGACCTCGGAGACTTTCCGATTCTTGGGCGTCCCATTAATGGCCACCGGCTTGTGTATTTAGATTCGGCGGCCACATCACAAAAACCGCGTAGCGTCATTGACAGTCTCATATACTATTATGAGACCACCAATGCCAATGTGCTACGAAGTGTGCATACCCTAGCCGAAGAATCGACGGTCGCCATGGAGGCCGCACGTGCTAAAATTGCGCAATTTATCAATGCACGGGGTCCAGAAGAAGTGATTTTCACACGCGGCACGACGGAGAGCTTAAACACCATAGCCCGTGCATGGGGTGACAAATTTCTGGAAACCGGTGACGAAATCGTCCTTTCACCCATGGAGCATCATTCCAATCTTATTCCCTGGCAACAATTAGCGGCCCGAACCGGTGCTCGTCTTCGTTATATCGAACTAGAGGCTGATGGCACCATTGCCTTAAACCAAGTGCAAGCCCAGCTGTCGGACCGCACACGGATTGTCACGTTATCTGCCGTATCCAACGTGCTAGGGACGTTTAATCCTATTCGTGAGGTGGCCGACATGGCACACCAAGTGGGTGCCATCATGGTCGTCGATGGTGCACAATCCGTGCCGCATCTCCCCACGGATGTCCAAGCCATGGGCGCAGACTTTTTAGCCTTCTCGGGCCACAAAATGCTTGGGCCAACAGGGATAGGGATTTTATGGGGCAAAAGCAGTTTACTAGATGCGGCGGATCCTGTCGTATTCGGCGGCGAGATGATTGCCTACGTCGACCGCGAATCTGCAACGTGGGCAGAACTTCCTGCAAAGTTTGAAGGCGGCACTCCCCATATCGCGGGGGCAATTGGCCTTGGCGCAGCGGTCGATTATTTGCAAAAGGTGGGCATGAGCCGCATTGCCCTACACAGCCAGCAATTGGCTGAAGAAGCATACCGACGTTTGGCGGCTATTGATGGTATTACCGTGTATGGTCCGCCGGCGCCCCGAACTAGTGTCGTGGCTTTTAACGTAACAGGAATCCATCCTCATGACGTGGCACAAGTCTTCGATTCGCGGGGTGTGGCCATTCGAGCTGGCCATCATTGCGCTCAACCCCTCATGCATCTATTAGACGTAGGGGCAACGGCGCGGGCGAGCTTTTACCTTTATAACAGCAGTCGCGATGTCGATGCGCTCATTGAAGCCACTGAGGAGACAAAGAGGTACTTTACACGATGAACTTGGACGATATGTATCGGGAAACAATACTGGACCATAACCAAGCTCCGCGCCACTTCGGTCACATGGAAAACCCGACACAAGTCGTGGGCATGCTAAATCCGACGTGTGGCGACCAAATTCAATTGGAGCTAAAGATTCACGACGGCCTTATCGAAGATATTCGCTTTAGCGGCCAGGGCTGCTCTATTAGTATGGCCTCAGCCTCCATGATGACCGAAGCGGTAATCGGGCATCCTGTAAGCGAAGCCCTTGCCCTTGCCCAAAATTTTAAAACGTTCATCACAGGAGGGACATCAACCGTACCCCTGGGAGATCTTGAAGCGTTGCACGGCGTGTCTCAGTTTCCCAGCCGTGTTAAGTGCGCCACCTTGGCCCATAATGCTTTAGAAAAAGCTTTAACCGAACCATCTTAGCCGCTTAACCCCAAAGATCTGAGACGTTTAAGGAGGGACTATAATGGCCAGCAAACCAACAATTGTCAACGAAGAGTATCAGTATGGCTTTAATGATGGCGATGTCAGCGTTTTGAAATTTGCGCGCGGCTTGCGTCGAGAGACGGTCGAAGAAATCTCGCGCATCAAGCAAGAGCCTAAATGGATGCTGGACTTCCGCCTCCATGCGCTCGATGTGTTTTTCAAAAAACCTATACAGCGCTGGGGAGCTGACCTCAGCCAATTAGATTTTGACCAAATCGTGTATTACGTGCGCCCCTCCGAGAATCAAGGCCGAACATGGGACGATGTGCCTAAGGCCATTAAAGACACGTTCGAGCGATTAGGCATTCCGGAAGCGGAAAGAAAGTTTCTAGCCGGCGTCTCCGCACAATACGAGTCAGAAGTGGTCTACCACAGTATTCATAAGGACTTGGAAGAAAAGGGCATTATCTTTACCGATACGGATTCTGCCTTAAGAGAATACCCGGAAATCTTCCGAGAGTATTTTGGCACCGTAATTCCTCCGGAAGACAATAAGTTCGCCGCGTTAAATTCGGCGGTATGGTCTGGAGGCTCTTTCGTCTATATCCCGAAGGGAGTCACTTGCGATATCCCCTTACAGGCATACTTCCGGATTAACTCTGAAAACATGGGCCAATTTGAACGAACGTTGATCATTGCAGAAGATAATGCGTTCGGTCACTATGTTGAAGGCTGTACAGCGCCAAGCTATAATTCAGAGTCTTTGCATTCTGCTGTGGTTGAGATTTTAGTGAAAGAAGGAGCCCGGATGCGCTACACGACCGTTCAAAACTGGGCTTCCAACGTCTACAATTTAGTCACGAAACGGGCCGTGGCCTATAAGAATGCTACCATGGAGTGGGTCGACGGCAATATTGGCTCCAAAGCCACCATGAAATATCCTTCTGTCTATCTAATGGGCGAAGGAGCCCGGGGCAGCGTGCTTTCTATTGCTGTTGCGGGCCGGAACCAACACCAAGATACCGGAGCTAAAATGGTTCACATGGCTCCAAACACCACCTCGACAATCGTATCTAAATCGATTAGCCAACATGGGGGCAAAACGACTTATCGTGGGTTAGTTCATTTTGATAAAACAGCGACCGGAGCTAAGGCGAACGTGAAATGCGATACGCTGTTGTTAGACAACGAATCAGTCAATGACACCCTGCCCTATTCCGAGGTCGAAACCAGCCATGCTGAAATGGAGCATGAGGCGACCGTGACAAAAGTCAGTGAAGAGCAGTTATTCTATCTCACTGCGCGTGGGTTATCCGAAGAGGAAGCCACCCGTCTAATCATTTTGGGATTCATTGAACCTTTTACCCGGGAATTACCGATGGAATTCGCGGTGGAAATGAATCGCTTGATTAAGTTTGAGATGGAAGGAGCTATTGGCTAAGTGGCACAGTGGGTACGCGTGGCATCAGTCAATGATATCGTTGCCGGTGAACCGTTTCTTGTGCCGATGGAAGACGATGACATTGCGTTATATCAGGTCAACGGCGAATATTTCGCCACAGATGATTTGTGTTCCCATGCCGAAGCCTCTCTGTGTGAAGGAGACCTTGTCGGATACATCATTCATTGTCCGAGGCATGGCGGTCAATTTGATGTGCGGACTGGGGAGGCGAAGCATTTTCCCGCTTATGCTCCCATTCGCACCTACCCGGTAAAAGTTGAAGGTTCAGATCTCTTCATTGACATCGAAGGATAGCCAAAAAGCACAACCAGCTCGTGTCTGGTTGTGCTTTTTCATTAAGCCGATAACGTGGCAGCCTGAATCAAGTCACCGGCAATGTCTCCTGGGTCTTCTAGCCCTATAGAAATACGAATGGTTCCGTCTGTAATGCCCATTTGTGCCCGTTGCTCCGGAGTTTGGTTGCGGTGTGAAGCAATTAACGGATATAGGCACAAAGAGTAGACGTCCCCCACCGTCGTTGCCGAAGCAATGAGTTCTAGGCGGTCCATAAAACGAAATACACGGTCTTTTCCGCCCGACAATTCCAGTGTAACCACAGCACCGCCCATGTTAGGGAGCAGTCGCTGAGCCGTTGCGTACGTGGGATGATCTGCAAATAGTGGGTAATAAACGTGCGTAAAGAGACCAGACGCTTGGAGCTTTTGAGCTACCTGCAACGCATTTGCGCTTTGCTTTTCAAAGCGGACTCCTAATGTCCGCAGGCCTCGGTGGATAAGCCATGATTCAAAAGGACCTAAGACCGCCCCACGCAATTTGAGATATTGGTGCAAGCGCTCCTCATGTTGCTGGCGCCCTAAAACAACGCCCCCCATGGCATCGCCATGCCCTCCTAAATACTTGGTAGCACTATGAACCACCAGGTCAGCCCCGCACTCCGCAGGTCGGTACATCACGGGTGTAGCAAATGTATTATCCACAATGACCTGCGCGCCATGGCCATGCGCCAACCTTACCAGCTCTGGCACATCAAGCACTTTCAGAAGAGGGTTAGAAATGGTCTCGATTAGAACCGCTTTCGGCCGAACCTCGGCCAACATGGACACGAATACATCAGCGTCGGTAAACTCACCGACGGCAGTCTCAACGCCAAACTCAGCCCATAGGCTTGATAACAGACTTAATGAGGCCCCATAAATATCTTGGGAGACCAGAACACGATCGTGCGGTGCTAATCCCGTTGCGTAAAGAGCCGCATCAATAGCCGCCATACCAGAAGCTGTGGCAATACCGGTTTCGGCATGCTCCAACACCTTCATAGCCTCAACCAAAGCCGCTACATTGGGGTTCCCATGACGGGCGTAAGAAAAACCTTCGCGAGTTCCACCCATCAATTGATCTAGCTCTTCGCCTGATCGTGATCGATAACTCGTGGATGGATAAATCGGAAGAGCCGTAGGTTCTAAATTTCCAAAAAAATCGGTCCCAGCATGAACCAACCACGTATCACGTTCCCATTGCGGCATAGATGTCCGCCTCCTTTTCCATAAAAAAAAGCTCCCACCGAGGGAGGACGGACAACAACCCGTTCCCTCTCATCTCGAAAGACATTACGTCTTTCAGGAATTAGCACCCCAAGGGGTTGCCGGGCTTCATCGGGCCAGTCCCTCCGCCACTCTCGATAAGAGGCTAAGCAAGCTGACTTTATCATAAACTGATACGGCAATCAACGTCTTCCATCAATTATCTTCGCATCTAAGGCAATAAATGGCAGTTCTTGCTATTTCCAACAATGAATGCCATGATAGAAAGAAGGATTTCACATTAGGAAGAATGGGGCATTCATGGAATCAACCAATCCGCTTTTCCCGTGGAGTGATAGCGACCAGGAAATATGGCAAACCCATCGCGACGGACTGTATGCCATTCATACACAATTTGTTGGTCGTGCACTGACCGTTGCCGAGGCTCATGATGGAATGCGTACCATCATTGAAACTGTCACATGGGAACGCTTTACGCAAATGTTACAAGGGCACTTTCACACCCTCGCGCAAGATCCTAGGCTCGCTATATCATCCGAAACTAGTAGGCATATGGGGACAGCTCATATGCGTGCGCACATCAGCCCGTCTTGGTTTATCCGTCTCTTCAACGAATACTTCCCTGCCTACCATGAAATGCAGGAAAAGTGGGGTGATGGTCTGCCCCCCTTACGGTTAGTAAGGACCCGCTGGCTCTGGGACGTAGCTACAGCACTGGATAGTTATAATGATCTTCTCCACCACGAAATTGCCCAACAAAGCCAAAAGGTTGCTGACTTAATGGCTTATGCCTATCAAGACCCGCTGACGGGACTTCTAAACCGCCGAGGGCTGGAAGAGTTAATCGAACGACATGACCAATTGTATTCAAATATTCCAGGCCTCTTGATCCTTTTAGACTTAGACGGGTTCAAAGCGGTAAATGACCAGTTTGGGCATCCAGCTGGCGACCACTTTCTGCAACAAACGGCACAATCGTGGCGATCCCTCATCCGTTCGCATGACGGTCTCGCACGGATTGGTGGAGACGAATTTGGCCTATGGTTCACCTTTGCCGGACAACCCGAACAGGTGATATCCCATCTTCGACACATGGCTCAAGCCTTACCCTCTAAGACATTCCCGTTCGGTGTCTCGGGCGGCATTGCGCGCTATCCTGACGACGGCAGACGCTTTCAAGATCTCTATCGCCAAGCTGATAAAGCGCTATATCAATCGAAAAATCATGGCAAAGGATGCGTTTCTACTCTGTCGCCACCCCGCTTTTATCCCCTATCTAGTGCCTAAAACCGTATGGTGACAGATACCTTTTTATCAAATGCGCCTGATAGCTCCGCCGTTCAGGGCGGAGCTATCAGGCGCTGACCCCGCAAGGGTCAATCCGGGGTTTCCTGTTGTTCGATGTATTGCCGAATGATGGAGAGGGGTGCTCCACCAGCCGATCCCGCAAAATAACTCGGCGACCAGAGACTGCCGCCCCACAGCGCCCGCTCAATGCTCGGATAGTGCTTCTTACGTATCAATCGCGATGAGACGCCTTTGAGGCTATTCACCAGGCGAGAAATCGCGACCTTAGGCGGATAAGTGATGAGCAAATGCACATGGTCCCGCTCGCCGTCGAATGCCTCCAAGGTGGCCTCGAAGTCCTGGCACACGTCAGAAAAAATGGTACGCAAGTCCTCCAGGATTTCTTTCGTAAAGACCAACCGCCGATATTTCGCCACAAAGACCAAATGCACGTGTAAGTGAAAGACACAGTGTCTGCCGGTTCTGTAGTCGCTTGTGTTCGCCATAGACCAAGGGTATAATAGACCCAAGAGTTCGTCAAGCTCAGGAGGAGATCGATGCAAGAAACCATCGTCTTCCCCTATCGCGTGTCGGTGCCCCCGACGGAAGGGGCGAAAGCCTCCGCTGCTCGGCGATCAGCGGGCGACTTGTGGACGCGTTTGGTCACGATCCATCGGTTCTGCCGCAAACGCCATTGGCGATGGCCCACCGAATCTCCACTGAAAGCGCATGTCAAACGGCGCTTTCCGCTGCATGCGCAAACCGTCCAAGCCCTCATCGAAAAGTTCTCCGCCACGATTGACGGGGTGCGTACCAAACGCCAAAACGGGGATAAAAAGGCACGCTATCCGTGGCGATTCCGCCGATACTTCAACCCCATTTTTAAGGGACAAGCCCTCCAAATGCAGGGATCGCATCTGCGCTTGTCTCTCGGGCGCGGGCGTGAACCCATTCGGGTGTGGCTTCCCGATGCGTTACCGACCGGGACGATGGTCCAGGCGGAGCTGGGCTATGGCGAGATCTTTCTGACGGTGACCCGCATCCTCGACGATCCGCAACCCCCGGTGTCCGAAAAGGTGGGCGGCCTCGATATCGGCGTCATTCACCGCGGCATGGTCTCCGATGGCCAAGAGGCCCTCGCCGTGTCGGGTCGGGGCCTGCGATCCGTCAAGCAGGGCCGCGCCAAAGGGCTGACCAAGCTCCAGAAAAAACGGCGCCGCACGCAACCCGGGTCGCGACGGCGCCGCCGTCTCAACCGCGCGCGGCACCGTCTGAGCCAACAGGTCAACCGGGTGAGTCGGAATGCCCTCCATCATGCCGCCAACCAGATCGTCGCGTTCGGTGTGGCGCAACAGCTCACCGTTCTCTATGCGGGTGATCTCAGCACGCTCAATCATCAAAAACGGCATCGACGATCCCGACGCATGAACCAAGACGTCGGGGCGCTGGAGTTCGGACGGTTAGAACACTATTTGGCATACAAACTCCGGCGTCATGGCATCCGTCTGATGCCGATCAGCGAAGCGTATACGTCGCAAACGTGTCCGCGTTGTGGCCACCTTAACAAGGTGGCGGGCCGCACCTACCATTGTCGCGCTTGTGACTATCAAGCACACCGGGATGGCGTCGGCGCGGTGAACATCCTCAACACGGGGATGCATGGAGAGATTCGCCCCGGGGAGTTCTTGGTACCCCAACGGATCACGTATCGCCGTCCCGTTCCTTTCAAAAGGGCGTTAAGGCGTAGTCCGGCTGAACCCCGGCATGTTGCTGGTGGGATAAACGATAGCGAGTCCGGAGGACCACTCCGAGGGGTTCACACCCCGCGACGCAGCGACCACGGTTCCCCCAGAATCTCCGCCCTTTAGGGCGGGGAGTTCAACATCACAAGTATCGTAAGTATGGTGCCCTTTACGAGTTACAAAGACACCATGGCACGCATGCTTTGACCGCGGGATAAAGTCGGTGTCCAATTCCGCAATGGCGGCCGACGCCGTCATCAACAGCAGCCCAATGTCGGCGTCGGCCATATCCTCACGAGCGGAAAGGACCTGACGTGCAGTTCGAGGATATGCCACTAACAAACACCCTGAGGCCTTTTTAGGCCCTTCTTAGGGGAGAACACGTCTTCACACTGGAGGACCCCCTCGGGAATATGTGGGTAAGTCGTAGCGACGCTTCGGGGAGCCGTAGCGTTATTATACGTGCCATGATTAGTAGGGCCCGACACACTTTTGAAGACCCATGGAGGTATTCAGCTGAATGGTTCTCGCTGGATTTGGCACTAGCCGACATTCTGTAGCCATATTCCCTAAGCATACCGGGCGCCTTCCGGACGCACAATTGCCCGGCTCTAACACGTATTCGCTAGCGGTAAGCCGTGAGTCCTCACGGTCACGGAAATTCGTGAAGGTTAGGAGGTTTCGTTGGGATTCGCAATACACTGGTGGGCTCTGTCTCGCCCAACATGAATTTTTCCTTGGTTTTTCCTTGAATGATGGTGTTCGCTGTGAATTATAATTGGACGGACCCCAGCTTATAGCGGCAGAGGCGGCTTTGAATCCTGCCGCCAACTGGTATCACGCATCCGTCGCTAGCACGAAAAGAACAGCAAATATGGTCGCACGATACGCCCTTGACTCACGCTGACATGGGAGATGCTTCGGTGCAGACGGGTTCATAATTGAATGCACTTTTCAACCATCTCTCATTAGGCGTCAGGAAGACTTAAGGCGGCTAAAATCTTTTCGACGGCCCGTTTTTCAATGCGCGAGACATAGCTGCGTGAGATTCCTAGACGATCGGCAATTTCTCTTTGAGTTAGCCGCCGAGATTGCCCATTGAGTGCAAATCGAAGATTGAGCACCAAACGTTCTTTTCGCGTCAAACTCTCGACAAACTGCGTGACCCACTCCATAATCATGCTGACCTCGACCGTATCGGGAACTTCCTCTCCACCCGCTAAAACATCCATGAGCAGAATTTCATTTCCGTCGCGGTCAATCCCAATGGGACTATAAATACTGACCTCATTTTTAACTTTCTTTTGATTGCGCAAGTGCATTAATACCTCGTTATCAATGCATCGTGCACAGTACGTTGCCAACCGAGTCCCCTTGGCTTGGTTAAAGGTGTCGATACCTTTTATGAGACCGATGGCGCCAATACCGATTAAGTCATCGGGATCCGTTCCTTTATTATTGTATTTTTTCACGACATGCACAACCAATCGCAAATTGTGTTCGATTAGTCGCTGCCGGGCCTCTAAATCGCCCCGTTGCATCGCTTCAAGGGCTTCCTTTTCCTCTAAATCAGACAGAGGTTGAGGGAACGCATTGCCTCCAATATATCCTGAAAGCCAGATGGCCCCTTGGACCGCGGCTGCGGCAATTAAGGCTAACAATCCTAAACCCATGGTTCTCACGCCCCCTCGCGTGTACACGCACAAATTCGTTGCCTCCTCATGATATGAAGGCATCATGACGACTGTGCATGTCACCACAAGAAATCTCTAACCGAATAGCCCCATAGCCGTCCATCTCGGACGGATGAGAACCCATCGCGCCTAAAGAGTAAAGAAAGAGGGCTCAACCCAGCTTCTCAATACAAAAACGGACTTCATCTCCATGAGTGAGGAAGTCCGCCGCAATAATTGCCATTGACCCTCCTAGAAAACCGTATCCGGTCACCTACGAGGAACACCTTATTCGAAACCATGGGGATTCTGTTACGAGCCCTGGGCACGCTCTCGGATCCGGTATTGCACGCGCTCTTCGGCAGCCCGCACGCCATCATCTTGCAACTGTATACAGCTTTGGGATACCGGACACACCAGGCAGTACGGCTTGCGTGCTGTACACACCATCGCGCCCATATCCATTAAGGCATTGTTAAACTCCCGGGCCTGGCCAGTCGGCACAATAGCCTCTGCCACGGCCCACAGCTGATGTTGAATTTCAGCATTCGTGCGTTTGTACTCAATACCAAAATAACGACCGATGAAGCGGTTGACATTGGTATCGACAATGGGGGCATCATTTCCGAACGCAAATGACAGCACAGCCCCCGCGGTATACCGCCCTATGCCCGGCAGGGCGAGCAATTCCTCTAAGGTCTGCGGAAATTGACCCGCATAGTCATTCACAACCGTTTGCGCGATTTGATGCAACCACGAACCCCGCACTTTATATCCCAACGGGTCGGTAATATACTTGACGGCTTCCAGTGGTGCCGCGGCAAGATCCTGTATAGTGGGAAAGGTATCAAGAAACTTCTCATATATCGGTTGAACGGTTTTAACAGTGGTCTGATGCAGCAAAATTTCCGACACCACAATATGATAGGGGTCCATTGTCTTCCGCCACGGAAGATCACGCCCTTCTCTACGATACCAGTCGAGTACTTGCCTTTGAAACCACTGCAACTGCTGAGCATCGAGGTCGGCTTTATACTTAATTCGTTTCATAATCTCACTGTAATCGACCCCAGACCACATTTCAAGTCAACCTGCACGTTCCCGTATTCCGGGAGACTCTCCGCCGATTTATGAGCTTACGGCTTTCTTCCTACTTCATAGCGCATTTTATCCCTGCCCCAGCCACGCGCCCGCACGGTCGACAAGGGTCAGCGTTTGCGCTGTTGCAGGCCCTTCCAATACAAGGACCATTCCTTGGTGGTAGGTTGTATACGCTATAGCGAAATTCGCATCTGGCCGCCATACATGAAAAACAATGCCGCCCACAACCTCAGTAGGAATCGCGCGATTAATTTCCTCTAGGATCTGGGGCGTCACAATCTTTGGACCTCTTATGGCCGTTGCTTTCTCCACATTCCAGTGTAGAGGCACGAGCCGTCCGCTTGTGATAAAAGGGAGATAAGCATGGGCGACCTCATCCGGAGTGCCCCACAGATCCCGTCCTGTGGTCATCACTGCGCTAGTCATGTGCGGAAGAGGAGGATTAGGTAGCAGTTGGCCGGGAAGTGTCCCCTGATCGTCCCACCCTAGAATCTTCAATCCGTGCGCTATTCCTTTGTTTCCCCAGTGCTGAGCAAGACTCGGTAACACTTGTTCCGGTAGACTGATAGACAGTCCCTTAATGACATGCGGGTTCATTAACGCTAAGGCCATCATGAGGGGCGTTAACGCCTGCCCCACTGGGTGCGGCTGCCAACTTATGGCACGGCCGGCTGGAGACCCTACTTGTCCAAGAAGCCCACCGTCACCAGTCACAGCGACAACGCTGCCTCCTCCGGGGAGTGCCGAGGTCACTTGATTGATAAAGCTCGGATTCACTGTCGTCCATATCGTCCGTTTTGGGCTCGCAAAGCCGTTTCCATTCCACGCTACGACGTCATTATGCCACGCTTGACCCGCAACGCGCGCGGTAAAAGTTTGGGGTATGCCATGGCGGGCCATAACGACTTGAAGTTTTGTAGGATAGAGGCCATCAATATCCCAGTGCAACGCTTCTTGAAAAAAATGGGAATGTCCGTCCCAAAGAACTTGGGCTAAACGCTTGCCTTTAATGGTATAACGCGAAGACAATTCACGCTGTGCCCAAGCGGGGAGCCGTGATGGCACGATAACCAAAGCGGGCACCCACCGCCTAGTAGTCAGCGGCTGGTCATGGGCTCCCATCACCATGATATTGCTGACGGGATTTGTCACCATCGTGGGCACCGAAGAAAAACCCGTGGGTTCCGTTGGGCGCCCCAAAAACCACCAGGAGAGCACTATCATTCCCACCAAAACGGCCGCTGACGTTGTTGTCCACATACGGCGTGTCCACTGCACAAGAAAAACTCCCTTCGTATAATTCTACTAAGGAGTTTTTCCATATTTTTCAATTTAATACTTAAGGATGTTGATTGACATAGGCGATATTGGCCAATTGCTGGGCATATGTTGTTGCGTATAGTACACGTCCGTCAGGCAACGCTAAGAAATATAAATACGGTTCGGCCTTGGGATCTAATGCCGCCTTTAGGGCCACAATACCTGGGTTGGCTATGGGACCAGGAGGCAATCCTTTGTGTAAATAAGTATTATACGGCGAGACCACGGTTAGGTTGGTGTACGTTAATGGTCCACGAATGCTATTGTCTAACGCGTAACGAACCGTTGCATCACTTTGTAGTGGCATTCCTGCCACAAGTCGGTTGACGAACACTCCAGCAATACCAGACGCTTCCTGCGGTTCCTTGTCTTCCCGCTGCACAATCGATGCGAGGGTCACCCACTGCACGAAACTCAATGACGTGCGATCTTTGGAATAGAGCGGCTCCACCTTGCGCTCGAAAGTCTGCCACATAATGGCTAAGGCCTGCGCGGGGGTCGTCCCATAGGCAAATTTATAGGTGGCAGGAAACAGATAACCTTCATAGGGGTCTCGCACACCCGGTGCCGGAGCTGGCATTCCAGGCAATGGATGTTGAAGTAATGACAAGTAGGTTGCGGGACTAGACCCAATATGCGCCGCGACCAATCGGGTAATAATTTGTTGGACCGTATAGCCCTCGGGAATCGTTACGCGAATAGTGACCACCTCGCCAGTTCGCATCGCTTGCAATATCTGCTGAGGGGTTTCACTCGGACGAATACGATAGACTCCGCTTTCCAGCGAACGCGATAGATGCGACGTGCGACTCAAAATGCGAAATACCAGAGCGGAACGTATTAGACCGCGTTTTTGCAAAACACGCGCAATGGACGACGCGCTCTGCCCGGATTGAACCTTCACATATTGGGGATGGGAATCATGTCGGTTCACAGGCTGTAACTGGCGCCAAACCCATAGTCCAGACAAAAGGACGGCTAGTAAAGCCGCCGTCCCTAGCATTGTCCAGACGCGCCGATTAGGCCGCCGATTAAGCTGATAGAGGTTACGGGATGGCAACAACAACGCTTCCCTCCCGACTCATGCACTTACTCATCTTCATCCAAAAGTTCTTCGTAAGCTTGAGCTACTTTCTCCCATTCTTCCTCCGACTCGATATCCACCAATACATCATCACCGTCGTCGTCCTTTTCCAAACGCAAAATCACGGCTTCAGCTTCTTCGTCTTCTTCTGTGTCAATTGGCAATAAAATCGCGTAATCCTGTTCTTCGACCTCAATGACATCGACGACAACAAATTCATGTTCGTTACCGTCTTCATCCGTCAACGTAATTATTTCGTCCTCTTCCTCAGGTCCATGCCCTAACAAATCTTTGTCATCCGCCATTGTGATGTCCTCCCTTGGTTGGGTGTGTCTTTTATGATCTAGATACCCCTGCAAAATCAATGCGGCCGCTAGACCATCCACCAATTTTTTTCTGTTTTCGCGCCGAACGTCGCGTTCAATCAGCAAGCGTTCGGCCTGTCGCGTGGTTAGGCGTTCGTCCCATGTCACCACATCGCAGGACACCTGCGCTCGAAGTGCGTCGACGAACTTCAAAGTTTTTTGGGCCTGGGGACCGACGCTTGCATTCATGTTCAATGGTAAGCCTACCACAATTTCGTTGATATTCCACTCAGAAACCAAAGCCACAATGCGCTCAACATCTTGAGCCTCTGAAGTGCGCTTTATGGGCGGCTTAGTGGAGGCCAGAAGTGCCGTTTCATCGCTGATAGCGACCCCAATCCATTTATCCCCCACGTCCAAGGCCATTATGCGTGAATTAGCCATTGGGCGAGGTCGTTTCCACATGGGCGACATACTGCCGTAAGAGTTCTTCTAGCAGTTCATCTCGTTCCACACGCCGTATCAAGTTGCGTGCCCCCTGGTGACTCGTGATGTAGGCAGGATCGCCGGATAACAAATACCCGACAAGCTGGCTAATGGGATTATACCCCTTATCTTTCAGGGCACTATAGACTTCACGTAACACCGCATCAGCCTGGTTCGCTGCTTCTTGACGCCCCCAAAGCCTGCGAGTCTCATCTGTCGACCCCATCGTCCCCATCCTCCTTTGTGATCATTTGTTATCCCGCGGCCACGAGTTTTTCGGATAGTTGCCGCCTCGCGTCGGCTAGCATGCCCGTGATTCCTTGAGCATTCTTACCGCCGGCCTGAGCCAAGTCCGGGCGACCACCACCTCCGCCGTCAATAAACACGGCCAGACTTTTCACCAAGGCTCGGGCATCAAGGCCTCGGGCGATCAAATCTTTCCCTAAATATACAACTAATGACGCTCGCTCACCATGGTCTGCCGCTAAAATTACTCCATCGGCCTTTGTCTTGGCACCATCCAGCACTTGACGTAAGGCCTCCACCGTTTCGGCGGCTGTTTGTGCAATCACTATCCGTTGACCTTCATAGAGAGCAGCATGCTCAGCAAGCGCTACGCCTTGCGCAAAGCGATGTTGGCGTTCGAGTTCCACAAGGCGGCTTTCTAAACTCCTACTATTTTGGACAAGATCCTCCACCTTCGACCGCAAATCCGTCGGCGCGGTATGTAGGGATTGACTGACATCCTGCACGATCTGGCGCAAACCGCGTGCCCAATTCACGGCATTGCGTCCGGTAACGGCTTCAATACGGCGTGAACCGGTTCCCACAGAGCTCTCTTCAGTGATAGCAAACAAACCAATTTGGCCTGTCGCCGAACAATGCGTGCCCCCGCACAATTCTTGACTTGCTCCAGACACGGTGATAACGCGCACAACTTCCCCATATTTGTCGCCAAAGAATGCCAGAGCCCCTTCTTGTAAGGCCTCCTCTTTAGCCATCACTTGAGTCATCACAGGGATGTTCTCTAATATCCAGCCATTCACCAGATTTTCAATTGCGTTAATTTGATCCGGTGTCAGCGGATGCGGATAGGAAAAGTCAAAGCGCAAACGGTTGGGGGCCACTAACGATCCTGTCTGATGCACGCCAGTGCCTAAAACCGTCCGCAACGCGGCATGTAACAAGTGTGTTGCTGTATGATTGCGCCGAGCATCATCACGTTTGCCTTGATCGACGGCCAAGCTTACCTCATCACCTACGCGCACCGAACCTTCCAAGACTGTCCCATAATGCCAGATGGTACCGTGCATTTTGACCACATCTTCGACACGGAAAACCCCTGTGGGTCCTGTAATCGTGCCCTGATCCCCCACTTGACCTCCGCCCTCAGGGTAGAAGGGCGTGATGGGCACCTGCAGCCATCCCGACTCTCCCGTCATCAAGCGCGTCACGGCGTCATTACCGATATATAGGTGTTCAACCGGGACGGCCTCTAATGTCAAGTGCTCATAGCCGACAAATTCTGTGGCATCCAGCTGCGGGAGATTTTGGACCTCCTGATGATGGCTTCGTGCGCTGCGCGCACGCGCCCTTTGGCTTGCCATCGCTTGGTCAAACCCTTCTTGATCCACGGCAATGTGACGTTCCTCGGCGGCATCCAGTGTCAAATCCAAGGGAAAGCCGTATGTATCATAGAGGACAAACGCTTCTTCTCCCGACAGCGTTTCGCCAGGTTCGAGCGCATCAAGCTTCTCATTCAACACCTTCATGCCAGCCTCTAGGGTTAACCGAAACCGTCTTTCCTCTTCCTCAATGCTTTGCTGAATAAGCGCCGCGCCCTCCAGAATTTCTGGATAGGCACCGCCCATCACATCCTCAACGACAGGAACGAGCTTATGCAGAAATGGCTCTTGAAAGTTAAGCAAACGACCAAAACGCACAGCCCGACGCAAAATCCGACGCATCACATAGCCACGGTCGGAATTGCTAAATGACACGCCTTCAGCGAGGAGAAACGTGATGGCGCGAATATGATCCGCAATCACCCGAAACGGCATGCCTTCCGGCCCAGAGTCATAGACTTTGCCGGAAAGCGCCTCAATGGCGGAGATTAAGGGCCGAAGTAAATCGGTATCAAAATTAGAGTTGACTCCCTGCAAATAGGCGGAAATGCGCTCTAAACCCATGCCGGTATCAATACTGGGACGCGGCAATGGTGTCAACACCCCGTCGCTAGAACGGTTGTATTGCATAAAAACGAGATTCCAAATTTCCTGAATACGGTCACATTCACACTGGCCCAACCCGCAATGGTCGCTGCAGGCATACTCGGCTCCGCGGTCCACAAAGATTTCAGAACACGGGCCACAAGGTCCAGTGTCCCCCATACTCCAAAAATTATCTTTTTCGCCCATCCGGACGATTCGGTCTGGTGATACCCCTGCAACCTCTTGCCACAAAGCATACGCTTCATCATCGGTTTCAAACACTGTGACCCATAAGTTCTGCGGATCAATATGCAACACTTCAGTCAAAAACGTCCACGCATAGTGGATGGCATCGCGTTTAAAGTAATCCCCAAAGGAAAAATTTCCCAGCATCTCAAAAAATGTCTGGTGACGCGCCGTCTTCCCTACCTGATCTAAATCATTATGTTTACCGCCAGCACGCATGCATTTTTGAACCGTGACAGCGCGCTTGTAGGAGCGCACCTCTTTACCAAGAAAGACATCCTTAAATTGCACCATGCCCGCATTGGTAAAAAGCAACGAAGGGTCTTGAGCAGGTACTAGGGGCGAACTCGGAACCTTGTGATGTCCATGCGACGCAAAGAAATCAAGAAACTTTTGCCGAATTTCGGCAGAACGCATAGAAAATCCTCCTTGCCGCAACACGCAGGCATTGCTAATCTTTCTCATTGTAATGGGGCCTAACTGCCATGGTCAAGTCAGATTGTCAGACGGCGGTATAAATGGGCCATCACGACTTTGATTACGGCGGTTGCTGGAACAGCCAGGAGAAGGCCTGCAACGCCCCCAATTTCCCCGCCCGCCAAGATGGCAAAAATCACGACCAGCGGATGTAATCCGACTGAGTCCCCCATGACCTTGGGGCCGATAACGGTTCCTTCAAGTTGGTGAATTGCAACAAATCCGATGACCGCGTAAATGGCGGTCCACGATGATCGGTCCAAGGCAAGAACTACAGCAGGCAAAGCCCCCGCGATAGGGCCCACATACGGAATAATATCCGTAATCCCCGCTATCGCGCCAATCAACAAAGCCAGCGGGATCCCCAAAATCCCCACCCATAAACCCGATAACACACCAACAACCAGAGCGACCAACAACTGACCACGAATAAATCCATTAAGCGCTCGGTCAATATCCAAGCCCAACACGTACACCTCGGCATGCCATTTGACCGGAATAACTTGCCAAAAGCGGGCACGAATCCGGTCCATGTCTTTTAACAAGTAAAACGCCAAAATAGGTGACACAATGAGGCTAAGGAGACCAGGCAATACCCCAAACAAGGTGCTTAGCACCGTTTTTGACAAACCAAATAATTTGTTCTCCCACCGGACCCCCGTTTCATCGATGGCCCGCCGCACCGAAAGAGGCATGGGCGCTTGGTGAAACCGCATCAACCAATAGTTCCATGTCTGTTGAAGTTGCCTCGTCAAAGCGGGTATCAAATGGATCATCTTGACGGTCTCTTGAACCCATAAGGGAACCATATAGACAATGACTCCCGTAATAACCATTCCCAAAGCGGCATAGACCAACAAAATGGCTACCACTCGGTGCACATGATGTTTCACAAACCATTCCACCGGCGGGGCCACGAGATATGCAATCACTATGGCAAACACAAAGGGCAACAAAACCACCCGTGCGCTCCATATAATGGCCACAGCACCCACGCAAAAGACAGCCAGAAGTCCCCAACGATAATATTTTTGGGGCCCTCTGGCCACCGCCAAACTGTCCTTCTCATCAATTTTCACGTCGATCTTCACGGATTATTTAGCCCAGTCGCCTCTTCGCTAAATGCACCAGGCCTCGTCCCCCGGCACGTGCAGCTTTCCACGCCTTAGGCGCAACATGACTAGCACTACGCAGCGCCTTGCGGTAAGTTCCTGTGGCGGGCCGACGCAAAATCCAGACGCCCGCCATCACTGCCCCCACCAGAGCTCCCGTGACAATTCCGGACATGTATTTTCTCATGAAATCACTCCTTCCGGACCACAGTCCTCAATTCGAGATAGCTCTCCATCTGCTTCCACACGAAACATGCGTAGGCCCCGGGGACTGACAGAAAACTCGATAAAGCATTCCCAGCAATAGTACTGTCCCGTACCCACTCGACCCACATTGCGTCCATGGCATGCAGGGCATAAAGGGTCTGTCATGGCATTCGCTCCTTATCGCGTGATGCCTCTATCTTGCCCCGGTCGGGTGGATTTTAATCCGTCCATTGCTGTCAATGGAAAACTGGTGCGCAGGAATCAATAACGAACCCGTCATGAGGTCTTCCAATAATCCTCGGCTGACGACGATATGGTGAATGGCAAGGCTGTTTTCATCAATTACAAAGTCTTTCACGCGTCCCACGAGCTGATCATCCTGGTCACGCACGGGTTGGTTGATGGATACCACTTGGCGACGCCGATGGTGCCACCACGAACGCGGCATTTTTTGCGCATATTTTGGTGTATCAATCAATAAGGCCATGGGGGTCACCCGCATGGCCTCAGCTGGAACAAATCGGCGGCTGATAGCCGTGTGAACACTAAAACCCTCCACCACGGCATCTGGCCACCGACAATAAATATCATCGACCCAGCCCCATGATCCCCGCCTTCCTGCAATACTGACAGGCAAATGTAACAAATGCCAACGGGTCACCATGGCTAGACGCTCCTATGACTGAGGCACGTAAATTTTTCCCCCGGCCAATAACACATCGTTTTGATAAAGCACCGCCACCTGTCCTGGCGATATAGCCCATTGCGGGTCATGAAACGTAATATGCGCATGATCATTCTCCGCCTCCCACAAAGCCGGTTGCGGCTCCATGTTATACCGGATCTTAGCTTCTCCGTGCAATAATCCCTCCACACCAGGAATCACATAATTGACATCCTGGACATGGACGAGAGACTGTTGAACTTCTTCCTTTCTCCCCACAATCAACCGGTTGCGCGAAGCCTCAACACCGACAACATATAATGGTTCACGAGCGGTAATCCCTAAACCCCGCCGCTGGCCCACGGTATAAAAAGCGATCCCCTGGTGGTGACCCAAAACCTGTCCAGCCGTGTTAACGATCTCGCCCACTTGGCGAGCCTCGGGCCGATGCGTCTCTAAATACGATTGATAATCGTTTTTAGGGACAAAACACAACTCCTGGCTCTCAGCTTTATGAGCCGTTACTAATCCATAGCGCTCTGCGATGGCTCGGCTATCCTCCTTGTAGTATTCCCCAAGCGGGAAAAGAAGATGCGCCAAGTCATCTTGAGTCATGGTGTACAACAAGTAACTTTGATCCTTGGCATGGTCTACGCCACGCGCCAAGTAATAGACCCCGTCTTTTTCATAGCGCCTGACATAATGGCCTGTCGCCAAGAAGTCTGCCCCTTGTGCTAACGCCCACTCCCACATGGCTCCAAATTTAATATACCGGTTGCACATTGCGCAGGGATTAGGCGTAATACCCGCTAAATACCCCTCTTCAAACGGTTCGATGACCCGTTGGAAAAAGGTTTGCTCAACATTTACTACATGATGGGGAATACCCAGTTTTTTGGCCACGCGCCGTGCATCCACCATCGCCTCCAAAGAACAACAGCTGTTCGTGGTTTCAGCCGGTAAATGGCGCATCGTTACCCCAATCACGTTATAGCCTTGCTCCAAAAGCAAAGCGGCGGCTGTCGAAGAATCGACGCCACCGCTTAATCCGACAACGACGGTTTTCGCCATACTATCCTCCTAATAAAGTGGCTATATTGCGTTTAAAGTGATCCCGTTGCAGCTCAATTAAATCTTGAAAACTCATCGACGCCATCGTCTCTACTAACGCCTCTTGGACACGGCTCCAAACATCTGGCCCCACACAATGGTCCATATCAGGACAGCCTTGAGCATCCTCCGAGCTACAGTCCGTTAGCGAAATGGGACCTTCTACGGCATCAACGACATCACTGACGGAAATCTCCGATGGAGGTTTGGATAAAGTATACCCGCCCTGAGCTCCACGCATGCCCAAAACAACCCCAGCACGTTTCAATGGCCCCATTAACTGTTCTAAATATTGCTCCGAAATGTTTTGAGATTTGGCGATCCAACTTACGGCAACGGGCCCTTGGCCATAATGCAAGGCGAGCTCGTACACAGCCTTTACACCATAACGGCCCTTGCTCGACACTTTAATCATGTAACCCCCACCCTCTTGCCTCTCTTGGTTCAACTTATCACGTGCCCAACCGTATGGTCAATGGCATCTCGTCACTTCTTCAATTCTTTTGGATACGGGCACTAAAAACGACAAAGTAACTAGTCATAAAGCACTACTTTGTCCGCATTATGAAGAAGCTCATCCTCTCCGTAATCCCGCAGCCATAAACGGATTCGTTATTAATATTTTACCACCATTCGTCAAATAGCTGCACACATGCCCGGGATATTCGTGATGTTTTTCACATTCCCGTCTCCAACGCCATTGCACAGCCGCCTTAAGAAATCTGCTATAGTACTGGGAAGGAGGCTCTGCCTGCGCTTTATCGTGCAGGGAAAGGACGATAAAATATTTGTGAAACGCTCAACAGCTTGGTTGATTTTCGTAACCGTCTCAGCGATGTATTGTCTAGTATTTATGCAGCGAACAGGTCCTGGCCTCATTGCCCAAAAATTAATGGAGCAGTATGCAATTGCGCCTACCACCCTATCCCTCATGACAGTCGCCCAATACTTAACCTATGCGGCGTTACAAATTCCCGTGGGATTGTTTGCGGTGCGCATGCATCCGGAACGCCTCCTTGCCTTGGGCGCCTTTTGTGACGGTTTAGGTACGATCCTGTTTGGTACCAGCACCTCTTTTCATGCCATTATCTTCTCACGTGTTATCGTAGGAATTGGAGACGCCATGGTCTGGTTAAACATTGTCCTCGTGTTAGGGAAATGGTATGACGCGGGAGTTTTTGGACGCATCCTAGGCTTTGTCGGCATGTCCGGCAATTTGGGCGCCATACTCTCGACATTTCCCTTGGCTTGGTGGATTGCACGCGACGGATATCGTGAGCCTTTTGTGGCCTTAGGCGTCGTCTTAGTCGTGGTCTCGCTCCTTAGCGCCTGGCTTTTAGAGCACACCACCCCCGTGCGTCCCCCATTAGCTACCGGTCTTTATCGTCCCAACATCCGGACCGTCTTCCACAAGCCATGGGATATGATGGCTCCTATCCTGGCACACTGGGGATTCATGGGGCCTTTTTTGGGTTTTGCCAGCCTATTTGCCATACCTATGCTCCACACCCTGTATGGAATGAATGCCGTTCAAGGCGGGTATTACTTGGCCCTTGCCCTTTTGGGTTCACTAATGGCGGGTCCGATTGTCGGGCCTTTGTCGGATCGGTTCGGACGTAAGATCCCTTATGTCTTAGTCGGCATTGTCGACGTTCTCGCCTGGGGCACTTTTGCAGCCTTTGCGCCGATTTTACCCCGGTTTATTCTCGCCGCAATATTTCTTGTTCTCGGGTTTGCCAACGGAGCCAGTGTTTTGACGTTTGCCGTCATCCGCGATACCTTTACATCCAACAATATTGGGCTGGCCTCCGGCATAGCGAATACCGCAGGATTTCTTTCCGCCGTGTGTGTTCCTTGGGGCATCGGATTTCTTCTGTCGGCGGGGCCGGGCCTGGATATTAGCGCTCGTGACCAATGGGCTTTGGCTTATGTGACACTATTTAGCGTTTTAGGAACCTTGGGCACCTTGAAAATCGCCGGTAAAGCCAGGAAAAAATCTGCGGTGGGCGCATAAACCAACCTTTCTCATCTGGATATAGCAAACCCGCCAACACCCAAAACGTGTTGGCGGGTCATATTGGTATACCTTATTCGGGTTGCGACTCGTCTCCTTTTCCGCCGAGCTTGCGGAAAAAGTTTCGAATCGGGTCGTAATAGCGATCAGCCACTCGCTCTTTCAACGGGATAATAGCGTTGTCGGTAATATGAATATGCTGTGGGCAAACACTCGTACAGCATTTCGTCACGTTGCACAGACCAATTCCGCCCTCGTTTTTAATTTGAGGAATCCGGTCCGCGCGGTCCATGGGGTGCATTTCAAATTCAGCCATCTTCACCATAAACCGCGGTCCGTAGTACTGACTTTTCTCCTGATGGTCTCTCAGCACATGACAGACATCTTGGCACAGAAAACATTCAATGCAATGATGAAATTCCTGAATTCGGTCCACATCCCATTGCTGCATGCGGAATGGCGCCGCCACCGTGGGGTGAAATGCAGGAATTTTTTTGGCGACCTCATAATTCCACGACACATCGGTCACCAAATCCTTAATGATTGGAAACGTCTTCATCGGTTGAATGTGAACCGTTTGGCCTTCGTACTCATCAAGACGCGTTTTGCACATGAGTTTCGGGACACCATTGATCTCCGCCGAACAGGAACCGCAATGGGCCGCTTTACAGTTCCAGCGAACGGCTAAATCTTGCGCCTCATGGGCTTGAACATGGTGCACCGCGTCTAACACCACCATTCCTTCTACGCGCGGCACTCGGTATTCAACTTCTTGGCCTCCGTCAGCATCACCCCGAAAGATGCTGAGGATAAACTCATCAGCCATGGCGACTACTCCTTTCTTGGTGGGACTTGAGACGATCCCGCAACCTTTTCCCGGCCGGGCGCGACGGGACGAGCGCAGATCTCCGCCAATTCCGGAGGCATTTCGGGTACTGGGACCCGCGTAATACGGTCTCCGTCCTCAGAATATTGATGGACAAAATTCCATTTCCCCATCTCCGGCAGCTCGTCTGGATAGTCAGAACGCCAGTGTCCGCCACGGCTTTCTTTCCGTTCAAGGGCTCCGCGGACAATGAGCTCGCTCAAAAGCAGCATATTTTCGACATCGAACACTGCATGCCATCCCGGATTGTAGACTCGTCCGCCTTTAATTCCCATCCGTTTCGCGCGTTCCTTAAGGGAGAGGATCTTATTGAGTCCGACCTTTAGATCGTCTTCCGAACGTACAATCGCCGCATGGGTCGACATGGCTTCTTGCAGCTCTTGATGAATCGCATAGGGATTTTCCCCGTCAGGGCGATTAAATGGCTCCAAAATCCTGGCCACCTCGGCCTCCACTTGCGTGTCATCAATCTCAGGAGCCTTCTTAAGAGAGGTAGCATAATCACGCGCCGCAATACCTGCACGGCGGCCAAAGACGAGGATATCCGCGAGGGAATTTCCGCCCAGCCGGTTGGCGCCGTGCAATCCACAAGCCACCTCTCCCGCGGCAAACAGCCCAGGCACCGTTGTTGCACAGGTTTCGGCGTGTGCTTGCACCCCGCCCATTTGGTAATGACACGTGGGTGCCACCTCAAAGGGTTGCTTCGTAATGTCGATATCCCCTAAGGTAAGAATCTGCTCGTACATTCCAGGCAACTTTTGTTTAATAAAGTCGGCTTTCTTGTGACTGATATCGAGCCATGCGCCCCCATGGGGTGTGCCCCGTCCGGCTTGGACTTCCTTAAAGATGGACCGAGCCACAACATCACGCGTTGACAATTCTTGACGCTCTGGATCATAACGCTTCATGAAGCGCTCTTTTTCAGAATTATAGAGCAACCCACCTTCGCCACGCACTCCTTCCGTGACCAATAAACCCGCCACGCCCGGAGGCCAGACCATCCCCGTTGGATGGAACTGCACCATTTCCATATCCTTCAAATCGGCTCCGATCCGGTACGCCATAGCCGCCCCATCGCCGGTACTTTCCCAAGAGTTTGATGTCACCTTATACACTTTGCCCCAACCACCGGTCGCTAAGACAATCGCCTTAGCTTTAAGGAGAATGAAATGACCATCGGCCCGGTAGTAACCCATAGCTCCTGCCACGCGGCTCCCATCCATAAGGAGTCGAGTAATCGTCACTTCCTGGAATACCTTGATATCCATAGAAATCGCCTTATACTGCAGCGTTCGCAAAAGCTCCATCCCTGTCCGGTCACCAATATGGGCTAAGCGGCGGAAAGAGTGCCCACCAAAAGCTCTTTGCATAATCCGACCTTCCGGCGTCCGGTCAAATACCGCTCCCCACTGCTCAAGCTCCAGTACGCGTGCCGGTGCTTCTTTGGCAAACACTTCGACCGTCCGGTAATTATTGATATAATGGCCGCTTTTCATCGTGTCATAAAAGTGCGTTTGCCAGCTATCCGGGGCATCCACGTTGCCGATGGACGCTGCCGCTCCGCCTTCAGCCATGACCGTATGCGCTTTGCCTAACAATGATTTCCCGACAATGGCCACAGAGACTCCACCCTCAGAAGCCGCTTCCACCGCAGCGCGCAATCCAGCGCCTCCGGATCCTAATACCAACACATCAAATGCATGGGTTTCCATCGTCTCGATATTCATCAGAATAACCTCACATCGTGAATTACGCCCATAATAAGCAAGCGCACGTATAAGTCGGCAATCCATACAGAGAACATCGAAGCCCAAGCCCACCAGCCGTGAAAGACGTTTAAGGCCGATACACGGCGCCAAATGCCATAGCTTACAGGCTTTTTACCATGTGCTGTACACGAAAAGCAGTCCTTACGGCCGCCAATCATATTGCGCCACGCATGGCACGAAAACGTGTAGCCGGTTAGCAAAATCGCATTCACCAACAAAATCAAAGACCCCACGCCCACGCCAAAGCCGTTAGGGAATATAAACGCTTGCACGACATCTTTCCACAAAAAGATTAAGACGAACACCGCTAAAAACCACGTATAGCGATGCAAGTTATTGATTTTCCATTCCCCTTTATAGGGACGCGTCTGATGCGATTTGGGTTCTGGGACCGCACAGCCAAATGGATGGAATGTAAAGGCACGATAATACTCTTTACGATAGTAATAGCACGAGAAACGAAAAACAAATGGCATCCACGCGACATACAACGCGGTTAAGATGTGAACTCCAAACCACCCAGCAATGTCCGGTGAAAAAAACGGTGACACATAATTGTGATACGTTCCCGTGTTATGAAATAACACTTCCCATAACGCATAAATCACAAATCCGCTAAATGCTATTAGTGTAAAAACCGGCTCCACCCAATAGGGCATCTTCCCTAAGCGAGGTTTGGGATGATTGACGCCGGGTTGGCTTGTCTGTGCCATGGCAACCCCCTCTTGACAGCGTTTTGTTGCTACCGATGTGTCATGTGGCAGCTTCAAGACGTTTAAAGTATAACCTAACCCGATTTGTGTAATTTCTTTTGTGTTTTTAGGCAAAAGATTCAGATATTATGGCGCCCTTGACGAAGCGCCGCTAACTTCTGAGCACGCACTCTTTCAGAACCTTGGTCTGAAGGATGGTATAGGCGTAAGCCTGCCATTTCATCGGGTAAATAGGCTTGGTCAACATAGTGCATAGGAAAATCATGAGGATATTGATAAAGGGGAGCGCTGGCACCCATCGGAGCATAATGTTTGTCGCGTAAGTAGCTAGGCACCGCTGCCTGAGGCCAACGTTCGAGGGCACTGTCCAGTTCCGCCAGTGCTGTGACCACCGAATTAGATTTGGGAGCCGACGCAATGTACAAGACGGCTTGAGCCATGGGAATGCGCGCTTCGGGAAGGCCCACCGCTTCAAGCGCCGTCCACGCCGCTTGAGCCACCACAAGAGCCATCGGGTCTGCCAATCCCACATCCTCCGCGGCATGAACCAAGATGCGCCGCATGACATAGCGAGGGTCGGTTCCCCCTGCGAGGAGGCGCCCAAACCAATAAAGTGCGGCATCGGGATCGGAGCCGCGCATTGATTTAATGAACGCTGAGGTGAGATCGTAATGCGCGTCGCCCGCGCGGTCATGATAATGAACACTCGAGGCCAGCACACGGTCACCTAAGGCTATCGTGAGGACATTGGTTGGCACCGTGTCCGCCAATAATGCCATGTGTTCAAGCGTACTTAACGCTAGCCGGGCATCGCCTCCCACCCGTTCCGCGATTTGGTGAAAGAGGCCATCATCAATGGCCCCCTCATGCCACCACGTCATCCGCAACGCCCATGCGCGCTCCAAAATTTGAACAATGGCCTCCACTTTTAAAGTCTTCAGTTCGATCAACAAACAGCGGGACAATAGCGCTCGATTAATCGATACCCAAGGGTTTTCGGTGGTCGCGCCAATTAACACGAATGTGCCATCTTCGACAAAGGGCAACAATACATCTTGTTGTGAGCGATTTAAACGGTGGATTTCATCAATAAACACGACGGTCCCTGACCCGCGCAATTGCCAACGCTCTTTAGCTCGTTCCGCCTCTTGCCGAATTTCTTTAACTCCTATATCAATGGCAGACAAGGCGGCAAAGGCTGCGTGCGTTTGATCCGCAAGAATCCGAGCTAAAGTCGTTTTCCCCGTTCCGGCCGGCCCATGAAAAATAACGGAGCGCAGTGAGGAAGCCACTAGGGAACGCAAAAGGCCTTGTGGTCCCGTCAGATGTTCGTGTCCAATGACGTCATCCAACGTTCGTGGGCGCAGCTTCCAGGCTAACGGTGCCTGTGCTTCACGACTCTTGTCGCCAGATTGTGCAAACAAATCGTATGACACTGCCATCAGCCTTTCAATTGAACAAATCCCGCGATTGTCCGGTCGATATCTGCATCGCTTACATCAAGATGGGTCACTAAACGCAAGCGTTTGGGCCCCATGGCGCCCACCAAGATATCTTGACGCGCTAGAAATTGAATGGCCAAATCAGCTGGCTGCTCCAGATCGACCATGACCATGTTTGTCGGCACCGATGGTAAACTAACGGAAAAGCCCTGTTCGCGCAGTGCATCAGCGAGACGCTTAGCTCGTCTATGATCATCCTGCAACCGATTAATATGGTGCTCTAGCGCATATAAGCCCGCAGCCGCTAAAATGCCAGCTTGCCGCATTCCACCCCCCAACCATTTCCGGTAGACACGCGCCCGCTCAATATAACCTCTGGGTCCGGCCAACACCGAACCCACCGGCGCTCCTAATCCTTTCGACAAACACATGGACACTGAGTCCATATCAGCAGCTAGAACGGCAATCGAAACCCCCAAAGCTACGGCGGCATTAGCAATCCGTGCACCGTCAAGATGAACGGCCAAACCATGCGCCCGTGCCACTTGGATGATGGGCGCTATGCGCTCTCGAGATAACGCCGCGCCGCCCGCTCGGTTATGCGTATTTTCTAAAGCCAGTAACCTGGGCCGAGGATGGTGGATATTGGTTGGGCGGATGCGGTCATTCAGTTCCTCGGGATCCATCAGGCCCTCTTCTCCTGCCAATTGGGTAAAGGTGGCTTGCGACCACATGGCCGCTCCGCCACCTTCATAAAAATAAATGTGATTGTCCCGGTGGATAAAAACCTCATCGCCGCGCTCGGTATGAGCTAGCAAAGCGATTTGATTAGCCATCGTCCCCGATGGCACAAAAAGGCTCGCTTCCTTGCCCAACAGTCTAGCCGTTTCTTCTTCCAACCGATTCACGGTGGGATCTTCCCCGTAGACATCATCACCGACGTCCGCCTGAAACATCGCATCACGCATGGCCGCCGTCGGTTTCGTGACCGTATCTGAGCGCAAATCCACCACTTTTTTCATAAACCCAACTTCTTGAGAAGCTGTGCTTTCGGCAAAGCTCCTACAACGCGCGAGGTTTCCTGTCCACTTTGAAACTTAATTAAGGTAGGGATACTCATGACGCCATACTCCGCGGCAATCGTAGGATTTTCATCAACATTCAACTTCGCAACGGTGATGTTCCCCTGCCGCTCTTGAGCCACTTCTTCAAGAATAGGACTAATCATACGGCACGGCACGCACCAAGCCGCCCAGAAGTCGACTACAACAGGGACGGTTGAATTGCTAATCACGGAATGAAAATTAGATTGATTTACGGTGACCACATTATCTGCCAAAACATTCGCCTCCAATTTCACCCTCGATGATACCAGGGAACACAAAGAAAGAGAAGATAGCGAACTATCCTCTCTTTCTTAGCCCCGCCATGCCGTGCAACCCCGACGTTTTGAACCTGCATTACGCAGGTGGGCACCTCCCGTTAACTTTCGCAGTCCCCTAACTTCAGGGCCGGACGGCCATTAACTGCGGATCAGGTTCCCTATGTTCTGATGTTGGCTCAAAACATATCGGTCGTCTTCACGTACACAGCCGGATTTGTTGGCTCTATTATAATAAGCGCGGACGCTCAATGCAACTGTCATCCCGAACCTCATTCTGCCAGTTACGGGAAACGACAGGAAGAAAACTCAGGCCCGAAGCACGCGGGCCTGAGTTGTTGATCGTGTTAAGAGAGTTCGTCGTCATCCTTCGCCATACGGGTCACCATATTTGCAAGCATCTCTTTCTGTTTAGGTCCGCTTGCCTGCCACATCCGCTTTGCTACCCGGTCCTGCGCATTCTTCGGCTCAACCCCGGCTTGCAACATGGCATCTCCCATGTCAACGACCTCATTTTGGACGTGTTCCTGGTTGGCGCCATTTTGGAGTTTCTCGGCCACACGGGACTTTAACTCATGAAATGACTGCGGCACACCCTTTGCCAAAGGAATCCCTCCCTGGGTCAATTTGGAGCGTAAGCAAGTGCTCCGCGTTTATTGTGTACGCTAGTCCGAAAAACTATGAGGGGAATAATTCTGAGGGTCTTCGCCACACTAACAATGTTGAAGAAAGGAGGGCAACATCGTGAGCTGGGTAGGAACCATTGTTCGTTTTATTGTGGCGACATTAGTGCTAATGTTCATGGGCTACGTCGTTCCGGGATTCTCCCATTTAGGGTTTTGGTCGGCGATGCTTGCAGCTTTAGTGATTGCTCTAGCCGGGTATTTGATCGAAGTCATGTTTGGAAAGTCTGCGTCGCCTTATGGGCGAGGACTTGTGGGCTTTATCGTCTCGGCTATTGTGATTTACTTTGCTCAATTTGTAGTGCCTGGCATGCATGTATCTATTTTGGCGGCCTTCATCGCCGCATTTATCATCGGCCTTGTTGACCTATTTATTCCCACGGCGGTCCGTTAAAGAAGAGAGGGGACGCCTCTCTTCTTTTTACGTCCCCTCACTTTTTAATTTGAATGCCCACTTCATCGAGTTGGCTGGTACTGACAGGACTTGGGGCATTCATCAACGGGTCCACGCCTTTGGCGGTCTTGGGAAAGGCAATAACCTCTCGTAAACTCCTTGCGCCCGCCATTAACATGACAAGGCGGTCTAAGCCAAACGCGATACCACCATGGGGTGGAGCCCCATATTGAAAGGCATGAATTAAGAATCCAAATTTCTCTTCTGTTTCCTCAGGGTCTAGTCCCAACGCCGCAAAAATCTTTGCTTGCAGTTCTGGCTGATAAATACGCAGGCTGCCAGACGCCAATTCCGTACCATTGAGCACCACATCATAGGCTTGCGAACGTACGCGTAATGGGTCGGTAGCAATTAAGTCGATGTCTTCAGGATGTGGCATGGTAAAAGGGTGATGTGCAGAAACCAAACGCTGCTCTTCCTCACTCCATTCAAATAAGGGGAATTCGGTGACCCATAAGAATCGCCAGCCATCCTCTATCCGCTTTTCTTGACGAGCAAACTCAAGCCGCATCTGTCCTAAGACCGCTAAACTGGGGAATTTTTCTCCGGCCACAATCATCAAGGTGTCATCGGTCCCCAACCGCGCAGCCGCTGCTAAATGCTGCAATGCCTGTTCGTCAAGCCATTTTCCGGCCGAAGTACGCAGTCCCTCCCCACTTTTCACAATCCAGATCAGACCGCTAGCGCCCTGACCCTTTGCGAATTCAACCCACCCATCGAGTTGCTTTCGCGTGGGTTGATAATGGCGCATGACTGCCCCGCCCGCAAACGGTGCCGCTTGCAGAACAGGCCAAGCAATATGAGCACGGACCGCTGATGTCAAATCCATTAATGGCTCGCCGGCCCGCAAGTCCGGCTTATCCGAGCCATATCCCTCCATGGCTTGTTGCCACGTCATCCGTTCAAACGGTGCAACCTCGACCCCTAAGCTCTCGTAAAAGACTTGGCGAAGCATGGCCTCCATCATGTCGAGAATTTCACTTTGCGACATAAACGACATTTCTACGTCAATTTGCGTGAACTCCGGTTGCCGGTCGGCCCGCAAATCTTCATCGCGAAAGACCTTGGCAATTTGGTAATAGCGATCAAACCCTGCCACCATCAGCAATTGTTTGAAAATCTGCGGACTTTGGGGCAACGCGTAGAATTCCCCCGGAGCCAGACGACTGGGCACCAAGAAGTCGCGGGCCCCTTCTGGAGTCGACCGCGCTAAAGAGGGCGTCTCGACATCGAGAAACCCGTGGGCATGAAAAAAGCTTCTCACAGCCATCAACACTTTATCTCTCAGCATAAAATTCCCAAGCAGGGAAGGCCGCCGCAAATCAATATAACGATATTTTAAACGCAACATCTCATCCACATTCTCGGCTTCGGCCGGCATAAACGGCGGCGTTTTCGCCTCCGATAAAATCGTCACGCGCAGCGGTTCGATTTCAATACGACCAGATGCCAATTCGGGATTTTCCATGCCTATAGGTCGAGCACGCACCATTCCGGTAATCGCCACGACAAATTCTGCACGCACTCGGTCGAGCTCCGCAAAATTTTCAGCGTGGACAGGTTCCGCAACAATTTGAACAAGACCCGTCCGGTCCCTCAAATCAATGAATATCAGACCGCCATGATCCCGCCGCCGATGAACCCATCCCGCTACGGTCACTGTTTGCCCAATAAGTTCCTCGGTTACAGCGGCCGCGTAATGTGTGCGTCCTTCCATCAAAAGGTCCTCCCCAGTCTATGTTTGCGGTTTTCTAGAGGTTTATGATTAGGCCAACGTCGTGGCCTCTCCATTTTTAATCAACCGTGTGACACTAACTAAACCACAGTCGCGGTTCCTAAGGCTCTTCATTAAGGGGTGCTAATTTTTAGGCCTTACCTTTGTCCGCTTGCCCACTAAGACGCGTCCCCGACGGTCTAAGTCCATGTGACGTCTTAGGGGTGCCATGGGCAGACGGTCGCTCTTCGTGGGCTACACGGTTTTTCTTGCGTTCCGCACTATCCACCCAGAGCGTAACAGGCCCCCAATTAATCAAGGAAACTTCCATGGGTGCTCCAAAACGTCCAGTCTCCACGTGGTTTGACTTGGCGCGACATAACTCAACAAAGTACTCATAAAGCGGCTCGGCAACGTCACGTGAAGCGGCCAGAGAAAAATTAGGCCGACGTCCATCGACTGTTTCGGCATATAACGTAAACTGTGAGACCACCAAGATCCCGCCCTGAACGTCCAAGACGCTGCGATTCATTTTGCCTCGTTCGTCAAAGATCCGCAAATTCAGAACCTTATCGGATAGCCACCGGGCGATATCCCGGTTATCATGCGGATGAATCCCTAAAAAGAGAAGCAACCCCGTATCGATCGATGCGATGCTTTGGCCGTCTACCGCGACGGACGCGCGTCTCACGCGCTGTAATAGGGCTCGCATTAGAGTTTCTCGTGGCTGACACGCTCAACCCGCTCAACATAGGGGAGCGCCTCAAGACGCTGGATAATCCGTGTCAGCTGTGTTAGATTTTTCACTTCCAACCTCACATTCACGACCGCAGTCCGGTCTTTAAATCCTCGGGCCTTCGCTGAGATAATGTTCGCGTCGGCCACCACATTGGCCACATCAGCCAGCAATCCAGCCCGGTCCCAGGCAAATACAGCTAATTCAACAGGATGCGGAGCCAATTCTGCCTCCGTCGTATCCCAACTCACTTCAATCAGCCTCTCCGGATCTCGACTCAGCTCCTTATGATTTGGGCAATCGAGTCGATGGACAGAAACACCGCGCCCCCTGGTCAAATATCCAATTATGGGATCGCCAGGCACCGGTTGGCAACACCGCGCAAGACGCGTAAGCAACCGATTTTGGCCGCGGACCAAGATTTGCTCACCGCGCACTGGGACAGTCACTTCGCGTTTCACCGGTGCAACCGGCGCCACGACGGGCTCTAAACTACGACCCAGCTCGTCTTTCAAGCGGGAAACGGCTTGCACCGGATTGATCATCCCGTCGCTAATCCCTATCGCTAGCTCGTCTACTGTACCATAGCCAACCTTTTTAACCAATTCCTGCAGACGGTCATGTTGTAAAGCTAACCCCGCCCGGCGAAGTTCCCGCTCCAACAGTTCTTGGCCCCGGCTTAAGTGTTCTTGGCGTCTTTCCCGACGAATCCATTGCCGTATGCGGTTCTTGGCTTGAGACGTCTGCACAATGTTCAACCAGTCCACACTCGGACCCGGCGACTTGCGATTGACCAAAACCTCGACTATGTCCCCGTTTTCCAGTGCGGTCGTCAGGGGAACAATACGGCCATTGACTTTCGCCCCCACACAGTGATTGCCCACATCGGTATGGATGCGATAGGCAAAATCGATGGGTGTGGAACCCGCGGGCAAATCGAGCACATCCCCTTTGGGGGTAAAGACGAACACTTCTTCACTAAAAAGATCGACTTTTAGCGTGTCCATAAACTCGCGGGCGTCACGCATATCCCGTTGCCACTCCAAGAGCTGACGCAACCACGACAGTTTTTGTTCAAACTCGCGGTCCTCTTTGCCCCCATCTTTATAGCGCCAGTGGGCAGCAATTCCATACTCGGCAGTATGGTGCATCTCAAAGGTGCGAATTTGCACCTCTAAGGGCTCCCCTTCTGGCCCCATGACCGTCGTATGCAAGCTTTGGTAGAGATTGGACTTGGGCATGGCAATATAGTCCTTAAATCGACCCGGTACGGGCTTCCATAAGGAGTGGACCAAACCTAGTACGGCATAACAATCTTTTACCGTTTCGACCATCACCCGCACAGCGACCAAGTCATAGATTTGAGAAAAATCCTTGCCTTGCTTATACATTTTTTGGTATATGCTGTAGAGGTGTTTGGCCCGCCCGGATAATTCCGCCACCATTCCCATCGATTCAAGTCGCCGCGTCAACTCGGCCGTCACCGCTTCAACCGCCGCTTCTCGCTCCAGACGCTTCTTGGCCACCAATTCTTTCATCATTTGAAATTCTTGCGGCTGCAAATGTTGAAAGGCCAAGTCTTCGAGTTCCCATTTAATCCGAAAGATCCCTAAACGGTGCGCTAAGGGAGCATAGATTTCCATCGTTTCGCGCGCAATACGTTGAACGCGGTCCGCCGTCAAGTGTTTGAGGGTACGCATGTTATGAAGACGGTCAGCTAGCTTGATGAGAATCACCCGAATATCTTTGGCCATCGCCAAAAGCATTTTACGAAGGTTCTCTGCTTGTTCTTCTTCCCGCGTACGCACCTCCAGGCGGTCTAACTTGGTGACGCCGTCTACTAATTGAGCGACCTCAGACCCAAAACGGTCTTCGATGTCTTTGAGCGTGTAGCTGGTGTCTTCCACCACATCATGCAATAAGGCCGCGATAATCGTCGGCACATCCATTCGCAAGTCGGCGAGAATAGACGCAACCGCCAGCGGATGTTCCACGTAGGGGGCTCCAGATGCGCGGCTTTGCCCTTCATGGGCGTGGCGGGCAAAATCGATAGCCTCCGCGATTTGTTCCGCTTCCGGAGAGTCGGCCGAAAATCCAAGTTTTTCTGCCATGCTAACTTGCTCCATGACAGCTCCCCCCCATTCTTTCACGGCTGAACCAGCAAGCTCAGCACCGGTACCCCGGCATCCAACTTTTGGCGACCCTTTAGGCCCTTTAGCTCTATTAAAAAGGCAAATGCCACCACATGGGCCTCGAGTCGGCTCGCCAGCCGCGCTGTGGCTGCCACCGTGCCTCCTGTGGCCAATACGTCGTCGACAATAATGACACGTTTACCCGCCAAAGTTCGGTCGTCTTCTACCTCAAGCTGGTTTTCACCATATTCTAGCGAATATGCTTCTTGGAGAACAGGGGCTGGCAACTTTCCCGCCTTGCGCACAGGGACTAACCCCGCATGCAAGCGGTCTGCCAACGGCGCCGCAATTAAAAATCCCCGTGCTTCCGGCGCGAAAATAGCATCCGGCTGAAGCGGTCTCAATTGCGCCTCCAATGCCTCCAAGACTTCATGCCATGCCTCAGGATTGGCCATAACCGGCAGTACATCCCGAAACAACACGCCCGGCAAAGGAAAATCCGGGATTTCTCTTACCCACTGTGTCCATGCCATGTTGACCCTCCTCACCCTTTAAGCTTCTACTCCCAATCTTTCAGGGGCTTCTTCCAGTCCTGTTCTATAGCCCGCCAATGCTGTTGCGCTCGTTGGTATGCTGGGCTGAAGCTTAAGGCCCGGCGCTCGGCGGGCTTGCACCCGCGCTGAAATCCCAACTCATGAAACACGCGTCCTCCGATCAGCAAAGGTGCCTGACCTCGCTCCCAAGCTTTCCATAATCGAGCCAATTTTTCACGTGTCGGATAGAGTCTTCGCGCCTTGCCGATGACCGGCTCTGGAGCCATATCCGGGCTTATCCACATCACGCCCGCCGGTTCCTTAAGGAGCGCCGACGCCGTACGCAAAGCCATATGGTGAACGGGCGCAGTGAGCCAGACAATGTGGTCGGCCCAATGGAACAAGCGAGGCCACCGGTCCCATTGATTCACAACAATGGCGACCATCTCTTGGTTTTGAACCGCGGTTTCATGCCCCACCCATGCGCCATCCGGCCAATAATGATACCACGCTTGAGCCCCTAACTGACTAGCCCATGCCTTTTGTTCGCGCGTGCTATTTACTATATAAAGCACGCGCCCGGAAAGCGGCTTTGTCACGGCTTCAAATCGCACGGCCTGGCGCCATGACTTACGGCCTGCTGCCACCCCAACAAATTCCTCAACCTGCCACTGTGCCGTTTTCTTACCCTGAAATTGGTTAAGCATGAGGCTGCCGATAAATTCCACAGGACCGTCTTCCACTAGGGTCTGTGCCATTTGCGCTTGTCCAAATGCAACGACACGGTAGGGATGGTTCACAAGCATTAAAGATAAATGCGCAGCATCGCTTCCCATCGTACGCCACCCATCAACAACGCCGTGCACCGCGAGTCGCGGCCGTTCAAAATGATGACCGTACGGTTCGAGAGCTAACAATTGCTCCACGGCCCTAGGTGTCAGCTCTGACGCGTCCACGACGGCGTCCACCGCGGTTCCTACAAACTGCTGGCGCACAACGTCTTCCGGCAGCGCTTCGGAAAATATTTGCGATAACCGATAGGGATCTTGCTTGGATAAGCTAAACCCACAGGCACCGCGATGTCCTCCCAGTTTTAAAAAGACATCTCGATTTTTCCACAAATGCTGGAAGAGATCCAACCCCTCGACCGAACGCGCCGATCCTTTGCCGGTCTCCCCATCCCACCCAATTACCGCCACCGGCCGCTTCAAACGATCCTTGAGTCTTGAAGCCACAATGCCGATAACCCCATGATGCCAGTGGTCGCCAGCCACTACGACAAATCCCGGCACCTGTCCCGAGCCATCGAGTGGCACTTGATTTAGGGCTTGGTTCACCAGGTCCTTTTCTATTTCGCGCCGCAGCTGGTTCCGCGCCTTAAGGTCTTGAGCCCAATGACTGGCCTCTTCCCGACTTTCGGCAAGAAGCAGTGCCACGGCCGGACGCGCGTCGCCCATCCGGCCCGAGGCGTTGAGGTGGGGGCCCACAAAAAACGCGAGGTCGTCGGCTACGATTTGCTGGTGGTCTTTAATACGGTCGCCTAACAAGACGTCAACCCCTACACAGACTCCTTTCTGCAAGGCCTGCAATCCTTTCCTGACAATCAGGCGATTGTCCCCCCTCAAGGGCACCACGTCGGCAACGGTGCCAATGGCAGCCACCGCGTAGAACCAGTCCGGGACCTCATCGTCTAACATCGCCCTGACTACTTGAAGCGCTACCCCCGCTCCTGACAAGCGATTGGGCTGGGCCATGCGCTCAGGATTGACTAAAGCCGGCACATCGGGAAGTTGTAGCGGCAAGGCGTGGTGGTCGGTAATAGCAAGGGTTAACCCTTTTTGGCGTGCCAACTGTGCCGCATCAGGCGAACTTGACCCGCAATCGACGGTCACCATCACGTCCACACCTGCTTGCACCGCTAAATCCACTGCGTCAGCATGCAGTCCGTAACCCTCATCAAACCGGTTGGGAATGTAATAGTCTACATGCTCAAACCCTGCCCACTGCAGACCCCGAACCATGACAGCCGTCGCGGTTACGCCGTCAGCATCGTAATCGCCATACACGCGGACGTGTTGCTGGCGTCGGCGAGCCGTCCGAAGTAGCGCCACCAATTCCCCCATGTCGGGTAATTCGTAGGGACGGCTCAACGTCTGGTCATTGCGTTGAAGGTCTAGGACCGCCTGAACCGAGCGAATGCCTCGGCCCCACAAAATTCGAGAGACCACGGGTTCTAACCCGCTTTGTTGTTGAAAGGCTTGATAAGCGTGCATTTCATGAGCCGCTAATGCCTTGAGTACATAATTTGCGTTACGATACCGTTTCGTGCCAACCATTCCAATCCTCACGTTAATCGGGATTTACATGCACCATCACGTCTTGAATCCGCGGCAAACTCATGACCGCACGTTTAACCCGGTGTGAAATTTCGTGCGCTTCCCATACCGTTAAGTGTCGATTCACCACAATTTTTAAATCCACTAGAACTTGAGTACCCGATACGCGCGTTCGAATCTCCGCAATCTTTTCGACGCCATCGACCATCGTACAGTGGGCACGGATGGCATCAACAATTTGTGGATCGGCCGCGCGGTCCATCAAATCGTTTGCAGCTTGCGAAAAGATTTCGATGCCGAGCCAGACGATTAATGCCGCCACCGCCAGCGCACCATAGGCATCACCGTGCGGAACTCCCCACTTGGCCGCTAAAATCGCACCCGTGGTGATTGCAGAAGAAATGACGTCCATCCGGTTATCCAAGGCGGACGCCATCAAGGAGTGACTGCCGGTACGCGTCGCAATGGTTTTTTGGCGCACGTACATGACCCACTTGATTATCATAACGCCTGCAGCCACAATCAAGGTCAACAGGGTGGGATGTTGACTCGCGTGGCTTAACGCGGCAATTGATCCATTGGCCACTTCAAATCCTGCTAAAATCAACAGGAGCGCTACGACTTTCTGCGCAATGGCTTCAGCTTTGGCATGCCCGTAATTATGTCCTTCGTCGGGCGGTATGCGCGCAACACGCAACCCGATGATGACCGCTATGGACGATCCAAGATCAGCACCAGAATGAATACCATCCGCAATTAGGGCGCGAGAATTTCCGATAATCCCCACGGTAATTTTCAATGCCATGAGAATAAAGTTTCCGAGGGCTCCCCACGCTGCACTTCGGGTACTGGTCTGTAGCTCTCCGTCGACATCAATCACGCCGTCTCACCCGTTTTCCGATTACTCCTCCCGCTCTATTATTGTACCATGGACTGTTATGGTCTTAGGCGCGTCAGCATAACGAACCACAATAAGGCCACTACGAACTTGGCGCCACGCACCATCACAATCTTACGCATATCCTGACCAAACCGTTGGAGCCTGACGGCCGCATCAAATCCTACCGTGCCTTGCCACGCCACCAACCCTGGCACGGGTGTGAGCAATAAGGACAACCATAATAACACCCATGACTCTCGTAGGAGCCGGTGCCTACTCCGGGCGACGGGACGTTTAGGCAAAAGACGGTGGAATCCCCATTCTAAGGCTGCTGCTACTCCCCATTGAAGAGCCAGCAAAGAGCCCCCCCAATACGGAAACCCCACCCGCCATACGGTCTCCGCCAATACCAAAATCAATAGCCATGGGCCATCCCATAGCCAGACGCCCAATACCGGCACTAGAAGCCATCCCACGGGATTGCCCCCTTTACATTCCTGATATCTCCTTATCATGCCCCAAATTCTGTCATATCGCGCAAAAATGAGAAAACCCAGCACACGACTGGGTTCTCACTGAATACACACCTTCGTTAAGCGGACGCCGGCCGCGATTTGCCTTTGCCTTTTTCCCGTTTCGTCCACAACAACCAGATAGGACTGGCGATGAAAATCGATGAATACGTTCCAAAAATCACGCCAAACAACATCGTCAAGGCAAAGTCTCGAATGCTACTCCCCGCAAAAATCAACAACGCCAGCAATGCGATAATCACGGTGGTTGATGTGTTAATGGAGCGGACTAGAACCTGATTCAGACTTTTATTCACCAAATCATCCAGCGGGTCATTCTTTTTGCGAACGGCCAAATTCTCCCGAATACGGTCAAAAACAATAATCTTGTCGGTAATCGAATATCCAAAAATCGTCAACACGGCCATAATAAAGTACTCGGTAATCTGAATATGAATCAACGCAATGAGCCCGACGGTAATAATGACATCGTGCAACATGGCTAAAATCCCCGACAATGCAAACCGCCATTCAAACCGAATCGTGATATAGAGAATAATCGCAATGACAGCTAAAACCACGGCGATTAGGGCCCGCTGTTCCGTTTGTTTGCCAATAATCGATGAGACACGACTGGTTGAGATCTCTTTAAATGCCCCCACCCGCCTTGATAACTGCGACAGCAGGGCATCGCGCTCATGCTCCGAAATGGTCGGGGTGGTAATTAACACATTGTCATGTCCTTTGCCGAGAAACACGACGGTACTGCCGTTTAAATGGTCAGCATCCAACACGTGGTCAATCTGGGTTACAGTCACCGGGCGTAGGAATTGAAGATTCATCTGCGTACCGCCCGTGAAATCAATCCCGTAGTTCAAACCCCGAATAAAAAAGGCTCCCAACGCCAAAATCACCAGCAATCCCGAGAGGACAAACCATGTTTTCCAATGTCGGACAAATTCGAAATGGTACCGCATCATGCCAGCCCCCTAGCCCACAAATATGGTGCGCACTTTAGCCCACCCCGCATCGGCTACCCAGCGGATAACGACGCCTGTTACCGAAACCGCCGTGAGAAGGGAAACCGCTGTGCCTATCATGAGCGTCAATGCAAACCCTTTCACTTCCCCGGTCCCCAAGAAGAAGAGGATGAGCGAGGAAACAAAGGTTGTCACATGAGAGTCCAAAATAGCCCGAATGGCATGACGAAACCCTGCTGCAACCGCCGCTCCGGGTTTCTTCCCGTTGATTATTTCTTCTCGAATGCGGGAGAATATAATCACATTCGCGTCGACCGCCATTCCCACTGACAAGATGAGCCCCGCAATCCCCGGCACCGTGATGACGGCGTGTATGCTCCACAATGCCCCCACCACCAGCAGCAAATAGATTAATAACGCCATATCCGCGACAAAACCTGCCAACCGGTACCAAAAAATCATGACCACCCCGATTAAGAGAATCGCTATGATGGCCGCCATTTTGCTTGCTTCAACCGATGCATGGCCTAGCGTCGCACTGACCGTACGCACATCCAGAACTTTTAAATTCACCGGTAACGCGCCTGATTGCAAGAGCAACGCCACTTGTTGGGCTTTCTTTAAAGTGGGAAAGTTTCCGCTCATTTGGGCTTGTCCATTAGGAATCACACTTTGCACCACTGGCGCTTCCACTAACTTGCCATTTAAATAAATGGGGAGTTCCTTCCCTAAATATTTCTTAGTAGCCGCCGCGAACAAAGCTGTGCCTTTGTGGTTAAAAGTCAAATTGACGACGTATTGGCCGTTGGCTTCACCGGCCGTTGCAGACGACAAGTCAGCCCCGGTCACGACCACTTTACCCGCAGGATTCTTTATTTCCAACACGGCGGTCTGACCTAAAAATTGGAGTGCTTGTTCGGGATCTTTGACTCCCGGCAAATCAATCGTAATCCGGTTAGACCCCACTTGTTCGATAACCGGCTCAGAAACTCCTAAAGAGTTTACGCGAAAGTTCATGATCTCCATCGCGCGTGCCATGGTTTGGCTGTTCACCGGCTGACCTGGTGATGGTTCCGCTTGATATGTTGCGGTGACGCCACCTTTAAGATCTAATCCATAGCGGAGATGGCTCGCCACAGGATTCACCTGTAAAAAGTAAAAAAGGGCTGCGATAAGCACCGCAACCAGGGCAAAAAACTTAATCTTGCTCTTTCGACGCATTGCAAAGCCCCCCGGGTTAAAATCGTTTCATTATAGTCCGGGGGTTCAAGCAGTGTCAATTCACGGGGTTCTAAGGTTTGGGAGCCTTTAAGGCTGGCACGCCCCGGCCATAACAAACATCCAGTCTGATCTGCTTTTGCTCTCGGACCGTATAAGACGAATCATTCTGGCTCCAAAACACGTCAAGGCCCGTCCAGCGATCAAACCACTGCACAATCACTGCCGCAACTTCTTCGGGCGTTAAGGGATCCGTGCGGACAATGAGGCGGGCCGCCTGGCGCGCCGAAATCAAGCGATACCATTGTCTCCAATAATGCTGGCGAGTCCATGCCATACGCCGTCTTCGCCGCACTGTCTCCACTGCCGCATCCAGGACCACCACCGGATGGTCTCCTTTGCGGCGATACAAGGTGGGAACTGACGAATGCTCTTGAGCGACCGACTGCGCAATGATGCCATAGCGATCCAGCACACCGGATATCGTAGATTTTCCGGCTGCACAGACTCCCACTAAAATAATGCCATTAGTAGGGAATGCTCGCGGAGAGTGTCCGTATGGCGCTGTCATCACCGCCTCTGACCGCTAACGCCACAATGCTCACATCATCGCCAGGCCGGTCCTTGTCTAAGAGGAGCGTTTGCATCATCAAACCATTCACCCACGATTGGAGATCATGAATATCTAAAGCCGTCATCTCCTCTTGGATTTGGTCCCAAGGAAGGGACTTACCGTACCGTTTACCGGCATTTGTCACGCCGTCCGAGAATGTTAGCAAAATCGTCCCCTCTACGAGAGGTAGCTCCGTAATCGCAGGCCGTGTGCGGCGATAGGTTCCAATGACCTCAGCGCCTCCTTCAAGCCGGAACACCACATTGTCCTGCCGTACTAACACTGGCACAGGGGTGTTGCGGGCAATTACCATGGTTTTCGTATGGAGATCGCAAGACAAGACGGCCAGGGTGGCCGTTACACGCCCTTCACGGGCTGTATATAACATATCCTGCACAGCCCTTGCGACAGCGCCATCCCGGGAGCCGTCGGCAATCAAGCTCACGGCCTTCATCGCGACCAACCGACTGATCCGTTTCGCCGCCACGCCTGATCCTTGTCCGTCCGCTAAGATAACGGAGACGCCGCCTAAAGGCCGCTCAACCAGTTCAATCGTGTCTCCGCTCTCCCCAAAGCCTCCTTTGGGGACCTTAGACCATGCTACATCAATTCGCATATCTGTCATCCTAACTCACTAATGTCCGGCTTTCCCCTTGCCGCCTGGTGATATGCAACGCATCTAGCAATTCTAAAAAGAGTACCGCAAATCGGCGATTCGCTTCCAATACATCGCGCAATTCGCTCGTCGTAAGAGCCCCGCGTTCTTGTAAGGCCTTGATGACAATATCCCGGCTTGCGATATACACCGGCGTGGAGATATAGATGCCTTCTTCCAGTCGCACTAAGCGTTTTTGACTCAACAAATAATCAATGATATCGAAAAAACGCTCCGTGTGAATACTCGTCATACCGATGAGCTGCTCAACCGTCAAAGGCTTGCGCGCTGACGCGTCAATCGCTTGGTAGACCGACTCAATTTCTTGGGCCCACGCACCTTCCACAACCGGAACAAAATCAGCCAGGCGAACCCATTCGCCCTCCACAACGACATTCTCGGCATAGTGGACCACAAAGAGGACACTACGCAATGACCACTTGGGCCACAAACTGTCGCGAAGACGTTCCCGGCCAATGCCGCGTCTCAGAGGATGATCCTGGTGATATTCTCCAAGAAAGTGTTGAACCGTGCTGATAAGATCGGGCAAATACGGCTTCCAAAACACTTGGCGGTCCGGACCATAAACGATTTCGGGGTCGTCTTGACATAGCGTCTCAATCTCTGTTACCCGGTATCCCGCCCTCTCAGCCAATTTTTCAATGCTGCAAGGAGCATCACACGCGCGTAACTGCTCCAACACGACCGCCTTGGTATTCCCACTGGCAACAAGCGCTAGATGACCAAGCAGACCAGCTTCTTTCCGTTTATGATGCACTCCGGCTTCAAGCACCCGTCCTCCTCCCACCGTAAAGACAGGACTATAGGACCGAATAAGAAACCGGTCGTAACGGATGGCGGGAATAGAAGATTCTAAACGAATTTCCCCAAAAGCTGTGTCGCCGGGTTCAAGGGATTCGCGATCATACCAATAGACTCGTCCAATCGCTTCAGCCGTCCCTAAATGCACATGCACTCGGGTACGCTGCTCTAAAATAGGACTACTCGCCAATAGCAAGACCTCCACGACTATCACATCGACAGACTTCACCGTTCCGACAGCCGCTAACATTTGGCCCCGGTGCACGTGGTCCTTGTCAATGCCACTGAGGTTCACAGCCACCCGTTGCCCCGCTACCGCATAATCTACCTTATGCCCATGGACCTCTAGTCCGCGCACGCGGACTGAATGGTCTCCTGGCACCACTTCTAAGACATCTTCCGGCCGTAGCGTGCCACTCACCAAGGTTCCCGTGATGACCGTGCCAAATCCCCGCACCGAAAATACCCGGTCGATAGGCAGACGGACAAAACCTGTCGCATCACGCGGCGGCACCGTGCGGGCCACCGTTTCCAAAGCGTTCAGCAAGTCGGCAAGGCCCCGTCCGGACACGGAATCCACCGTAACAATCGGTGCCTGTTCCAAAAACGACCCACGAAGGGCCTCTTGGACCGTTTCCTCGACAATCGGCAGCCATTCCGGTTCGACTGTATCAGCTTTGGTAATCACCGTTAACCCACGAGAGACGCCTAGCAAGGTCAGGATATCCAAATGTTCACGCGTCTGGGGCATAATCCCTTCGTCCGCCGCCACCACCAACATCACCGCGTCCATGCCGTGGACGCCTGCCACCATATTGCGGATGAACCGTTCGTGTCCCGGCACATCGATTAAGGCCGCATGCTGCCCACTGGGCAACGTAAAGTCGGCAAAGCCCAAATCAATTGAGATACCGCGTGCACGCTCTTCAGGCAACCGGTCCGTGTTGACCCCCGTCAGCCGTTGCGTCAGCGTTGTTTTTCCATGATCGATGTGCCCAGCCGTACCGATGATCAGAGGCCTTTGATAAATATCAGCCAACGTCATCCCTACCCTTCCCGAAAATGCTTGGTATACCCCTTGTCGGTCAAATACTGACGCACCTCTAATAGTGCCGTATAGGTCGGAGTGATATAGGTCACGTGTTCTGCCGTCGTCCGCCGCAATAAATCGTCCATGGCTTCAGAGGGGTTCTCAATCACCGTAATGTGTTCAGGATTGACACCGGCATATTGCAAACGCAGTGCCATATCTTGCGCGCGAATCCCACTCGTCCAAAAGGTATTGTGCCTTTGCGTTGCGACCCATGACTCAAAATCAACATCCCAAAGCCATGATACGTCTTGACCGTCTGCGTAACGGTCATTGATAACCAAGAGAATATGCTTATCCGGGCGCGGATCCTGGCGGATGGTCTCCAGGACTTGGTTGAATCCAACCGGATTTTTAACAAGCGCCAACCACAGCACACGATCTCCAATGCGCACTTCTTCCATGCGCCCAAACGCGGGGCGCATGGCCTCCAATCCCTCTCGAATTTCGTGCGGCGTCACCTCATAAAGTAAGGCCACACTCAGAGCAGCCAACACATTATAGGCATTGTATAAGCCTGGCAACCGATTAGGAACTGCAAACTGCTCCCCGCGAAAGTCAATACGCATCAGAGGCATGCCGGGCTCCCAATCCACCAAGAGAAGGTCAGGAACTGGCCGCTTAAACTGGCAGTAGCGACACTCGTAAACTCCGATGTGCGCGTAGTATAAACGCTGGTACTGCAAAAGGGTCCCGCATCGCGGGCAGAAGCGCGCATCGGCCACATCGTAGGTTCCGGCGTGCTGCCCTTGACCTATAAGATCTGCGCCAAAATAAAGAACGTGGGGATGTTCTTGGCCTAAATACGCAACTTGCGGGTCGTCGGCATTTAGTACCAGCCACCCATCGTCCGCCAAGGATTCTATACCCCGCCGAACGAAATTGACCGTGGTTGACAGCTCCCCGTAACGATCGAGCTGATCTCGGAAAAAGTTCGTCACGGCAATGACCCTGGGGCACGCTTCTTGCGCTGCTTTGGGCATCGTCGCTTCGTCGGTCTCCAGCAGCGCCAAATCTGCTGTGGGCAACAATCGAAATCGACTCGCCTGAACCAATGTTGCCGTGAGTCCTAAAATTAAATTAGCGCCAGCCCGGTTGTGGATGACCCGCAAGCCGCGCGCACGCAAGAGATGACTGGCCAGGGCCGCCGTCGTCGTCTTGCCGTTAGTGCCTGTCAAGAGTATGACGCCTTGCCGTAGATGCGCACTTAGGCGCATAAACACTTTCGGATCAATGCGCCGCGCCACCAGTCCCGGCAATGAGCTGCCTCCACGCCCTGTTAACCGGCTCACCCACCCCGTAATACGTCCAAGCCAAACCGCGAGCGCGAACCTCATCGAGATGCTGACGGGGCCCGAGTGGTCCCGCTCTCTCCGTACTGCTGACGATAATACTCCCGGTATGCGCCCGTCTTGAGTGGACGCCACCAATCCTCATGCTGTTGATACCATGCGACCGTACTTGCAATACCGTCTTCCCAAGCGATACGAGGCTCCCACCCCAATTCTTTCGTGATTTTCTGGGCATCCATGGCATAGCGACGGTCATGTCCTAAACGGTCAGGCACTGGCACGATGACGGAAGCAGGAAGTCCCAGAATAGCACGCAAGTCTTCTGCGATCTCCCAGTTGGACTTTTCTGTATGTCCTCCAATGTTATAAATTTGGCCGCTCTTGCCTGAGTTCAACACCGCCCAAATTGCCCGCACATGGTCCTCAACATGCAGCCAATCACGCACGTTACGGCCATCGCCGTAGAGCGGCCATGGCTGACCCTCGATACCATTGGTGACAAAGAGGGGAATGAGCTTTTCTGGAAATTGATAAGGCCCGTAGTTGTTGGAGCAGCGGGTAATCACCACGTCTTGTTGATACGTGCGCGCCGCAGCTAACACCATTAAGTCGGCCGCCGCCTTACTCGCCGCATAGGGACTGTTCGGCTGAAGCGGTGAGGTCTCCCGAAACAGGCCATTAGGTCCAAGGCTGCCATAGACTTCGTCGGTTGACACGTGTAAAAACCGGGGCACATGATAAGTGCGGGCTAATTCCAGAAGAATTTGTGTGCCTAGGACATTCGTCGCGACAAACGGAACCCCTGACTGAATGCTGCGGTCAACATGCGATTCCGCAGCAAAATTGATGACTGCATCGATTGGTTTGTCTGCAAAGCACGGCTCCATTTGCGCCCGGTCTGCAATGGACGCGTGAATCCATTGATAGCGCGAATTGTCAGCATAATTCGCAACGTTGGCCGGGTTCCCTGCATAGGTCAACGCATCCACATTGATAATGTCGACATCCGGCTCATTGTCCAACAGCCAACGCACCATCTGTGAACCAATAAACCCCAAGCCGCCCGTTACCATAATCCTCACTTTTTGTCTCTCCCTTACCGATTCTGCGTGCGCCAATCAAAGTCAATCGTCGGATCATTCCACGGTAACCGTTTTTCATCAGGGTCCTGGGGCCTATAGGATTCGGTTGTAAAGTACACAATCATCGCCGGCGTATTGCCTAACACACGATATCCATGAACCACACCTACAGGAATGACAATAAGAATCGGATTCATTTCACTGGGATAAAGAACCTGGGTAATTTTGTACGTTGGCGACTCAGGCCGTTGGTCATAAAGCACCACTTGGGCTGAGCCCACGGGAAAAAACCACAGATCGTCTTGCCGTTCATGATAATGAAAGGCTTTAATGACGCCAGGATAACTCATCGACAAGGATGCCTGCCCAAATCTGCGTAAAAGATCATCATCATCACGCAAAATCTCTTGAAAAAACCCACGGTCATCGGGATGGCGAATGAGTTTTTTTACCTTGACCCCATCAATTTCCCCAAAATTGCTCACGTGAAAAACCTCCTAAACGTTCCGCTATTTTATAAATCGACCCGACTTTGGTCCCCCAACACCAACCGTACCGCACGCGGGCGCTGGGAGCGTCCTTGAACCACCGCCGCACGACCAATCAGAGACTGATCGATGCGCTCCGGCACATGACTAATATGGCTCTCGGGCAAAATCACCGTGTTTTCTAATTCCGTCTCTTCAATTGTGACGCCATCACCAATCGCGGTGTATGGCCCTATGTAACTATCACGGATAATCACATTGTCCCCAATCACCACGGGTCCACGAATCGTGCTATGCTGAATTTGTGACTTGCGACCTAATTGCACGCGCCCGACAATTTCACTAGACGCATCAATGTGCCCAAGAATATGTGTGGGAATATCTTCTAACATTAAGCGATTTGCCTCGATGACATCTTGTGGGCGTCCAGTATCCTTCCACCATCCCTGTACAAATGTCGCATCTACCACTTTGTGCTGATCAATCAATGTTTGAATCGCATCAGTGATTTCATATTCACCGCGTTTTGATGGCTTTAGCATCTCGACGATTTCATGAATGTCCGGACTAAAACAGTAGGCCCCGACTAACGCCCAATGAGACGGTGGCTCAGCCGGTTTTTCCACCAGCTGGACGACACGTCCTTGATCCACAACCGCCACCCCAAACTGCCGGGGATCTTCAACCTCCGTCAGCAAAATGGAAGCCGCATATTGTCCCGTCTTGAAACGGTCCACAAGATCTTTTAGACCACTGCGCAGTAAATTATCTCCTAAAAACATTAAGAATGGATCTTGACCCAAGTAACTCCTCGCCGTTTTCACGGCATGAGCCAACCCCAATGGCGCAGCTTGAGGAATATAGGTAAAATGGCATCCGAAAGCCTCTCCCGTACCGAGTTTAGCGCGAATTTCTTCGCCGGTCTCTCCTGTAATCACACCAATATCCTCAATACCCGCTTGAACCATAGCATCGACGGCATAGAATAAAATGGGCCGATTGGCCACAGGAATCAGTTGCTTGGCCCCGGTATAGGTTAATGGACGTAGTCGACTTCCCGTTCCTCCTGCGAGGAGCAACCCTTTGAGCTTCATCAATCGACTCCCTTTAAATGTCTTTGACAAAAATATTGTAGCCGTCTCTGTAGAATTTGACCATTTATTGACGCATTAAAATAAATGGCGGCAAGTGCCCCAGGGAAAACCAGAAAAACCGCACCGACAAGAACGACCTGACAGGCAGTTTATAATAACAGCGTGACATAGAGGACGTTACGCCAATGCAGCACATCTTGACAAAAACCAAGAACAGACGGTACAATGTCGTTCGGGCGTCGGGGAGTAGCGCAGCTTGGTAGCGCGCCTGCTTCGGGAGCAGGAGGTCGCAGGTTCAAATCCTGTCTCTCCGACCATTTATAATGTCTTGTGCAATCTCATGTTATGATGTTCTTCAGTTACCCAATAAAAGAGTCCTCTCCTGTAGCGGACCTCGCATGTCAAATCCCACTCTTTACTCGTTATTTAATCTTGCTATAGTTTCCTCGGCATTAAGCACCTCAGCAAAACCTGTCATTGCAGCAAGCGTCACACGTTGAACATCCTCCGCTCGTACGGTTTCCCCACGCAATTCTAAATCCCTAGTCCCTGTGGCATCTCCAACAAATATTACCTGAAAACCACGCTCACGCGCTTGACGCGTAGTCGCATCACAGCAATGGTGGGTTTGATATCCTGTGATGACCACGGTGTCAACTCCAGCATAGCGAAGATAGGCGTCTAAGGGCGTTTGCGTGAATGCACCGGGAAAGTGCTTTGTTACAAGGCGTTCGTTTGGCATGACCTTTATATCAGGATGCATTAGCACCCCAGGGGAACCCAAACGAAATACAGGAGAGCCAGGGTCAAGGGCTTCATGAACAACATGGACAACTACGCCTTGGTTCTCTCGCCAAACCGATAACAAGCGCTGAATCTGGACTAACGACTCCGCTCCGCCTTTAACCACCCATTGTCCGTGTGGTGCAAAGTATTCTTGTTGCGCATCAATGATAATCAGTGCCGCTTGCATAACATCTCCCCTAACCTTATTAGTACAGCTTTTCTCTAAAAGCGTATCATAAGCCAGCAAGCCCATGTTAAGGCGGCATTACCCACGTCAAAACATCGGCAGATTTTTCGATATGCTGCATCTAATAGAGTGAGGGATATTTGTCTAAGGCGTCCAATGCACATAGCGAGGCCGACGAGACGGCAGTCCGCGCAAGACTCTGGCAAGCACTTCTTCTGTTTTCGGATAACGACGTTCTAACCACAAAAAAGCCTGACCTACATGACGCGCATCTTGTGTAAGCCCCCATCTTAACACCAAAACATCTTTCACGTCTGTAATTCCTAATTCGCGCGCCGCTTTGCCAGGAGGATAACGAAAAAGTTCATTGCCTCCGATAGAAAGAGGGGGCAACTGGCCGTCAATAATGCAGCGTTCAACAGATAGCGGACCGGAAATGATGGAACCCGAAAAGTCTGTCGCCTCAAAATTGCATTCCCTAAAATGGATTAATGATAGATCAGCCCTCAAAACAGGTGGCGAAACGTTATGCACAAGCAGTCCATAGCGCATATGGAACTTCGACTGAGCAATCGTCTCGTTTAGACGCTTGACATATACGCCTAGCTCGGTACCTCGTTCCATAGTAATATGGCTAATGTCAATGACGCTATTAATATGACGGCCGTGAACCTCTAACTGCTCAGAATCGAGTCGGATAGGGTATTCTTCAAATCCATCCACTTCAATCTCTAATGTAACTGCCATAGGACACCTCGGTTGAAGGATGAGGCTGACGGCATGATTTTATACCGGTTATTTTTGGCTAAATCGTCCTTATAATCTCCTTACAAGTTGCGGGCTTGTTCTTCGATCGTGATACACTAAATAAAAACAGGAGTTCGCGATGTCTTTAGAAACGTTACGGATCACAACCGTGTTTACGTTAGTGATATCCCTGGCTGGCGCCTATGCGGTGGCATTTTGGACTGTGCGAACCCATCACACCGCCCTCTTACGCCATTACGAGCAACGTCTCGACCAACTCTTGCGCGAAGGCGAATATGCGTCGTCGCAACTAAAGGCTCAACAGCACAAAATCTATGCAACTCTTTACAAGAAGTTCTATCGTGCGTACCGCACCAGCCTAGCCGTCGTCCGTAATGCAGTCCCTTTTGCTTCCTTAACCCATCAAGGATATATTGAAGAAACGTTACGGACCGTAGGGGCCTCAAAAAAGGAAATTGCCAAAATCTTAGACCGTGAACACTCCCTCTCTGGCGAACAAGCCATTATCCATGAATTAAATGCGCTGTATATTGACTGTCTGCATCGTCAATGCAAACGCCACTATCAACACGCAGTCGACTTTTTTCTTGCCAATGAACTCTTTTTACCCGATTCTGTCGTGCAGGCCATCGAAAATCTCGAAGCCCTATTGAATCCTATTGTTCTGAAAATGCCTGGGCAACCCACCCTTCAAGAATCTCAATTAACCAGCCAAATGCGACTGATTCGTCATTTGTTAAGCGAAACACCGCATCCGCCTACATCGTCCGAAACTCTATCTCAACCATAAACTTTTCTTTATGTTTTTTTAAACTTATCCATATTTCACAAATAATAAGTCCTCATGTATGCTTAAAGCATAAATTGCTTATGCTTCAAAAGTATTAAATTGTCGGAAATTAAGATGTTATGCGTAATTTAAAGGAGGAGACTCATGAGCGCAACTGAATCAAACAAAGACCGCTGGGCTTCGGGTGTTACACCCTACAAAAAAATGGGCTACTGGAGGCCTGACTATGAACCCCTCGACACCGACGTCATCTGCGTATTTCGTGTCGTTCCCCAAGAAGGCGTAGACCCTGAAGAAGCTGCAGCCGCTGTTGCTGGAGAATCGTCGACCGCCACGTGGACGGTTGTCTGGACGGACCGTCTAACGGACCTTGAAAACTATCAGGCCAAAGCCTTCCGCGTCGTACCAGTCCCAGGTACAGATCAATACTTTGCCTATATCGCCTACTCTATTGATTTGTTTGAAGAGGGCTCCATTGCCAACTTGTCGTCCTCTATTATCGGTAACGTCTTTGGATTTAAGGCTCTCAAGAGCTTACGCCTCGAAGACATGCGCATTCCCTTGCACTACATCAAAACCTTTCAAGGTCCTGCCCACGGGATCGTTGTCGAACGCGAATACCTTGACAAATATGGTCGCCCTCTCTTAGGTGCTACCATGAAACCCAAATTGGGACTATCGGCGCGCAACTATGGCCGTGTCGTCTACGAAGGCCTTCGTGGAGGACTAGACTTCACCAAAGACGACGAAAACATTGGATCTCAGCCCTTCATGCGCTGGCGTGACCGCTACCTCTACGTGATGGAAGGTGTCAACCACGCTGCAGCCGATACCGGAGAAGTCAAGGGCCATTATCTTAACGTAACCGCCGCGACGATGGAGGATATGTATGAGCGGGCCGAATTCGCCAAAGAATTAGGAAGCGTCATCATCATGGTCGACTTGACCGTTGGTTACACGGCTATCCAGTCCATGGCCAAGTGGGCACGAAAAAATGGAATGCTTCTTCACTTGCACCGTGCGGGACACAGCACCTACACGCGTCAAAAAACCCATGGCGTATCGTTCCGCGTCATTTCCAAATGGATGCGTCTCACAGGCGTAGACCACATCCACGCCGGAACCGTGGTCGGCAAGCTTGAAGGAGATCCCGACATGATTCATGGCTACTACAAAACTTTGCGTGATGCCAAAGTAGCGGTGAATTTACAAGAAGGTCTGTTCTTCGAACAAGACTGGGGCTCCATGCCCGGCGTAATGCCCGTCGCTTCCGGTGGTATTCATGCGGGCCAAATGCACTTATTATTACACCATTTTGGTGACGATGTCATCTTGCAGTTTGGTGGCGGAACAATTGGACACCCGATGGGAATTGCAGCTGGGGCCACGGCCAACCGTGTCGCACTCGAAGCTATGGTTCAGGCCCGTAATGACGGCAAAGACATTCTCAACGAAGGTCCCGAGATTTTGCAAAAAGCGGCCAAGATGTCCCCTGCTCTTCAGGCGGCCCTAGACGTTTGGAAAGACGTGACGTTCAACTACCAGTCCACAGACACCCCGGACGCTATTCCGACCCCGAGTGTCTAATCACGCTGCAACCAGCAAAGGAGGATTTTGAATGGCATTCTATTTGACGCAAGGAACCTTTTCGTTCCTGCCGCCGTTTTCAGATGACGAGATTAAAAATCAAATTAACTGGGCCCTTGACCACAACTGGCCGATGAGTCTCGAATTTACTGATGACCCGCACCCGCGCAACACGTACTGGAGCATGTGGGGTCTCCCCATGTTCGATTTGAAAGACCCGGCGGCCATTTTGTATGAAGTCAACGAATGCCGCAAGGCCTATCCGAATCACTATATTCGCCTCAATGCCTATGACCAACGGCGTGGGAAGCAGACGATTGCCATGTCCTTCATTGTCAACCGGCCCGCTAATGACCCCGGTTTTGGACTCATCCGTCAAGAAGCACAAGACCGGCGTATGCGGTACACGTTACACAGTTACGCCACTGACAAGCCCTCAGGCGAACGGTTCACCGACTAATAAACGCTTAGAAAAAAGAGCGGCGGGAGGCCGCTCTTTTTTCTTTTGTGCTTTAAGCCTTAACACGCGTGGAAGCCAGCAACATCGCTTTAAATGCTTGGGCGGGGGGCGGGAGATAATGACCGCGTAGATGGACAACATACCAGTAGCGTTTTAGGGGGAAGCCTTGCACTGGCAAAATCACCAACCGTTTCGCTTCTAGTTCCAACTGGACAACCTGCCGCGAAATAACCGCAATCCCTAAGCCGTTAGCCACGCCTTGTTTAATCGTGCTATTATTTCCCAATTCCCTATTCACACGGTACGGTATGCCCGCCGTCTGAAAATAGCGCTCCATTGTGGCCCGGGTTCCAGATCCCGGCTCACGCACGAGAAATCCCTCTTGCGCCAATTCTTCGACGCGAATCTCCCGATCACCCGCTAAAGGATGGTCAGGATGCGCAATAACCACCAAATCATTCTCCATAAACGGGGTCGCATCCCAATCTTCCCCGTTATCAGGCACTTGGCCCATCACGGCTAAATCGCTCTCGCGCGCGGCAATACGGTCCATGACCGCCGTCCGGTTGGCAACATCCAACATAATAGCGACATGGGGAAATGCCCGCCGAAATTGGCCTAGGTATTCAGGGACGACATAAACACCAACCGTCGTATCAGCCGAAACACGGAGTTGACCCAATTCTCCCCCACGCATAGCGCCTAGCACTTGCCACGTCTCATCCATTAGCGCAAAAATCTTCTGACTGTACTCCCATAACGCGTGACCAGCGTCTGTGAGCCGAATACGGTGACCCACTTTTTCGAACAACGGCATGCCCACGGTACGTTCCAAGCTTTTGACATGCATCGACACCGCAGATTGGCTAATCATCAGTTCTTCGCCCGCGCGTGAAAAGCTGAGATGTTTGGCGACGGTTTGAAAGATCTTCAGATGGTGAAGATTAAGCAACTCATGAGCCATTAAATCCCTGCCCCGTCCTGCCACAAGGGCGCATCAGGCAACACAACTGAGTGGGCCATAATCTGAAAAGGCGCCTGGCCGATAAGGTGCGCCAACGAGATGCTCGCAAGGGAGCTGCCCAGGCACACCTCGAGTGCCTCCCAAATTTCAGGTCTAAGACAGTCCTGACATTGCTGCACGCCGCAATCACAAAATTCTATGGGACCCTGTAGTGCGGTCAATATGTCGAGAAGAGAAATCATTTCGGGAGCACGGGCTAAAACAAATCCCCCACTGGCTCCCCGCACTGACCGAACCAAACCCGCCCGTTTGAGACTCATCAAAAGCTGCTCCAAGTATTTGTCGGACAGATTGAGCTTAGGAACCATAAGGCTAATTGGGACGGGCGACTCCGACCCGTGCTCAGCCAATACCGCCAATATTCGCAATCCAGACCTAAAGCCCGAAGATAGCTTAAACATGGGCGTCCTCCCGATATAACGCCGTACTGAGATACCGTTCCCCCGAATCCGGAAGGATTACCACCACGACCTGCGGACGATCCTGATGTTGGAGCCACTGCGCAGCGCCGACCAATGCCGCCCCGCTCGAGATCCCCACAAGTAGCCCTTCGGTACGCGCAAGATCACGTGCAGCTTTAAAAGCCCCGTCACTCGGCACGGGAATAACCTCATCAATGAGGGACCGCTCAAGGATTTCGGGGACGAATCCAGCACCAATTCCTTGGATTTTATGAGAGCCCGGCTGTCCCCCACTCAACACCGCCGATTCTGCTGGTTCCACGCCAATGACCTTGATATCACGATTGCGTTCTTTTAAATATCGTGCCGTGCCGCTAATGGTCCCTCCCGTACCGATTCCCGCCACCAATGCGGTCACTGTTCCGTCGGTATCCCGCCAAATTTCGGGGCCGGTCGTGCGGTAGTGCACCATGGGATTCGCCGGATTATCAAACTGGTGCAAACTGACCGCACCCATTTCATCCTCCAAAGCTTTAGCGCGGTTGATGGCCCCCGTCATGCCAAGCCGCCCAGGTGTCAGCTCGACCTTCGCTCCAAACGCTTCAAAGAGCATGCGCCGTTCCACCGATGCAGAATCAGGCATGACCAGAATACAACGATAACCGCGCCGCGCCGCGACCATGGCCAGCCCGACTCCCGTATTGCCTGATGTGGGCTCGACGATCAGGCCTCCAGGATGCAGTCGTCCTTGCTGTTCGGCATCTTCTATCATCGCTAATGCAATGCGGTCTTTCACACTGCTCCCTGGGTTATACGATTCGAGTTTTCCCAACACCGTAGCACCCAACGTTTGCGAAAGTCCTTCGAGCCGGACCAAAGGAGTCTGTCCAATAAGGTCACATACGGACCCAAACGTTTTCACAGGTCATCACCTCATATATACGTCTATTCCTATAACCATTGTGGTGATTATTATATCACCCCAAATGAGGCATATTAGCCCCAAGGAGGCTATATGATGACACGTAAAAAGAAGAAGCTGCTAGTTCCTGAAGCCGAACAGGCTCTGCAAAAACTGCAAGAAGACATTTTGCGAGATTTGAGAGCCCCCGTTACGCCCATGCGGGAGCAATTTCGAAACATTGCTCGTCGCATCGCCGAAGAAAGCGAATCATCTAGTCCGGAACAATAACGTCGCCCAGATTTTGGACAACCTTGCCACGAAATTCGTGAACGCGCCGTATTGCGGCCAGCACTCCCGCCGCATACGCACTCCGGTCGTGCACATCATGGCGTAACGTCAATGTCTGACCACTCGAACCGAAGATCACCGCTTGATGGGCCACCATGCCTGGGAGTCGAATGGAATGCACTGGGATATCTTCGACGCTTCGCCCCCACCCATCCGCTAAGAGGCGGGCCATACGCTTCGCTGTCCCAGAGGGCCGGTCGCGTTTGGTCGCCGCATGTGCTTCAATGACTTCAGCCTGATCAAGATATCGGCTTGCATCTTGGGCCAATCGCTCCATAATCCATGCGCCTAAGGAAAAATTTGCGATGAGGACAGCACCGTTCTGTTGGTGTTGTACTCGGTCATGAATCGCATCGAGCTGAAGGGGCGAGAATCCTGTTGTGCCCACGACGAGGTCCCATCCTCTTGCTGTAGCCTCTAAGATCCGCGAATAGGCCGACGTTGGTTCCGTGAAATCTACGAGCACCGCATACGAGGCGTCAATGGTGTCCACAGCTCCCCGAATGACCACAGAAAGCCCCGGCTCGCTCCATAAATCGCTTAGAGCCATCCCAACATGAGAATGACCCACCGCACCTATCAATTCCATGTCCTGCGCCTGAGCGATAGCGCGTCCCACCTCCTTTCCCGTTTTGCCGGTTGCGCCGGCCAACACCACAGGAATCTTCGTCGCCATGAGATCCTCCTAAATGTTTCCTAAATCGTATTCTTTGAGCAGTCGACTTGCGATGACTAACCTCATAATTTCCGAGGTGCCTTCGTAAATTTCCGTCACTTTTGCATCACGCAGCAAGCGCTCCACGCCATATTCACGCATGTAGCCATATCCCCCAAAAATTTGAATCGCATCAGCGGCATGTTGTACCGCCTTTTCGGACGCAAATAACTTGGCCATTGCGAACAAAGGACGTTGGGCTGGTCCCTCTTCACGGCGGTGAGCCGCTTCATAGGTCATCAGCCGCGCTGCATGTAAGTCGGTTGCCATATCAGCTAACCGCCACTGCACCCCTTCGAACTGCCCGATTGGCCGCCCAAATTGCTCGCGTTCACGTGCATACGCCAATGACCGCTCTAGAGCCGTGCTCATAATGCCCACACTTTGGGCCGCAATCCCAATGCGTCCTCCGTCCAACAAAAATAAGGCCATGGAATAGCCTTGCCCTTCTTGGCCCAGACGGTTTTCCTCTGGTACTCGGACATCATCTAAAATGACTTCAGAGGTGCGTGACGCACGAATCCCCAATTTATCCTCCGGCGGCCCAAAGTGAAGGCCAGGCGCGTCTTTTGGCACCAAAAAAGCCGTGATACCTTTCTCACCAAGGGTTGGATCGACCGTAGCAAATACAATATACCAATCCGCTTCCCCGGCACTGGTAATGAACACCTTTCGGCCATTGAGCCGGTATTCGGATCCTGATTTGACGGCCCGCGTTCGCATTGCCGCCGCATTGGAGCCTGATTCGGCCTCGGTAATGGCAAACGCACCAATGGCGTCCCCTTGACATAAGGCCGGTAAAAAGCGTGCCCGCTGCTCATCCGTGCCAAATCGCCAAATCCCTTCGATATGAAGCGAGTTGTGCACTTCATAAATCACCGCCGTCGCAGGATCAGCGGCTGCAATAGCTTCCACGACCAAGGTTTGCGCCAAATAGCTTGCACCTGCACCGCCCCACTTCGGATCCACAATCATTCCCAAATATCCTTGACGCCCCAGCATTTCCATATTTTCTCTCGGAAATACCGCGGACCGATCAAATGCTTGGGACTTTGGCGCAATAGTGTCCTTGACAAGCGCTAAAATCGCATCACGAATTGCGTTTTCTTCTTCATTGAGAATGCTTAGAGCCATCTTGTCCCTCTCCTTCACCCGTTCTTCTGTAACCACTGGCTGATGAGTTCGCGGGCGAACGCAGGCGCCGATTCTCCTTGCCGAATGCTAGATACCGCACGGTACCACTCGCCTTGCCGTCGGCTCTCCTTCTTCACGGCCTCCACCATATCTTCTAAGGCCTGTTCGAGAAGATTTTCAGCCTGCCGTTCACGCATCTGATCCCAAATCGCATGATTCGTCAGGTACGCTTTATGGTCTTCAATAGCCTGCACAAGCTCGCCAATACCCTCATTGCGATCGGCGGAAGTTTTAATAATCGGCGGTACCCAATCTAACGATGTGGAGGTGAGTCCCAGCATAGACCGTAACGACCGGACCGTCCGATCGGCCCCTTCTCGGTCCCCTTTATTGACGACAAAGATATTACCAATCTCCAAAATCCCGGCTTTAATCGCTTGAATATCATCACCGAGGCCAGGCGCCAAGACCACCAGCACCGTTTGGGCAAAACGCATAACATCGACTTCAGCTTGCCCCGCCCCCACCGTCTCGATGAGAATTACATCAAATCCTGCGGCATCCAACAACGTCAACGCCCCAAAGGTGGCCCGCGACAATCCACCTACGTGACCTCGACTGGCGAGGCTTCGCATATAGACGCCTTGATCATCCACCGAATCCTGCATGCGAATGCGGTCTCCTAAAATCGCGCCGCCAGTGAAAGGACTCGAAGGGTCGACCGCCAAAATCCCTACGGTCTGCTTTGTTTTGCGTAAGTGCAAGGTCAAGGCGTTCACAAGCGTCGACTTGCCTACACCGGGCGCCCCAGTAATTCCTATCACATGGGCATGCCCGGCATGAGGAAACAGCCTTCCCAACAGGGCATTACCGCGGTCCGAGCCTTCATCCACCCATGACAGACCCCGCGCCAATGCGCGCCTGCGTCCTTCTTGGATACCTTGGTACACTGTCTCGAGATCCATCATGCTGTCCCTTTATGCTGGCGAATAAAGTCTACGATGTCCTGGGTGTCCGTTCCTGGCCCAAAGACTTGGTGGACGCCCGCCGCCTTCATCGCGGGTACATCATCTTCGGGGATAATGCCTCCTAAGAGGACGAGCATATCATCGACGTCGTTGGCACGCAGCAGTTCCATAATGCGCGGGACAAGCGTCGGATGTGCCCCGGATAAAATTGAAATCGCTAAAACGTCGACATCTTCTGATAATGCCGCATCCACGATTTGCTCGGGTGTTTGATGGAGACCCGTATAAATGACTTCCATTCCCGCGTCTCGCAAGGCCCGGGCAATAACTTTGGCCCCCCGGTCATGTCCATCAAGACCAGGTTTCGCCACTAGCACGCGTATCATGCGATTCACTCCTCGCATTCCGAATGATAACATTCTATGGTATAAGACCAAACAGCGTCACACCTTCTGCAATCCCTCTCAGTGTACCATTTTCGGATAGAAGAACAGGAGAATAACGCGACAAAAAGGCGTAGGCCACACATAAGAATGAATCACGTCGAATAAGGCACCCTTTTAGCCCGTACCCGGCTGAGCACAGGCTAATAAGGCCACCTGATGAAAGTAGAGAACGAAACGTCAAAAGATAGATTACAATTCCCGACTGCGCACATGAGGTGCTACAGACGGAGCATCCGCCACGGGTAAGTCTTGTTTTCCTTCTTCATCCGCCAATAACGCAATATCCCGCGCCAATTGTCTGGTCTTCTGTAGCATTTTGAACATAAACCCAAACATAACAACAAATAGCGCGCTATACGCTAAAAACAAGAACAGCAGATACATTTTTTCCTGAGCCGTCATCATCATCACCTTACACGCTCCTCTCGCTAGGGCAAGCTACACGCCAGCGCGCCCACGCCACAAATTTTTTACTTGATCTATCGCCATTTCGGTCCGCAATAGACGAACACGAATCACCATCCACGTCACAAACAGCCCGATGAACGCCACAATGGAAACGAGCATGGCATCGACCATGCGCGGCGCCATATTGACGCCATGAGCCGTAATCACCACAGGATGAATCGAATGCCACCACCGAATCGCCATATAGTCAATAGGCACATCAGCAAACGCCACCAAAGCCAGTACCGCGGCATAAGTGGCCCGCCGATAGACATTGTCTGAGCTGTCTCTCAGCAACAAATATCCGGCAAAAAGCACCCACAAGATGAGTGTCGAGGTCAGACGCGGATCCCACGTCCACCAAATGCCCCAGGCAGCACGCCCCCATAAAGTTCCGCTGACCAATACCATAGTCGTGAAAACCGTGCCAATTTCTGCTGATGCAGCGGCCCACACGTCCCATGCCAAGTTGCGCGTTAAGAGGTAAGTCACACTGGCGACGGCCGTTATACTAAAAGCCAGCAACACCACAGCGGCCGCTCCCATATGAAAATAGAAAATGCGTTGGCTCGCCCCGAGAATGCGGTCATCAGGACTCCACACAAAGTCCAGATATAAAGCCCCCACCATGAGCGGCAGCAAGAGCCAATACCACCCATCTGCTTTGACCAATTTCTTCACGGTCAAACCTCCCAAACATAGTCGTAAAGCATTAACGGCAGCACCAAGAAAATGGCATCATACGCTATGAGCCCGTGGATCCATAACCAAAAACCAGCGCGTGTCAGGGTCAATAAATCCCGCGTCGCCTGCACTGTCATAATCATGACCGGAATTTCCAAAGGCAGAAGCAGCATGGTCAGAATCAAATCACCTGACGACGTGTGCACACTCATGGTCGATAACAAGGTCCCCACTTCAACAAATCCGGCGGCCCCTAGGGCTAGAATCAAGAGCCACAAGGTCCATGGGCCCCTCCACGGTACTTGAAACACTTCCAAAAAAAGTGGTGTCGACACAATTTCAATGAGAACCATGAAGACAAAGGCTCCGGTCAGCTTGGCTAAGTAAATCGCTATCTTGTCTCCGGGAGCTAGAATCAATCCCGTTAAGGCCTCTTCTCGCACTTCGTTGGCAAAGGTTTTACCCATGCCTATCATGCCCGCAAACAGGAAAGCCATCCATAAAATCCCCGGCAAAGCTGCATGCAAGTCTGCGACATGTGAGCCCAAAGACAGTGCAAACAAGAACGCCATCATCACCACAAAAATCATCATCACGGTCCACCGGTCACGGCGCCTTAGCTCAACGGCTCCGTCTTTATATAAAATCCACCAAAATTTACGAATTATGCCCCCTCCTTGTCATAATCGCCCCGACACACTCTTTGCAACTGCTCCGGTCTCAGCTTGTCGGTATAGGACCACCACACCATGCGTCCACCGACTAATAGGGCTACCGCATCCGCCACACGTATGACGTCATCCTCATCGTGTGACGCAAGAATAAAGCTGCGCCCTGTCCTTTTTTGATCACCCAAAATCCTGTCCAACAGCTGTCGCCCGGCCCCATCAAGACCGGTATAGGGTTCGTCAAGCAATAGCAGCTGGGCATCGGCTAGCAAAACCCGCGCCAGAGCCGCCCGCTGGACCATGCCCCGTGAAAATGTCTGAAGAAGGTCATTCTGGGCCCATAACAAGTCGACTTGCCTCAGCACCTCCACAACCCGCTGCCTGGCTTTTCGCAATCCCCACAAATGAGCATAAAACAGGAGATTTTCAAAAGCCGTTAAGGATGGATATAAAAAGGAGTGATGGCCGAGCAACACTACACGCTGGTCGCTGCTTGTTTCATCACCGACACGCCTCCCAAAACGCCAAAGTTCTCCCCCAGAAGGTGCCCACAAGCCACTCAGCACCTTCAACAACGTGCTCTTGCCCGCTCCATTTGGCCCCATAATCGCAAGGCCGGATCCACGCTCCATGCTAAAGGAAACCTCTCTCAAGACCGCATGGGCGCCAATCGTTTTGCACAGCGTCAGGGCGCGTAAAATAGGCCCTGTGATTTCCTTAGCCATCAAGATTCCCCCTTGATTGAGCTAAAGCGTGGCGCAGCTCCTTCCGCTCCGCTTCATAGAAGTCCCTGGGCACTTCACGTCGACTATGGGCAGCCTCCAACACCGCCAGCTCCCTTAACAACCGGTCCCAGTCAGCAAGACCATTCTCCTGACCACTAGGGACTGGTCGCCAGCGTTTCACAATTAGGACAACGCCGACCATTAATCCCATCATGAGGCCGCTCAATGTTGGCATAGCCCACCTAGGACCTTGGGGCTGAAAGGACATCGTAGGTCCCACCTCGCCCTTGCCTTCCAACACAATGGGCACAGATTCTCCCGCCGAGACCATGGTGGTGATGTATTCTTTAAATACCGGGCCATTAGCCACCCCGGGAATTTTTCCTCGCTCTTTTAATACCCATGTGGGATTAAGAACCGCGGGCGCACGAACTCCTTGAGGGATAAGTAACGCGACGGTGCCAATGCTCGACATGGCGGGAAGCCGGTATTGCCCTGAGCGTCCGTTCCACGGCACATCGTAACGGGCTGAAGCCTGCAAAGAATGGCCTTGCATCGCAAGGATTCCACCGGGCTCCACCGACGCTCTTGTGGAGGTGTGAATAGCCTGCGCTTGGGGCAAAATCCCTATAACTGGATCACGGACCCTTGTCGCCCACGTTATTTGTTCATAGACAGCGAGACGCCCCCGTTCCGGGAGCAGCACGAGCATTTCCAGGCGTATAGACGGGGAAGATTGAGCCCACGCATTTCTCACCGGCAGAGCCACCCCCAACAGTCCTATAATCACCAGTACCCAGCGCTTGTACATGCTCAATCCTCCTGTATCGCTCCACAATGGGGACAGACCTGTCCTAGATCTCGTTCCTTAAGGGCCCCACAAGCCCCACAAAAAGATTGCAAGGCTTCATCAATGGCTTCGTCCAACCCCTCGTTATCCTTGGTAGAGGAGCTCGTTCCCGATTCATCGACTTTCCACGTAGGGCCATAGACGAGTCCAATGACAGCACCCGATAGCAATATCGCCCACTCATTAATCATGGCTGGGCCCCCCATCCGCGGTCGTCAAAGCCGCGTCAGTCAAGCGGCGCCGCTCTTCTTGAAGCCACTCCCAACGACGCACCTTAACTGCATCGCCAAAGGCCGGAGCCGACAACGCAAGCAATGTGCCCGCGACTAAGCCATACATGCCCATCCAGATCCAGCTCACCATCGGGTTTATAAAAATCTGAATGGTTGCCGCATTTCCTCCTGGTGTGCCTTCTAACACGAGATACAAATCCTTCATAACCCCGCTGTGAATGGCAACGCGGGCCACAGGTTGTGCATCCCCTGGGAAAAATTCCAGGCCAGGCATAAGGACGTCATGATGGCGTCCAATGCTCACGGCGACATGCGCCGTGAGCAACTGGTCACCATGTTGTTCCTGGACGCCCAATCCTTCATAGCGCAGATAATATCCGCGTAAAACGACCGATTGGCCTGGCTGCAGGGTGCGTGTAACAGCCACATGACGCGCATGCGATCCGATCACACCCAAAGCTATCGTCAAAAAGGCAAGATGCGCCACATAGCCGCCATAACGGCGGCGATTGTGGACAATAGTGTGGTATATCGCCCGACCCGCGCTCCTAATCCCCGCCTTTTGCCTAGCGCGAGTAGCGCGCGCAAAGTCGAGAAGCATCGATGTCATGGCAAAGACGACGACTCCAACGCTCCCCCAGGACCTTAATGTCTGAAATCCTAGTTGGTACACGGCGATACAGGAGACAATCCCCACCACCCAAGGTATCCATAGGCGCTGCCAAAGCTGTTGCAAACGCGCATGATGCCACCCAACGACAGGAGCTATGCCCATTAATCCGATCAATACAACAAACAAGGGCGTACTTAAGGTATTAAAAAAGTGGACCGTCAAAACGACTGTGGACCCATGGAGGGCTTTCGATATCACGGGATAAAATGTTCCAACTAAAACAATAACGGTCAATGACGCCAAAACCATTTCCAATAACAAATAGAGGGCTTCTTTCGAAATGATATGGCTCAATACTATTTTGTCGGACAACTGATCACGGCGTAAAATCAACACGACACTCGAGACCAAAACGGATGCCCAAAACAATCCCACAAAATATGGTCCCACCCCTGTGCCGGTGAAGGAATGAACCGAGTTCTTCAACACCCCACTGCGGGTAATGTATGTCCCCACTAACGTCAATAAGAAGCTGGATAGGCCAAGCAAGGCGGTCCACCACCGAAACATGCCCCGACGTTCTTCTATTTGCAATGCATGCAGAAAAGCGGTTGCGGTTAGCCACGGCATGAGGGAGGCGTTTTCGACCGGGTCCCATGCCCAGTAACCACCCCATCCTAATTCCATATAAGCCCACATACCGCCCAACACAATGGCTGCTGACAGAAATAACCAAGCAAATAACGTCCAGCGCCGAACCACAGGAAGCCAATCCCGCGAAGGCGTTCGTGTCCATAGAGCCGCCAGTAAATAGGCAGCGGGCACGGCCAAACCGATGAGCCCGATATACATCGCCGGCGGATGAATCGTCATGACGAAGTTTTGCAATAACGGGTCAAGACCCACGCCGTCGAGCGGGTGTCCCCCCGTGAGGCGAAAGGGATTGACCACCAAATTTGATAAGCCTGTAAAAAATACCAAGAGGGCGGCTAAAAGCGGCACCGCCACGGGTGTGAGCCGACGCTCGCGCGGCCATCCTTGCCAAGCAGCATAGGCGGTATACAACGAGAGAAGCCATGCCCAAAACAACACTGAACCCGCGTCTCCACCCCACAATGCTCCCATTTTAAATAACAGCGGCAACGCCCTATCCGTATGGTTATAAACCGCTTGTACGTTGAAATCACTGGTGATTAACAAGTATTCTAAAACAAGGACAGAGGCTGTCAGTGCCACGGCGATGGCTAAGGCAGCACCTCGCACACTTTCGCGCAATCGTGCACCTTTCACATGGTAACTCCAAAAACCGGCACATGCGGTATACAGCGCACTACTTCCGGCAAGGAGCAAGGCTAAACGCCCTAAATCCGGCATATCCACAGCTCTTCACCTCACTGTTCGGTTGTGGCATTAGGCGCAGGCGCGTAATGGTCGGGGCACTGAATTTCTAGTTTCTGCGCCACAAAAACCCCATGAGAATCCATTTCTCCCTTGACAATTGCACTAGCGTTTTTGAAGTGTTCATTAGGCATTGCACCGTGATATAGAATGGGTAGACTTTCTCCATTTGATACCAGAGAAAACCGTAAGGTACTCGTCGCCGCATTGTAATGGACGCTTTGAGCAGACAGCGTGCCTTGCACCCGTACGTCCATACCAGCCAACCGTCTCATTTGATGCCGATATTGGCTCACCGTAACAAAGTAATTAGAAAAATTGTGTGCCCCCTGAAAGCCCAAATACGCTAATGCTCCCAGTATGACAAACGTCCCAATCTGCATCCTGAGCTTCTTAGTCATGTGCCACCCTCAACTTTGCTACCAGATTTGGTATTTTTAATGCAGCTCCCTCTCATCTTGCGCAAGTGGGTCAAACATGATACACTCATTTCTGCACCTCAAAGGCTTTAGAGAGTGTCGAAGTGGTGGAATTGGCAGACACGCGGTGTTCAGGGCGCCGTGAGCGAAAGCTCGTGTGGGTTCAAGTCCCACCTTCGGCACCATTGTTTGTTTAAACAAGCCGAAAATAGTGTGAAGAGGTTTGCGATAACGTACTCCTTTTCATGATAATTTAATTTTTGTCGGGATGGCGGAACTGGCAGACGCGTACGTTTGAGGGGCGTATGGAGCGATCCGTGGGGGTTCGAGTCCCCCTCCCGGCACCATTTTTGTTGTCCTGAGACTTTTGACATGCTTCCAACCACCTCCGGGTGATTTTTTTATGCCACATCCGAGGTGTTGCAGGATTCTGGCGCATCGTCCTGTCGTCCCCCTGGCGTGACATGATCTCTCCCGCCTCCCTCTCTTTACCCATATCATCCGCCCAGACTCCTGGTCTCCCCACTCATTTTCTCCACTTCCTACCATAAATCACCCTGCGAGCGTCCTAAATCTTCGCAACAGTGTCACGGTAGGGCCAGAAGACACGGAACCCCCTCAGACACAGATGTGTCCGTGGGGGTACGGATCGCTTGATAGAAAAAACAGCCTCTTTGGACGCTCGGCTTCCTACGGGAACGTTGACTCAGAGATGGGACAGATGAATATACCCTAGCTATTGCGCCTGTCCCGCCACGGTCGCGTCATGATTGGCTTCATTGACCATCGTTTGCGCTGCGGCTAAATCTTTGTTCATCTGTTTATTAGCACTAGCCATCGCATTGTTGGCTTGGTTAATGGCGGACTTTACAGCACTCTGGCTCGGCAGACCTCCCGAAGGCTGATAGTTCGGTAATTGTTGCTCAAGAGATAGAAGATTCTGGTCGTCACTTTGTAGTTGACTGACGTCATTTTGCACCGATGCCAAATCGGAATTTAGCTGGCCTTGATCACTCCCAATCTGCCCTTGGTCCGCTCCTACTTGCCCTGCATCGGAACCTACCTGGCCTGCATCACTGCCAACTTGCCCATCATCCCCATTCGGATGCTGAGCGGCCAAGGCTAGAGTCGTCTGCTCCTCTTGATAAGTAGTCCCAAGGTCCTTTTGTTCCGTTTGTAGATCTGCCGTCGTCTGTTGCAAGTCCTGTTGCAAGGCAGGCAGAGATGCACTTAACTGCTGGATATCGCCTTCCACTGCTGAGGCTGCACTGCTGATGTTGCTTTGTAACTGTTGCTGTTGTTGGGCGGCGGCAGCCGCATTCGCTTGAGCCTGTTGTTGAGCCGCTGCCTTAGCTTGCGCCTTTTGCAGTGCTGCCAGATTAATCGCTTCATTACTGTTCAGTTGGATAGCCGTGGCCTGATAAGTGTTGCCGGACAGTAATAGCACCAACTTCACACTACCGGGGTTTGGTATGTTTGTTAACTGAGGAAAATCTCCAATCACCGTTTGGGATTGTCCTGCTTCAATCTGGAAGGGAGTGGTTCCACCAATCGTATTATTCTGCATGTATCCCGTTTGCACTGTACCTTGATTATATGTCTGCCCGTGATTTGTCCATGTCAATTCCACGGTATTATTTGTAAAAATAATTGGTTGCTTTGAACTATTTTTGACTAAAAAATAAACCCAAAAGTGATTGTTCTGATTAATCTCTCCTACATGCAACACACTAGCAGTGACAGTGCTAACCTGATTATACGGTTTAGCGACCGAATGTCCAGGCGCTGCGAGGTTTGCGGTCGTGCCACACCCTGCTAACAATAAAGTAGGAAATAGAAGAAAAATGCTCGTATGCGTCCGTTTCATAGCATGATGACCCTCCTACTCATAAGTATATCATCATATCTCATGGCTTCGAGCTCCTGCTTCTACGAATTAAAACCGAAGACCTGATTGCCATTCTGTAATGGTATCTAATATATAATCCACACCTAGTGGGCTAAATAAGCAACGCTCGGTTTTGCTTATCCAATTATTGTTCAGGGAATTTTTTCTCAGATGTATTCAAATTGCTTAGTCCATCTTTGGAAAAAACCAGTAGCATAATGAAAATTAAAATTAATATTCCCGCTACTCCTGCAGAGGTCGCAGGGGATGGTAATGTGGTAATCCACTGGCGCATTGATTTGAGAGCCACTTCGTATGCGACCGTCAGCAGAATAGTACCCACAGCCACGTATAGAGCCAAAAACACGTCAAAAGGAATTATCGGAAAAAGGAATAACACCAACACGTTAAGCAATCCCCCGAGGAATGCCCATGACCTGTAGCGATCATAAGATTGATCGTAGCTTCGCATAGTGAGCCAAACTGTCAAAAATCCCGCCAATAATATCCCTACCACCGTGATCCAGTATGTAGCTGACAACGCTCTCACTGCATAAGAGTTAAGAAATACGAGATAAATCACTAATGCAATCAACAATGTTACAATCCACCTGATATAGCCTCGGCCCAATAAACCGAGCAACTTTTCGAGTAATATCTGAAGCCATGTTAGCACGGCTAACGACGCCATTGAAGACATAAGGATGATCCACGCAATGGGTTTCCTCATATTACAACACTTTCTACTACACTCACCCGCAGTCCCGCTGGCACTGCAGTCACGGCATCACCGGCCCAGCTCTCCACCCACTCGGTTGCCTGCTCCGCACTGAGCTCGATCGGCAAGGACAACCGCACCTCCACCGTGGTCTGGTCTGCACTGACCGTCATCCCCTCGATCACCTGTCTCAGCGCGTTCTTCCACCACAGAGTTTTGAGCGCCATCTCATCCCATTTGTGCTGGCGGAGCGCATCAGACCAAATGTTCCGCCAGACCGTCAGCGCAGCCTGCAACGTCACGGAATCAATCGATGGGGGTGCAGACTCCTTGTGCCTCCCAATCTCCAAGTCTAACTGAGCCAGCTGGCCTTGGACCATATTCAACCGCTCCTTTAACAGGTCACTCGTCCCCATGTCCATGAGCAGATCCAAGACCTTGTCCGCTTGGGCCTTCTGCTCTGCTCGCTGGGCCAGCAATGCATCCATCTGAGTCTGCCAGGTCTGCTGGGTCTCCGCCATCTGCGCCAGAATGGTCTCCGCTTGGATCCGATTCGCTGGGTCCCGTCCCATCCACTGCAACAGAGCCCGTGCCACTGCACCTTCGAGCACATCCGCAGGAATCAGGTGCGTATTGCAGATCTTCCGTTTCTTATGTCCGATGCAGACATATCTCCGATAGACAACCCTGGTGCCGTCCGCACGGAGACGACTGGCAGGGTCCCCGATGTAGTTCGAACCGCACTGTGCGCACTGCACCAAACCGGAGAGGTTGTACGTCCTGCGCTCGGTTTTCTGAGTGTGAACCGGCTTGCCACCGGTGCTCCCATTAGGGTCACTGCGTCTGGATAACTGAGCCACCTTCCGGGCTGTCGCCACTTCCTCCACTTTCTCGAAGATTTCTGGCGTGATGATCGCAGGGTGAGCATCGGGCTCCACGATCCACTCCTCCTTGGGATTCCAGCTCCCTCCGCCATACCGGGGCTGTTGGTTCCAGACCCGAGAGCCGGTATATGAGGGATTGCGTAAGATGCGGTGGATGACCGAAGGAGTCCAGCCCTTCGAGGACTTGCTCTGGGGAGACGGGACATGTTGGTCATTCAGCCGTTTCGCAATGCGTGCAATCCCTAGCCCCTCGTCCGTGTACCACTGATAAATGTGCTGCACCGTCTCCACTTTCGACGCGTCGGCTAAGATAAACGTCCGGTGCTCCTGACCCTTGTCATCCTGCACTGTCGCCAGTTCAAAGCCGTAGGGCGCGTTGCCCCCATTATGCCAGCCTCGCAGTGCATTCTGACGCTGTCCTTTCTTCGTCTCAATCGCCAGATTAGCGGAGTAGAACTCTGCTAAGGCTTCCAGCAAGGTCTCCATGAGCTTGCCTATCGGCTGGTCCGCATCAAAAGGCTCAGACATCGAGACCACCGTCACGCCTTCTGCTCTCAGCAGGGCTTTATAAATCCGAGACCGGTCCACATCCCGCATGAATCTGTCGAGCTTATGCACCACAATCTTATCGATGGCGGCAGACTTGGATTTCGCCGTGGCTACCATCTCTTGAAACTGGGGCCGGTCCGCGTCCTTAGCAGAAACGCCGGGATCAACGAACTCCTGGACGACAATCCAGCCTTGCTGTTGACAGTACTTTTTCATCTCTAGGAGTTGCTGGGGGATCGACAAATCTTTCTGGGCCTGATCCTCGGAGCTGACACGGGCATACAACAGGACTCGGTCTGGCCCCTCGTGCTGTTTAATCTGCAGTCTTTTTCTGGTCTTCGTGGGGGTTCCACCTCCTATGGTCTCTACTCCAGTATGATCGAGAGATGAGGAGGTTGTCCACTCTATGCGGAGACTTACCGAGAATGACGGACGGGGGTGCGCTGTGAGAGGCCGGGGTCTGGGAGTAGTGCGTTATCAGCGCTGATAACGCGGTGCAAGGAATTTAGCCGGACAGTGTCGAATCTCCTTGGTATGACAAAGGAAGGGGCCAATATCGTTGATCTCATCAAATATGATCACAATCATCCAATCACTCACTGGTGGCATCGCCGCTTATGGGGGCATTCTCATCGGCATTATCGCCATCGTCACCTTGACGCAGATTCATAAACAAGTAGATGCACGCTTTGATCAAAAATACCACGAACACGAAACGAAGCTCAACGAGCAATCCGCGCAGTGGGCTACCGGCATCCGCTACTGGACCCAATCGGTAATGACGCCAGACCTCTCGGAGGCTACTGATCTAATGGAACAAGCGCTCTCGGCATGGCCCTCGGCTCCCGGAGCACGCACCGAAATGCTGAGGCGTCTATTTAACGAGACGCGGCGAGCTTATCTCATCGATCTCGTTCCGGGGCAACGCCAGTGGAAGAAATCGGCCAATGTCGGGACGGTGGCTGGTATCACTTCTTTTGACCCTCCCCAAGAGTTGCCTGTTGCTCACCGTAAGGAATGTCTCGTTTGGTTGACAAAGGCACTGGACCATGAAGCAGATGTAGATCGGGCAGGGTTACTACTGACTGCGGCACAGATTTATGCCATGGAACAAGATTTCGACATGATGCTGAGTTACTTTGAGCAATGGAACACTACTGGCGCTCCTCTTGCGAGCGATGATATTGCAATCCCCATCCTCTTGTCATCAATCCATACCCTGGGCCAGTATTCACAATTTGAACAGCTCTGGAACCAAAGATTCAGTGCTTACAGTCTCAATGTTGCGCCACAGGACGTGGTGTTAAACCTAAAACAACAAAATAGTCCGTATGGTCAAAAATGGCTCGTCGTCCCCAAACATCCGACGAGTACGACGCGGCTCGTTTGGATATCCACGGCACCACAAGGATGGGATGTCAACATCTTCTATGAAGGCGGAAGGGAGGAGGTCAAAAACTACAACAGTGATGAGGACTTAATTGCAGTTATTATTCACCAATGGATCTTATTACGTTCGATTCCAGATTTCATCGGGTGGAGCTGATGCGCCCCAGCTTATGATATAACTGCTCTCTCCAGTGCCTCGCAGTCCCTGGCCTTACTATACTCCCCACGTGTGGCCACGTGTGCGCTTTATCGCTCTGAGGACGGGTCGTAAGGGTTTCTATGTGGGGGGAGAGGGTACACAGGGGCTGCGCTGGAAAGAATTCCGCTTTTACATGACCTTTTTATAAATCAGCAAGCCTGTCGCAACTCTCCCTGTAAAAGATATCGCTATTTCTTCTTCCGTGGAGACTCGTTCGATGAGGGAGGGGTTACTGGACGATCTGAATTGGATTTGTTCAGAGTATTAGCCCTGACCCGCGATGGCGGTAAATCAGAACCATGATTTTGTTCAGAATTTTTTGGGGGTTGGGATGGTTTTTGACGTACCCGTTTGGACATAATGTGGTTCCCCTCCTATGTAATGTTGCCACACTGTTAATACCGGAAGACTTGCTGCGGTCAAAATCAAAAAAATCAATGCACCTTTGAGCCACTTACTTTTTTTAATCATTATTTTTTTATTGCTTGCTAAGTGATTCGCAATTTCCCTCCACATCAGCTTTTGTACATCGGTATGTGGCTCTTTTATAATCAAATTATAAAATTCATTTAAATCGGGTCCGTTTTTGTATTGTTCTGGTCGGAGAGTTATTATGGAACACCATACTGAAATTATACCGAAAACGAACGGAATAGCAATCAGTGCACCTAAGGAAAGCTTGCTTGATAATGCAAAAATGACACCCGTAAAAGCCAAAACGCCAACGGCTTTAGTTTCTATAGAATTTGTTGCATCTAATTGTTGTGCTAACTGTCTGTGTGCTAAATCGAGAAGCATGGGCATCAACATAGAATTACCTTGAAATGCCGATTCCATGCGTTCGAATTGGTGGCTGTTGATTTTCTTCAATCGTGTGTGAATCGATGCCAATAGCTTGATCATCAATCTCCACCAATCTTTATAAATCTATATTGAACCATGACCATCTCGACTTATGTTTTAACAACTCGTTGACGCGGCTTCTAAAGTGTCTCTTGCAAACGATGCCGACAAAACATCACGCCAATAAACCAACAACTGCACAGAAACCTCTCCCCAACTCCACCCCAATCCTGTATGATCTGACTATACACAAAGCGATTGTCGAATGGAAGGAGATTCCAATATACATGGCTCTGACCCTGCAAGAACTGGAAGCCCATCTCTGGGAGTCCGCCAACATCCTCCGGGGCAGCATTGACTCGGCGGACTATAAAAATTATATTTTTGGACTCCTCTTTCTGAAGCGTCTCAACGACGTCTTCGAAGATGAATACCAAGCCCTGCGACAAGAACCCGGTTCCGATCCCGAAGATCCCGTCGAATACCAGTTCTTTCTCCCCGCCCGAGCACGCTGGGCACATCTGCAGAGCATCGCGGTGAATGTCGGGGAGGCCATCAACACCGCCTTTGAAGCCTTAGAAGAACAAAATCGTCGACTCGAAGGCGTCCTCGTCAGCATTGATTTTAATAACAAGGACCGGCTCCCGGATCAGGTCTTGCTCCGCCTCATGGCACACTTCAGCCAACTGCGTCTCGGCAACCATGACCTCCCGGAGCCAGACATGTTGGGCCGAGCCTATGAGTATCTCATCGCCCAGTTTGCAGACGATGCAGGCAAGAAAGGCGGCGAGTTTTACACACCCCGCGATGTGGTCCAACTCCTCGTCGCACTGCTCCAACCCACCGAAGGCATGCGCATCTGTGACCCTACCGTAGGATCTGGGGGCATGTTGATCGAATCGGTGCACTATATCCAAGCCCATGGAGGCAACATCAAGAACATCAGCCTCTATGGACAAGAGAAGAATCTCAACACCTGGAGTATCGTCAAAATGAACATGCTCCTGCACGGCTTAGTGGATGCTCGCATCGAGAAAGGTGACACGATCCGCGATCCTAAGCTAGTGGAGCATGGCGAGTTGATGCTGTTTGACCGGGTCATCGCCAATCCCCCGTTTAGTTTGAAGGGCTGGGGCCGAGAAGAAGCCGAGCATGATGGTTATGGCGATTCCGCTATGGACTCCCTCCCAAGAGCTATGGAGACCTCGCCTTTGTGCAGCACATGGTAGCGACGCTCAATGTCACCGGACGCTTAGGCGTGGTTATGCCACACGGGGTCCTGTTCCGAGGTAACAGTGAGCAACATATCCGCCAAGGTCTCTTCGAAGATCACCTCATCGATGCTGTGATCGGACTTCCTCCCAACGTGTTTTATGGCACGGGGATCCCGGCCTGTATCCTCAACATCCAGAAGTCCCGCCCTGAGGATCGCCAAGACCACGTGCTGTTCATCGATGGGTCCCGAGACTTTCTCGCTGGTAAGAACCAAAACACCCTGCGTCCAGCCGACAGCGCCAAAATCGTGGATGCCTATCTCGGCTATCAAGACGTGGACAAATATGCGCGGGTCGTTTCCCTTGTAGAAATTCGTCAGAATGACTACACCCTGAATATCTCGCGCTATGTGGATACCACCGTCGAAGCCGAGACCGTGGACATTGGAGCCGTCATTCGAGAGTTGCGCGATCTGGAGACGGAGCGTGCTGCACTAGAAGCCAAGATGTACGGCTCGATTCTGGCTTCCCTCCTGAATCGATTCGACCCCATTCGGGCTCGTCCATCCATCCGTACCCTCAACACAAATCCTGTGGTTGGAGCCTTTTTATTTTTTCCATTCATGGTTAAAATGTCCCGGTCATAGAGACCTCTTAAATCGCCTACTCCCCTTCTTCGCATACGATTTGACACACCCGTGTTTGATCGGAAACACTAAGAATAGTCTATCCCACGAAGGAGGAATATCTTGCCAACAAACAACCCCACCATTGAGCAGTTTCTGCGAATTCGGCAAGCTTTTGGCGCTCGCTTTACGGGCAGTGGCCATCACGTCGTGTTTTTGATGAACCTCACGGGCACGGCTCAAGTTTACGTGATGAATGAATCAGGTGGATGGCCTCACTTAGTCACAGATTTTGACAATCGTGTCATGGACGTGTGGCCCCTTCCTCAGCGAGCCCAATTGTTGTTTGCCATGGACCAAGGCGGTAACGAAAATTCCCAGCTCTATCTCACTAATGAAGATGGAACCGACATACTCGCCTTAACCAATAACCCGGCTGCGATGTACAATCTCGGAGCCATCAGCGTCGATGGCCAATGGCTAGCCATCACAAGCAATGCCCGCAATGGTCAAGACTATGATATTTACCTCTTAAAAACTGGAGACACCTTTGACCAGAGTCAGTTGATTAAGAAAAACCAAGGATGGTGGCGCGTCTTAGATTTTTCCAGCGATAATCGGCGCCTTTTAGCCGTATCGCATTTATCGAACCTCAACCATGAATTGTACGAACTGATAATCGACACGGGCGAAATGATGCATTTGACGCCGCATCAGGGAAATGCCCAATACAATTTTGCGCAGTACTGGGGCCCCCAAGAGGATGTGCTGATGGCAAGCGATGAAAATGCTGAGTTTACCCACCTCGCATTATGGCGTCGACAAACTCGCCGTCTGGAATGGCTAACTCAAGACCCATACGATGTCGAGTATCTTGCAGTGCACCGTCCGTCTGGACACTATGCATATGTTCTCAATCGCCAAGGCTATTCGCAGCTCTATGTGTCTGCAAACGGAATGACTGAGCCCATTCAGTCGTTATCAAAGGGCGTGATTGCCCAAATCGACTGGCATCCAAATGGATCGGACTTAGCCTTAACTTATCACGATGCCACCCATAACCCCAATGTTTATCGCGTCCACTTGAATCCTTTGGAAACAACCCCGATCACCTGGGCATCTCGATCTGGCCTAGATTTTCATCAATTTGTGGAACCGACCCTTCACGCATTTCCTTCCTTCGATGGTCTTATGGTCCCCGTATGGCTATATCGTCCCCAACAGCCTCATAGCGAACGCGTCCCCGTAGTTATTTCTGTGCACGGTGGCCCGGAATCGCAAGAGCGGCCGGGATTTAATCCCGTTTATCAGTATTTACTTAGCCGCGGTTTTGCGATTGCCGCGCCAAACGTGCGAGGCAGCGCAGGGTATGGCAAAACGTATGTCCATTTGGATGATGTGCAAAAGCGTATGGACTCGGTCAAGGATCTTGCGGCCTTGGTCACATGGCTGCGCGATCAACCAGGAATCAACGGCCACCGCATAGCACTCATGGGTGGCTCTTATGGCGGCTTTATGGTCTTAGCCGGATTAACCACCTACCCTGATCTTTTTGCGGCCGGAGTCGATATTGTCGGCATCGCCAATTTAGAAACATTTTTGGAAAACACCAGTCCATACCGGCGTAAACTTCGCGAAGCGGAGTACGGTTCATTAGACCATGACCGAGCGTTTTTTCGAACGATTTCTCCTGTTTACCATGTAAACAACATTCAAGCCCCGCTGATGGTCGTGCATGGCCAAAACGATCCCCGCGTCCCGGTCAGCGAAGCCGAACAGATCGTAAAGCACTTGCGGGCCAAAAACCTTCCCGTTGAATACATGCTGTTTGAAGACGAAGGTCACGGTGTCGTCAAATTGAAAAACCGCCTCACGCTGTATCCGCGCATCGCGTCTTTTCTAGAAAAACACCTGATGCACAATGCGTAAAATTTTAGGGACATAGGGCAGATGCCCTATGTCCCGTTTACTCTACGGATTCTCTGTATCGTCTCGTTCGCGGAATATCAGCTCTCAGCAGATACCGTCATGCGGCGGATTTGCCGCAAACATAACGGCGTCAATGCGGTCATCATAAAGGCCACCCCGGCCACCATTTCCACGGGGTGAAGGCCCCAACGGTTTGCACAAGGAATCGCGACAATTTCTCCCACCGGAATCAACATATATGCCCCTAAATCGTCAAAAGCCATAATCCGCGACAAGACTTCAGATGGCATCCTTTGCTGCAGTGTCGTATTCCATAAGACCTCCGACACCGACGCCCCAAAGCCAGCCATCAAAACAGATCCCAGCAAATAGGACAGCGAAAGTCCTTGTCCCAGCACCATCATGGGAAGCCCCATGATGGCTGCCGCCATCATAGCCGTCCGCAATGGATAAGAAATTCTAAGGCGCCACATGAAAAGACTCCCCAAAAACACTCCGAGAGCTCGCATGCTCAATGCAACACCCCATCCGGTAGCGCCAAAGGTATCTTTAGCGTAAATGGGCCCTAAGACTTGCCAAGTTCCCATCTGCAACGCATTCATGATGGACCATGCCCCGGTCAGGGGCCATATCCACTCACTGTGACGGAATGTATCCCAGCCCTGCCGAACCACGATTGCGATAGGATCATGATGGCTGACAACGTGAGACGGCAGATGCACACGCGACATAAACACCGCACTCAAAAAAAAACTACTCGCATCTATGACAATGGCCCAGCCTCCCCCGATGGTTGACACAAACATCCCTCCCGCTATTGGCCCCACCATGCGGGCCACGCCACGCACCGCATTGAGAAGGGCATTGGCATTTTTGATCTCTGGAACGTCGACTAACTCCGGGACAATGCCGCGCATAGCCGGGCCTGTAAATGCCTCAAGCACCCCATTTACGATAGCCAAAAGGATAATCCACGCGGGATCGGAATCGGTCAATACCACCGCGGCAATGGCGGCTTGGGACAAGCCAGCTCCCATATTACCTAGCATGATTAAACGATCACGCCGGTACCGATCGGCAACACTGCCACCCACAAGTAAGAAAAGAGTATGGGGAAGCAACTGCGCAGCTAAGATATACCCCAGCAGCTGTGGCCCGTGGCGGGACTGCAACACGGCAAAAGCCAGGGCAATGGGCGTCATCGCACTACCAAACAGAGAAAGCATCCGGCCCATAAAGAACCAACGAAAAGGATCCCGGGATAATGGCCCTTTAGCCAATGTCCACACGTTTTCATTTCCTCTCATTCACGGTTTTCCGGCCGGATGCGAACATCATAAGGAAAATGTCGTGGAAAGAATAGACTTATAGTTTACGGTCGTTTATACTCATAGTATAAAAGCGCGGTAGAGAGTCCGCTGTTTTTTTGACCTCGTTTCGCAATCTCTGATCCGAACTCTTCTCATATATTGAGCATATTTTCTCGGTATCTCACGGAAATAAATCGAGCTCTTTTGATAAGGTAGGCCATCTGATTTTAGATGGCAACGACTTTCGTCCGCGGGAATACATGCATCCAGAACTATCGATATGGGCACAATGAGTGAACAAGGTCTTCAGAAAAAAAGCCCCAAAGCTTAAGCAATCAATGCAAAAGCGTGCGTCGCTTAATGTTCAGACGCACACCTTCTATGTTTGGGTTAGTCAACAACACCGTTCGCGAACGGGCTCACTCCATGGCTGCTCCACCATTAACCGGAATATAAGTGCCGGTCACAAATCCGCTATCGTCGGATACATACATCGCTATAACGCGGGCGACATCGATAGGTTCCGCAACGCGCCCTAATGGCGTAGTTTGGGCAACATGCTCCAAGAAGGTTGGCGATTGAAAGGCTGTGGCTTCGGTGCGAACTAATCCAGGTGAGACAACATTCGCTGTAATCCCTAAAGGACCATATTCCGTAGCGACGTAACGCGCAAATTGCGTCAATGCTGCTTTGGCCGTCCCGTGGGCTGCCATTCGGGGCGCCGTGTGTTTGGATAGGCCGCTCCCAACATAAACAATACGGCCTGCATGATGGCGCGCCATGAGCGGGATGACGGCTTTGGTCATGAGAAAGGCTGCTTGTAATTCATCATTAAGCTTTTGCTGAAATTCCTGCCATGTCATATCATCCAATGATTTCATCGTAAAAGGCATGGCCGCATTACTCACAAGAATATCGAGGCGTCCCCATTGCTCATCAATATGTCGTACCATGCGGTCAACGTCATCAACCTGGCGCACATCCGCAGGCCACGCCACCGCACGGCCTCCGTGTTCGCGAATGGCACGGACGGTGTCTTCTGCGGCGTTAGCATTATTCACGAAGTTCACAATTACTTCAGCTCCCCGCTCTGCAAGCAAGAGGGCCGTCGCCCGCCCAATACCGCGACTTGCTCCCGTGACCAATGCGACTTTTCCTTTCACATGAATCTCCTCCTTGTCATGCTTAATGACTTCTTGACTTTCTTAGGATAACCCCAGATGCGCTTCCACAAATTGCTTAATTTGCTCAGGCGTATTGCGCGAAGGATTTTCGTCAATCCAGTCTTGGATTTGACGCACCCACTGTCCTACTTCGGGACCAGGTTGGAGATGAGTCCACATCATAATCTCTCGCCCCCCCACCGCAGGCTTTAACCCATGCTCACCCGCCTTGACCATGGCGCTTTGCCACCGCTCCCGTACAACAGACTCCTCTATCCAATTCTCGGCCGTACCACTGCCAACCACGTCCATCTTCCGCAATTCCCACAGTTCTTCGACATGATCCCAGCCCCATTCCCGAGCTACACGCCTTAACCTCTTCTCCCCCACCGATTCCCATGGATACATATGATGAGCGACTAAGTTCCTAACATGTTGAATGGTGTGGCTGTCGAAATGTAAACGACGCAACATCCTTTCGGCGTAGACAGCCCCGATGACTTCGTGCCCATAAAAGTGTCCTTGTCCCGATGCGTCTAAGCTAAGACATTCAGGCTTGCCAATGTCATGGAGTAGACCCGCAAGTCGTAATACTTCAGACGAGCCGTGAGCCGCCGTCGCAAGCAAATGTACATGGACTGGATACGCGTGGTGACGATTATGTTGCGCAAATCCTCGGGTTGCGGCCCATTCCGGCCATACCAAACTTAAGAGCCCCAGCATATCAGCGGTGCGCAGCGCATGATCAAAGTGCGGGGTGCCCAATAACTTCCACAATTCATCGCGCTGCCGCTCTGGGCTTATCCGCAACACCCAAAGACCATTCTGCTGAATCTGATTTTGCGTCTCTGGGGCCAATGTAAAGGGCTGACCTCCATGGTCTTTCCCGACAAACCTTACGGCGCGCCAGATTCTCAAAGGATCTTCACGCAACCGGACTGCGGCATCACCCACCGTCTTAATCACACCATTTCTGAGGTCCGTCTGCCCTTCAAAGGGGTCGACCACTTGGCCATCAATACTCATCGCCAAGGCATTCATCGTAAAATCGCGACGAGACAGATCGTCTACAATATTATTGCTAAATTGGACGTCGTCTGGATGACGACTATCTTTATACGCGCCATCAAGGCGGAAGGTGGTCAGTTCTACCGGCCAATTGGGATAAGCAGGATGTCGCAGTGTCACGGTGCCAAAAGCCGCGCCTGTCAAGATGGCCTGCCATCCCTGCAAATGGGCCCAACGGATTACCTCAGCGGGCGGGCGAGCCGAAGCAAAATCGTAGTCATGAGGAATCTCCCCCAATAACAAATCCCGTACGGCTCCCCCCACTAAAAATGTCTGGCTTTCTTGGGTCAACGTTTGCCAGATCACACGGATAGGTTGAGGAATCTTAGTGAGCAATTTCCTCACCTCCTCACTAATCATGATCTTCTTAAACACCTAGGCGTTCATTATACCGCCTGCCATCACCGGATATTCTCGCACAATCATAAAACAGCAGCCCTTAGAAAGGCTGCTGTTTTATGATTTTCTAACCTAAAACTAGACTTACTCCTTGGCATCCGAGTTCTTGGCACGCGGCACCGTGACCCCATCAATAATGCCGTAGGCCTTGGCTTCCTCAGCGGTCATCCAATAATCGCGTTCCAACTCCCGCATAATCTTCTCAAGCGGTTGGCCGGTGTGCTTCGCTAACACGGCCGACAATTGTTCACGGGTCTTCAGCAATTCTCGCATGGAAATTTCAACGTCTGTCACTTTTCCCCCCATGCGTTGAACCGACGGCTCATGTACCATAATCTCGGCATGCGGCAACGCATAACGTTTCCCAGCCGCGCCTCCCGCTAACAGCACCGCTCCCATACTAGCGGCCATGCCCACACAAAGGGTAGAGACATCAGGCTTAATATATTGCATCGTATCGTATATGCCCATCCCAGCCGTGGTGGAACCGCCAGGCGAATTAATATAAAGGTGAATATCCTTATCGGGATCGTCACTCTCCAAGAATAAGAGTTGAGCCACCACGAGGTTTGCCATATCGTCATCGACGACCCCGGCTAAAAAGATAATGCGCTCTTTAAGCAACCGTGAATAGATATCATAAGAGCGTTCTCCCCGGTTGGTCTGTTCGACCACCATGGGTATTAGCGGCATGTTCATTCCCCCCTATGCTTGACACTATGTATTGAGCGCCTTCTAGATACGAGCAAAGAAAAGCCTCGCTGCCTCACCCTTTCAGAAGAACATATCCCCATGGCTTCCGTCAATAGTTAGCTCCTCTGCAAAGCTCCTCCTATAACCGGCGTTCCAAGTAGCGGACATCAGGACGCGGATTATCATTATAGCGTGGAATCTCATAGAAACCCAACGTCCGGTAGAGATGAAGCGCTGCCGTCAACGATTCTAATGTATCGAGACGCATCCGCTCATAGCCAAGCGTTTGCCCCAATTCCATAATTCTTTCGACCAACTGGCGTCCTAGACCGTAACCACGACAAGAAGGACGGACATACAGACGCTTCATTTCACAAATGCCTTGTTCCAACCGTTTTAGGGCAACGCACCCACATGCGTGTTCCTTGTGGAAAGCAAGCAAAGCCGAGCCGGAAGGACGCGCATAAATATCCGCCAGTTTTTCGAGTTCTGCTGAAAAGTTTTGAAATTCTAGAGAAAAGCCTCGAGTATTGCCGTACTCTTCAACCAGTTCGCGAAATAATTGCCACTGTCTCGCGCTATGTACCTCGTCTACTTCAATTATTTATATAACCCCCTTGGCTTTCGCCACCTAATAACCTCGCTCCCGATCTACAACACCCTCTAAGGGTTCTCCTCCCAAGAAACGCTTTAGATTGCGTAAGAAGAACGCGGCTACCTCCTCATCAACACTGGGGCCGGAAATATGGGGCGTCACCACCACGTTGGGTAACCCCCACAACGGATTATCCAGCGGCAATGGTTCGTCTTCAAAAACATCTAAGATGGCACCCCCAATATCTCCCCTGTAAAGCGCTTGTATGAGGGCGGATTGATGAATTACTCGCCCACGGCCCACATTAACAATTATGGCATGGGGCTTCATATACCCTAATATCGTGTCATCGACAACCCTTGCGGTCTGAGCACTCAACGGCAAGGCCAGTACCAAATAGTCCAAATCTTGTACAAACTGTATCCACTGCCGATCATTAAAGGCACGGTCAACAAGCCCTGCGACAGGTTGATGACGACTGAGTCCCACCACCCGCATGTCAAAAACGCGGGCTTTGCGAACAATTTCTTTCCCAATCGACCCGAGTCCCGCAACGCCTATGGTGCGTCCTTTTAAAGAATCCACAGAAAACCCCTGCCATCGCCGCGCGTGCTGCAAGCGGCGTGCTTCTGACAAGTTTCTTACGTGGTACAAAAGTTCAGCAAAAACATACTCCGCAATGGGCACACCAAACTGGCCCACAATACGGGTCATGAGTACTTCCGGCCCAATATGAGGATTCACGACAATATCCTCGACGCCAGCTCCCATACTTTGAATCCAGCGCAAATGGCGTGCGGCAGCATAAAGCGGTGACGGCAATCGCCATGCAAAGACAATTTCGGCTTCCGTTATCGCTTTTTGTGCGTCATCTGCATGAGATGCCGTTACCACACGTCCCGGACAATCGTGCCTCCTTAGATAGTCCGCAATGGGTTCAGGATTCTGATTGTATACCAATATCAACGGATCACGCATATCCATTCTCTACCCCTATCAAGACCGTAAAGTCACATTGCTTGTTTCAGGAACCAATTGCCAATAGATGCCATATATTATCCAGCGAATGGGAGAGCTCCCATTCCTTAGCAAAGAGATGAACAGTGAAAGGAAGGTCGTTCTCATGGCCAGTGTTAGCCCCGGTCCTTGCCCAGATACCGGATGCCCTCCAACAACGGAAATTGATTGCATTGTCGTAGATAAGGTGTATGACTCCTGTTCACAGACCATCACGACTACACAAACATTTCTGCCATCTGCCGTTTGCCCCATTTCTTCCTGTGCGATAGATCTGTCGACCTCATCGTGCACAGTGGGTGCCGTCACACCAACCAGCGCTACTGATTACAACAATATCACATTCATCATTTCCGTTGACTATTCTGTCACCTGCACCTCTGGAGTAACCCTGCCGGAAACCGCCGTCATTACGCAAAACGTGACGTTGTATAACCCCAGTGGCACAACGCCATCGTGTACGATACTCTCAGGAGCCTGCACGTGTGTCAACCTGCCAAACGGTGACATCAGCTGCACATTAACCTTGTGCATGCTCTTTCAGACCACCGCTACGGTTCAATTATTGATTCCGACTTACGGCTTCTGTGTCCCGCCCGTGTGTCCGCAAGTCGGTCCCGTACTAGCTTGCCCGCCCAGTCCCTTATTTCCGCCCCAGGCAAGTTAATACATGCGGACGCTTACTTTACCTAAATAATGGAACTACAGGGAAATTTGCTATGACAGAACGATATCTGGCAAATTTCCCTTTTTGTTCCACATTGTGCGAGCGCAAACACCCATTTGCCATTTGCCCAAGGTCCCCTCATTCCCCTACTGTACAAGAGATTTGATGTGCCTAACTATGGAGACGGAGGTTAACATTCATGAACTATTTTGCCGCTTTACTGCTCGCCGCTGGGCTTTCAACCCCTTTAACTATTCCTTCAGCCGTGACGACCATACATATCGCCAAACCCGCTACGCCCCCAGTCACAACAACAAGCATTCAAGCTGGCATTGCTACGCCTTTTCCGGTCGCTAGCGTCCAAAGCGCATACAAAACCATGGGACAAGCGCAATATGCCATAACCAGCACCCCTCCCATCAAAACGACCGAAGTCGCCCCAGCACCCGCGCCTGCCGTCGGCTTATCATCGCAAGCCCAACAAATGATTGACCTGATTAATCACGCTCGGCAACAAGCCGGCCTTTTACCTTACACTGTCAACAATACCTTGATGGCATTAGCACAAGAACGGGCGCAAGCACTTAGCAACGGTCCCTTTACGAGCGACATGGTCCCTTACGGCTGGCCTATCCAAATGGAAGAAGCCGCTGGCCTTAGGGCGCAAGGCATGGGCGCAGAAAATATTGCCGAGGCCAGCACGGTGACCCAAGCCTTTTCGCTATTAATGGCATCCGCACCCCACCGAGCCAATATCTTAAATCCGTATGAAACCCAGATCGGGGTCGGCGTTGTTCCGTGGGGGTCTGGCGTGGCCATTTCTGAACTTTTCATGGGGCCAAACCTTAGCACTCAATATTGACGGTTTGACCTAAAATTTTTCCTTTATCTGTCCTTTGGACCCGTTCTTGACGTTTGCAGCCGACGGAATTTTGTTACGAATTAAGGGCAGGCAGCCAACTGCCTGCAAAAATTATCCGGAAATTTATGGTTTTGCTGTATCAATTTGGTCACCGTTAGCCATACCAGCGAATAGAGTAATCCCGGGTGAAAAAAATGAAATCTTGGGGTATCTCAGTTGATCCCGTATCACCAGACCTTACCAATAGCGCAGAAAACCTGCGTCAAGCTCTCACGTCGTGGCACATCTTACAACCCTCCAACAGCGCCGCCCTAAATCTCCAGCTTGTTATGGGCCCCTTTGCCATTTTATCCAGTGCTGTTGCTACCCGCTATACTCGCCAAGCGGCGCGGATATTAGGGATTTTAACTCATTGGCCAAGACAACGCAGCCCGCGGTGGAATAGCCACACCCTATACCTGCAGCTCGACCCTACGACCGTATCAACCGATACGCTATCTCGTGTGGCTTGGGGACTTTTCTTATGGGCAGCGGCAAACGACCCACAAAACCCGACCCTAACGCCCCTGTACCTGAAGCGCTCGGTCGAGCCAGTTGCATCCACGCCCGCCGCGCTCCCCATCCCTCACGCTCCCATTGCCGCGTCGGCAGTGGCGAGCCAACCTCTAAAAAGGCCCCATGTCACGGGATATCCTTCTGCCCCGCCGCCACGGGCCGCCGCAACATCTCCTCGCCGCGGGTGACATTAAAGAACCTCTTGGTGGATCCAAGAGCATAGAAGGGGCGGCCCTACGCCACTCGGCAAGCGGGCCGCTAACAGATCACGTTATTAGGAGTCTACGGGTCATCACCAACGCCGATCCCTCCATACCCGGATTTCAAACGATTCGATCCATCACCAGACTTGTGCGCTATTGATCTCCGTTATGAAGCACTAATCCTGGCGCAGGCGTAATGGAAAATCGCTCCATTTCCAAATAGGCTTTGTCATGTTGACCCACAGGATCTTCGGCAAAGTAGCGTTGCAGACCGCCTTGCATCAATGCATCGTCGATCCCCGCCATAATCATCCCTTGATCAAGAACCAAGTAACGGGGCGCCACTGTGCCGGTGACAGGATTGACGGCATCATAGAACCCGTACCTCCCGTAGACGTTGTATAGGCTTTGCAGCTTTTGAATGTTTTGGAACGCTTCTTGAGGCACGAATGGCAGCGCTAAAAAGGACGCGTATGGAGTCACCGCCGTATTCGCATAGGCATTGCCCGTTCCCCCTGACCCCATTGGATAAGCACCGTAGGCTGCGTAGTTGCCAGTCGTACCGGGAACGCTGGCCGGCGACAGACCCCATACCGGGTATTTCAACGCCTGGGTCGCATAGTCGATAGAAGCCTGCGCATAATTGATGTCATTGAGACCAAAGCTCTTTTGCCCCCACGTCGACTCGGGAACGACAAGCGGAGCCATTAACGCTTCAAATTCACTCCCACCCCAGCTTGGTACATAGGTAATCCCGTCATAGGTGTAGTGCCCTTCTACGACCGAAAAAGATTTTCCAGAATACGGGTCGGTATAAGTCACTGTCGGCCCGTTTGGTACCTGGGTCTGCCAAGTAAAGTCAGCCGGAAGGGTACGCCACGTGCGCCACCACACGTCTCCGGGCAAAGTTCCCGTTCCCATGCCGACATACGCAGCAATTCGAGGATCTGTGTTAAGGTTGCCATATTCGAATGATGCCGGTCCCTCCCCGGCATAATAGCCGCCGTACATTTGTCCGGCCGTTATATTGGTGGCTTGATCGCCATTATCATAGAAAATCCCGAAATTCATGGCCTTCAACAATTTCGAAGCTTGCGGTGCTAAACCGGGAAAAGCGTTGCGGACAACAATTAAAGACGATGCGTACCAACCATTATCTACGGTAGAGATAAATTGCCCTGTCGTTGACGTAATGGGTCCTTGCCCCGGCCCATTAATAGCCGCGCCAGTATTGGTGTCATACCAACTCAACAGAAAACCGTTCCATTTTTGCAGTTTTTGAATCGCTTGCAGTTCTCGATTAGCCAACGCGTATCCTTGGTGCGCGGGAATAATATGCATCTGTGCAGCTGCTGTAATGCTCCACAAATACATCGCAATGTCGGTGGGCGACGTATACGCACCCTGAGCTGGCGCTCCTTGAAAACCCACATTATCCATGGGCAAATCGGTTTGGGGGTTCACATCAATCGAGAAAAACTTCCATGTTCTCTTTGCTATCCCCTTAAGGGAGTGTCGCTGCTGAGCCGTCAATGGTTGTCCAGCGTAGAGCATCTTTAAAGGTGGGGCCGGGGCCAAGGATTCCGACATCGGCGCTGTAACTGCAAGATTCGTTGATGGCGGGCTAGCGGCCGCAGAAATCGGAGACCAGACCAACAAACTGGATAGACCGAGGACCGCGGCTCCTGCTCCGGCGAGGGTGATCGTGGTACCTTTGCGAGACCTATGAGGCATGACAGTTCCCCCTTATGTAGTGTTCCGGATTGATGATACTTTTTCCCATCGAATCATTTCGATTCGCTAGTTATTATTCGAATACTGTTTTATTACTGTCAAGTACCAAACGTTGAAAATTTTCTCACGAACATCTTGTCGATTTGCCTAGGGTTTTTGGCGGGAATTTTTGAGTTTTCGCGTAGATCCTTAGAAAACGCGCTGATAATCACGGGTTTCAACCCCAAAAACTCCTATTATCTGAATTGATGTGATCCTTCTTTTAATTCCTAACCTATTGACATCATGATCGCTTTGCACCAAGATACTGATTGAATCGTTTCGAAGGAGGTGTCTTGTGGCTACTATCCGTGATGTTGCGCGGGCCGCAAATGTCTCCGTGTCGACGGTATCGTTATTCTTAAGCCAACCTCATCGTGTTTCGGAGGCCACTCGTGAGCGCGTGTCCATAGCAGTCGAAAAATTGCATTACCGGCCTAATGGTAGCGCGCGTGACTTGCGGACTCGGAAGACGAACACGATTGGAGTGTTTCTACACAATTTAAGTGGCCCTTTTTATTCTGAGCTTATTGCAGGAGTGGAAGAGGTTACGGATACCTTAGGACTCACAACTATTGTATCCGGTCTCTCCAAAAACCACCTGCAAGGATCTTTAAGACTGTTACGAGAGGGTCGCGTAGACGGGGCTATCGTGTTAGACCCGGCCATCGAATCCAAAGACCTGCGCAAATATGCGAGCGCGAGTCTGCCTGTGGTTGTGCTGGATAGATCCCTATCGGCCAATCTCCAATCAGATTTTGTGACAGCGGTGGCTGCGGACCATCAGGAAGGCGGATATCTTGCTGGCCGACATCTTTTGGAGATGGGATACTCTCGTTTCACGTTTATTGCAGGGCCTATTGACTCGGAGGATAGCCGGCTGCGCCACCGAGGGTTCTTCAGAGCCTTACAAGAAGCCGGGGTGGACACAATGACGGTGCCTGTTGTGCACGGAGACTTTAAGGAACAAGGGGGAGCGCAAGCCATGGCCGCTTTGTTGAATAATGGCCTGATCCCTGACGCGGTCTTTGCCGCCAATGACGAAATGGCGTTAGGCGTTATGCAAACCCTAGCCCAAAAAAATCTCCGCGTTCCCCAGGACATAGCCGTAATGGGTTTTGATGATATCCGCTTGGCGCGTTACGTCACGCCCGGGCTGTCAACCATTCATCAGCCCATGTATGAATTAGGTCGAGCGGCTATGATGCAATTAGATCGGGCGTTAAATGGCGAAACACGTATCCCGCCAATCATTTTGCCGACTACACTGGTCGTTCGAGGGTCCACCGTACCTCAGGAAAAGAAAGCAGGCGAAAATTATTATGCCGCGCCTTGACATCAATGATCAGGCATTCGAATTAGATAATCACCCCCTTTTTTTCTATGGCGGCGAAGTTCATTATTTTCGGATGGATCCGTCCCAATGGCGAGATCGTCTCGCCACGGTGAAGGGTTTAGGGATCAATGTAGTCAGCACCTACATCCCGTGGCTGTGGCATGAACCTGAACCAGGGCTTTTTGACTTCACCGGTCATACCGACCCGCGGCGCAACGTGGTAGACTTTATTGCACTAGCGGGTCAATTAGGCCTGATGGTGTTCGTCCGTCCGGGTCCCTATGTTATGTCAGAATTGCGGCAAGAAGGGTTGCCGGACTGGCTGTTAGACCTCCATCCCGAAATCATTGCACTAGACAGCCAAGGACGTCCACATCCTACCCGCATGGTCACATATCTGCATCCTACTTTTTTAAGCTTTGTCGATCGTTGGTATGCGGCTGTGAGTGAAGTGCTTGCTCCCTATTTCTCCCACAATGGCGGCCCGATTATTCTGAGCCAACTCGACAACGAAGTAGGCATGCTGCATTGGGTGACGATGATGCCCGATCAACGTCCCGATATTGAAAAGCAGTACCAAGATTTTCTGGCAAACACTGCCGGTAGCGCTCCGTATGGCCACAGTGACTACCTACAGCGAGGGGTCTTTTGGCGAGAGTATCGTGCCCAGTATTTGGCCCATCTGAGTGGACAAAGCCAGCGTCACGGTTGGCCCTCGCCCTATATCATCAACGTGCATGGATTTCGTGACTATTCTATTTATAGTCGCGGCAATGACTATCCGATCGGCCTGTCTCAGCTGTTTGAGGCACGTCATGTCCCCGGTGCCTTTTTAGGCGGAGATTTTTACCCCGGTCGGGTGGGATACGATAACTTTCATGATTTGGCTCTGGCCGTCACTTATACCGCAGCAACCAATGCACCCGATGCTCCGCTATTCTCTCCAGAATTCCAGTCGGGACGATTTCAAGACCGTCCCCACATCGACCCCTCCGACCTCGATTTGGCCGCGCGTGTCAGCGTGTCGTACGGATTAAATGGGTTGAACTGGTATATGCTTGCGGGCGGCGATAATCCTGGAGATATCGGCTTGTTTGGCCCACGTCATGAATGGCAAGCGCCGATAGCCAGTGATGGCACCTTGCGTCCTTCATCTCAGGTAGTGGCTCATTTAGGTGCATTGTTTGGCACCTATGGCTCAACCCTAGCCCAAACGAAGCCAGTGACAGACATCCATATTGGGTTCTATTCTGCCTATTACTTGACAGAAAATCCCGGAAATCCCGAGCAAGCTGCTATCTTGCAAGAAATCGTATCCGAACGAGACAATTGGCATTTTGACGGCATTTACCGCATTCTCATCGCAGCGAACTTGACCGCAGAGGCTGTAGCGGTGGACAAAGAAGAGAGCGTCCTCGATCCCGAGCGCATTCCTGTACTATGGGTGGCCACTTGTCGGTACATGGATGCACGGACACAAGAGCGCCTTTCCGCCTACGTTCAAGACGGCGGTACGTTAATCATAGGTCCGCGCGTTCCTGAATGGGACTTGGCCGGGCGACCGTGCCGTATTCTCGCCGACACCTTGAGTCTTCCCAAAACCACCGCGTGGGCGCAACGCGGACTGGCAACGATTCTTGATGTTTCTTCGGTGTTCTGTGCCAATTACGGAACGCTGGCGGAAAGTGCCACAACGGAAGTATTAGGCCGCATTACCCGCGGAGAATCCCAAGGCGCCATCATTACCCGCCAATCGGTGGACGCAGGCCAAGTGGTTGTTATGGGGTGCGCACTGCCGGATTTATATCAGTACTATCATGACGTAGTCCGTCAATTGGCCCAAGCAATCGGATGCCGTCTTGGTCTCACGCTCTCCAATGCGTCGTTACACGCTACGCGACGCGAAGGGCCATCAGGAGGATTTCTATTCCTTCATAATCTAGTCGAAACCGAACAGTCTACCACGGTTTCCCTTGCTGGCAACGCCTGGCATGATGCATTGGAATGGGACGTCACCGTTCCGCCAAGGTCTGGTCTCATGTTGCCTTATAACCGAGTGGCGCTAGGCCATACGTCCATCCAGGTCATGCAGACTGACGCAGAAATTACCCTAGACGCCCAGAGTCTTGTCATTCACCGCGGGGTTCACGCGGGTCATTCTAAGCTGTACACCCAGCTTGCGAGTCAGATCGCACTAGCCTCCGGGCAAGCCACGATTGAATACGCAAATCGCCACGTCACGATCCAGTGGCAGGAAGATGGCCAGGCCCAGCCTATTATTTTGCAATTCGGCCGAAACGATTCGACTGTCCAAGATCCCTCCGTCGTCGCCGACATCTTGGCAGAGGGCAGTCGATAACCAGGTCACCATTTCGAGAGAATATTAAGGAGGCATTCCTAACCATGAAACGTGTAAAAATGGGCGCACTTGCCGCGCTTCTTTCGGGCACCAGTCTATTAGCTCTTGCCGGCTGTGGCACAACCACACCGACTACAACCGCAGCTCCCGTTAAGCAACATACCCTCGTGGTTATTCCCGGTCTGAATGGCGCCTTTGCAGATAACTTCAACCCTTATTCGTCTAGTGCATTAAGTGGTACGCTTGGCTTAATCTATCAACCACTGTTTTACTTCAACTTAGTAGGCCCCCAAGTCTATCCGTTAATAGGAAAATCCTACCAGTGGAGCAATGGCAACAAGACGTTAACGGTGACTTTGCGTCCTGACGTCAAATGGTCGAACGGGACACCCGTGACCGTTAACGATGTCGTTTACAGTTTTGATATCTTGAAGAAATTCCCCAGCTTGGACACTAGCGGTATTTGGACGCACTTAAACTCCGTAACCGCTCAAGGCACCAACCAAGTGGTGTTTCAATTCAACTCAGCCGACGTGCCCTTTGGCCAGTTCGTCTTGGACGATGTTTATATTGTTCCAGAAAAAATTTGGAGCACGTACGCCAATCCCGCCACGGTTACGAATCCGAACCCCGTTGGCACGGGTCCCTACCTTGTGGACAGCTTCACCGCTCAAGCGTACACTTATAAAGCAAACCCCTTATACTGGGGAGGCGAACCCAAGGTCAAAAAGCTTCAATACCTTGACTATTCCGGGAATGAAAGTGCGACGTTGGCGCTTGCCTCCGGTAAAATTGACTGGACTGACCTCTTCTTCCCGCACATTAATCGTGTCTATGTCAGTAAAGATCCCCAGTACAACCACTATTGGTTTTCTGTAGGCGGCACGAACATGCTGTATCCAAACCTCAAGAACCCCATACTATCCAATTTGGCCGTACGCAAAGCCATTAGTGACGCCATCAACCGGACTCAACTCTGGAAAGTCGGTGAATACGGCTATGAAAAGCCCGCAACCCCGACGGCCTTGATTTTGCCGCCCGAGAAATCTTGGCAAGATCCCAACTTGCCCGCTAAGGACACCCAATTTACCTATAGCCCGAGTAAGGCGATTAAATTATTGGAATCCGCCGGGTTTAAACGCAATGCACAAGGGATCTTTACCACACCAAGCGGCACCCCGCTATCCTTCACCATTGACGTACCAACCGGGTGGACGGACTGGGATACGGACTGCTCGTTGATGGCACAGGACTTGAAACAAATTGGGATTAATGCAACGGTGCAAGAGCTTAGCTTCGGTGCTTACTACTCTAACATCACGACGGGCAACTACCAGCTGGCGATGTCATGGAGTGGCGCAGGGTCTACTCCCTACTACTTGTACCAGAGCTTATTGGAACCCAAGAATCCCGGCAACTTCGAACAATGGTCCAACCCGGTGACTACCGCAGCGTTGAACCAATACCGCACATCCAGTAATTTAGCTGTACAGCGTCAAGCTATTTACACCTTGGAAAAAGCTGTGGCTCAGAATCTCCCAGCTATTCCCTTGATTTACGGTGCCACCTGGTTTGAGTACAGCACCAAGTACTTCACCGGATGGCCTACGGCACAAAATCCATACGCACAGCCTGCTCCCTACAACTACCCTGCGGAGGGCATTGTTCTGACGCATTTGACGCCACGATCTTAGTTACGGGAGGCTTTTGCTATGCGTTTTATCTTAAGGCGTCTCGGGTTTTTATTGCTCTCGTTATGGGCCGCGGCAACCATCAATTTTGTGTTGCCCCGGCTCATGCCGGGCAATCCTGCCATTCTTATGATTGGCCGCTTTAAAGGGCAGATTAGTCCCCAAGCTCTGCATGCTCTCGAGCTGCAGTTTGGTGTTACACATACCCCCTTATGGAGTCAGTATCTCACCTATCTCAACAATTTAGTGCATGGCCAGTGGGGATTGTCGTTGACCTATTATCCTGTGCCGGTTTCCAAGATTATTGCAGAAAGCCTTCCATGGACCGTGGGCCTTGTCGGGGTGGCTACGGTTCTCAGTGTTTTCATTGGCGTCATGATGGGTATTTGGACAGCATGGCATCGCGGAGGAAAATGGGATGCCATCCTTCCTACCGTATCCACCTTTACCGCCGCGCTGCCCTATTTTTGGCTGGCGTTGATTCTCCTATATCTACTAGGCTACCTCTGGCATTGGTTTCCGATGGCGCATGCCTACTCCTCGAGTTTGACGCCATCATGGTCATTCGCATTTATCAGCAATATGCTGTATCACGCCATATTGCCTGCCTTGACCATCATCATCAGCTCCATTGGGGGGTGGTTGCTTGGTATGCGCAACAATATGGTACAGACCTTAGGCGAAGATTATGTTCTCTTCGGGGAAGCCAGAGGTTTAAAGTCGAACCGCCTCATGTTCCAATATGCGGCGCGCAATGCGATATTGCCTAGCATGACAGGGTTCGCCATGGCCATCGGGTTTGTAGTGGGAGGCGCTTTGCTCACCGAAGTGGTGTTCTCGTATCCCGGGCTTGGATATCAACTGTTAGCCGCGGTCCAAAACGAAGACTACCCTCTCATGCAAGGTCTATTCCTTATCATCGCCTTTTCGGTGCTGGTAGCCAACTTTTTGGTCGAGCTATTATATGGCAAGTTAGATCCCAGAACTCGGGGAGGTGCATCGCATTGAGCCAGGCAGCGCATAACGATCCCCAACCACCCGTCATCATGACGCCGCCCCACCGCAGTAGTCGTTGGAAGGAATGGAGTGGCATTATCAAGCGGGATAAGAGACCTCTCGTCGGGATCATCATTCTGTTGATATTTATTCTTGGGGCGATTTTTGCACCTTGGCTCACGCCATATAGTCCATCGTCGACAGAGTTTACCCCATTAGCGGCGCCAAGCTGGCATCACTGGCTCGGAACCACGTCGAGTGGTCAAGACGTCTGGGCGCAGTTCCTTTACGGTGGTCGTATCTCGTTGTCGGTAGGATTTTTTGCAGGGTTTATTGCCACCGCACTCGCTGTCATCCTTGGCATGTTGCCCGCATATCTCGGTGGATGGATTGACACTGTTATGGCGACATTCACCAATATCATGCTGGTCATTCCGGGATTACCGTTGCTCATCGTCATCACGGCCTACGTGCACCAAACCGGGCCAGTAACCATTGCTCTCGTCATTGGATTAACCGGGTGGGCTTGGGGTGCACGTATTTTGCGAGCCCAAACCCTATCACTGGCGCGGCGTGATTTTGTCATCGCTGCACGGTTAGCGGGCGAAACACAATGGCGCGTGCTCATTGGGGAGATCTTGCCGAATATGCTCTCCCTGGTGGTAGCCAACCTCGTGTTTGCCACAATCGCTGCTATTTTAGCCGAAGCCAGTTTAGAGTTTTTAGGTCTCGGCAACCCTACCGTCATTACATGGGGCACGATGCTCTATTGGGCCGATGCAGGGCAAGCCTTGCTAAACGGCGCATGGTGGTGGATTGTGCCTCCCGGGTTAGCGATTGCTCTCGTTGGTCTCAGCCTTTCGTTAATTAACTTCGGCGTTGACCAAGTCTCAAATCCCCGTTTGCGCCTCAACAAAGTCAAAGTCCCTAAATCGCGCAAAGGAGCATCGTCATGACTGAGGCCCTCGTGGTGGATTCGCTCCACGTCTCTTATATCACCCAAAGCGGGCTGGTACCAGCCCTGCGGAATGTCTCGCTTAGCATTGCCAGCAACGAAATTCTTGGACTCGTAGGAGAGTCTGGCAGTGGGAAATCAACCATGGCGCAGGCGGTTATGCGGCTGCTCAAACCCGATGTCGCGACCGTCGACGGCCGCATCCTGGTTGACGGACAAGATCTCTATCAGCTGACGCCCGAAGAATTGCGACTGACGCGGTGGCGCAAAATTGCTATGGTGTTTCAGAGTTCTATGAACGCCCTTAACCCTGTCTTGTCGATTCAGGAACATTTTGCGGATACGATGGAAGCCCACATCCCCGGTATCACGCGTGACGAAATTCTTAAACGCACCGCCGATCTCCTAGAACAGGTGCGGCTAGATCCCGCTGTCGCCCGCAGTTATGCGCATGAACTCTCTGGGGGCATGCGCCAGCGTGTGGTGATTGCTTTATCGCTCGCTCTCGATCCCAGTGTCCTGATAATGGACGAGCCGACCACAGCACTGGATGTTGTCGTGCAGCGTTCGATTTTGGACGAAATCGCCGCGCTCCAAAAACAGCGCCAGCTTGCGGTGTTGTTTATCAGCCACGATTTCAACTTAGTTTCGGGTTTAGCCAACCGAATTGCGGTAATGTACGCCGGAGAAATCATGGAAATTACCGACCGCGGCATGGCTTTGGAAGACGCCCGCGAACATCATCCCTATACCCAAGGGCTCATGCGAGCCGCTCCCCGTTTGGTGGGCACCAAGGTGAGCATTGAAGGGATTCCTGGCGAACCGCCGGACATGACACAGCTGGGCCCCGGCTGCCCATTTTTTGACCGTTGTCCTGAACGCCTGCCCATGTGCCGAACAACCCCCTTACCCTCTAAAAGCGGACGCGTTTATATTCGTTGTCATGCGATGCCAGATCCCGTTGTTGAGAAGGTGAAAAGGCCATGAGTGCTAAGATTCTCGTATCCACCGATCATGTTACCGTGCGGTTCCCGCGCCCAGGCGCCCCTGATCTTGTGGCATCCCGGGCGGTGAGCTTGCATATTGCCACACAAGAAACGCTGGGTCTTGTGGGCGAATCAGGGAGCGGCAAAACAACCATGGGACGTACATTAGTTCGGCTGTTGACGCCAAGCGCGGGCACCGTATGGTTTGAGGGAAAGGATGTTACGCATATTCACGGGTCCGCTCTGATGCGCTACCACCGCAACGCCCAGATGATTTTTCAAGACCCGTTTGCCTCTCTCAATCCTTTTCATACGGTTGGCCATCATTTAGCTCGCCCACTCGCCCGCCTGCGTCATCTCAAGGGCCATGAACGGCAAGAGGCGCTGGATGAACTCTTAACCTTGGTGGGATTAACCCCCAGTGCGGTCTTTCGGGAAAAGTATCCCCATGAACTCTCCGGTGGTCAAAGGCAGCGCGTGGCCATCGCCCGCGCGTTAGCAGGCGGTCCTTCCTTTATCGTCGCCGATGAACCGGTGTCCATGTTGGACGTGTCATTACGCGCCGAAATCTTGACCTTGCTAGAGTCGTTACAAGAACGCCGAGGTCTCAGCTATCTCTATATCACGCACGACTTGGCATCGGCCCGTTACTTGTCCCATCGCATCGCTGTCATGTATGGAGGTTCACTCGTTGAAATCGCGACCGCTGAAGAACTGGTGCAAGCTCCTGCCCATCCCTATACACGACTCCTTTTAGCCGCGACGCCCGGATCGCCACATAAGGGACCGTTGCCTGAAACCATGCAAGGGGCTCCAGATTTGTCTGCCGATCGTATCGGCTGTCCGTTCGCTCCGCGGTGTCCGTCCGTTATGGACCAATGCTCACAGGTCATGCCGGAACTGAAGACCGTGTCACCAAGCCATCAAGCCGCTTGTTTCCTCAACACATAGGCGCATTAGCAAAAAACATCCATGGCGACTCCAGCCCAAGCTGGCTTATGGCAGCCGGCTTGGGCTATTCTTTCTTTATAAACTAAATATGCTTGTTATTAAAGGAAGCAATAAATGCATTCGTGATTAAGGCATTGGGTTATTCATACTTACCAAGCAAGACACAATTTTCACCCGCAGAAATCTGTACAATAGGCGCATAAACCCTTATACTGCTTGGCAAGCCAGACTGTCATTGAGAGCCAGGCGTTAATCGACTAGTGATGGAAGGATAGGGGCCTTTGGTCCACACGTCCGTGAAAGGAGTCATATGCGAAGCGATACAATTAAAAAAGGCCTTGATAGAGCCCCTCACCGTAGTTTGTTACGCGCCGCCGGCGTCAAAGAGAACGAATGGGATCGCCCATTTATTGCTATTGCCAATTCATTTGTCGAAATTATTCCTGGCCACACTCATTTATCCGCGGTTGGCCGAACAGTAGCCCAAGCTGTGCGTGATGCAGGTGGGGTCCCGTTTGAATTCAACACCATTGGCGTTGATGACGGCATTGCCATGGGCCACATTGGCATGCGCTATTCTCTTCCCAGTCGCGAGATTATTGCCGACAGCATCGAAACCATGGTGCGCGCTCACGCATTTGATGGTCTCATCTGCATTCCCAACTGCGACAAAATAGTTCCGGGAATGTTGATGGGAGCGCTACGGGTCAATATCCCCACCGTATTTGTCTCAGGGGGCCCCATGGCCGCTGGACGCTGGAAGGGTAAATCGGTCGACCTTATTTCCGTCTTTGAAGGAGTAGGCGCTGTTGCGTCCGGGAAGATGGCCTCGAACGACCTGTTGGAATTAGAGACCGTGGCCTGTCCGAGCTGCGGTTCTTGCTCGGGAATGTTTACAGCCAACTCTATGAACTGCTTGTCAGAAGCGCTAGGCGTCGCGTTGCCCGGAAACGGCTCCATACTCGCCACCGACCCACGGCGTCAAGAACTGTTTCAAGCAGTCGGTGAAGCCATCATTCGGCTGGTCAAGGACAATGTCGTCATTCGTGATATTGTCACGCCTGAAGCCATTGCCGACGCGTTTGCCTTAGACATGGCTATGGGCGGATCTACCAATACCGTTTTGCACACGTTAGCCCTCATCCATGAGGCCGGTCTGACGTTCCCCTTAGAACGCATCAACGAAATATCGACCCGCGTTCCTCATCTCTGCAAAGTTTCCCCGGCCTCATCGTGGCACATGGAAGACGTCGACCGGGCTGGAGGCATTCCCGCAATCTTGGGCGAACTGTCCCACATTGATGGCTTGCTCCATCCCAATCGGCCGACCGTAGCAGGTACGTCCTTTGGCGCGTATTACGAAGGCCATGAATCGCTAGACGAAGAGGTGATTCGGCCGTTGGCGAATGCCTACCGTACCGATGGAGGTCTTGCCATTTTAAGTGGATCCTTGGCCCCGAAGGGCGCCGTGATTAAAACTGCCGCTATTGAGACGGGCCAAGACGTTCACGAAGGACCCGCCAAGGTTTTCAACTCCGAAGATGAAGCCTTAGCAGGCATTCGGGCCGGGATCGAGCCGGGGTCCGTGGTCGTAATTCGCTACGAAGGGCCTAAAGGGGGACCAGGCATGCCCGAGATGCTATCGCCCACCTCGCTCATAATGGGCATGGGCCGTGGCCAAGACGTGGCACTAATTACCGACGGACGCTTCTCCGGGGGTACCCGCGGCTTTTGTGTCGGCCATGTCTCGCCTGAGGCGGCGGCAGGCGGTCCTATCGCCTTAGTGCAAGATAATGATATCATCCGCATCGACATCCCGAATCGGAGTATTGACTTGTTGGTTGATGAGGACGAGCTAGAGCGTCGACGCGCCGCACTTAAACCCTTTGAGCCCAAAATTAAAACGGGATGGTTACGGCGTTATAGCTGGTTTGTCACCTCGGCCGACACGGGAGCTGTTTTGTCGGACGACCCCACCATAGAGTAATATCAGGACGGCCACACGTGGGCCGTCCCTCTTTATTCATAACAAAACCATGCGAACCATCCTCAGATTACCCTGAAGTTATGCATACCCATTATTGTGGTCCATACCACGCCAACACGTAAGGCCAACGCCTTAAGCTTGCGACTCCCCGGAAGTGCGTCCGATGGCTGAACGCCATCTCCTTCCTTGGGCTGGGGTCGCATCGTAGGGCGGTTGACGTCGCCCTCACGACCGCGGGCCTGCCGCGATCGCCCCTGTCACCCGGTACTCAATTCCCTGGCGGTGCAGGTTCATGGCGCCAATCCAATTAATACCGTGTCAGAGCATAAAATACTGAGGCCCCGATGGCTAAGCACGCGAATAGCACATTAATAATGTGAAACATTCTGGTCCCTCCCGACCTGGCCGATTGCCATTTAACCATTTGTTTCCATCATATCACAAAAACTCACTATATTTGTTGATTTAGTGATGTAGATCACGAACATACGCCTTGTATTTGTGCCGTTTTATTCCATATAATACGGTTATTGCATTTAATATTATATTCTTTGCAATTTTATGCACCATATGCTGTAACCATTCCGCCATATATTAAATAGGGAGGCCGGTACATTGAATAGGCTGATAAAAGTCGCAATGAGCGGCTTAATCGTTATCGGACTGGCAGGATGCGGCACACCAAGTTCTAATGCCGCGCCTCGCATCGTTCCGCATTTTGGAGGAACGGCTGTTTACGCACTGCCCGTGCAAACATCACCCAACTGGTTTTTTCCCCTCGTTTCACTAAACGCGGATACCGTCGTCAATTTTGAAACAGATTTGATGATGTATAAGCCCCTGGTATACTTTAATCAACAAGGCCACTTTGAGCCCCAGCATAGCCTTGCATCGTCCGTGACATGGAATGCAAGCGACACTGTCTATACGATTCACCTAAATCCCAAATGGCACTGGTCAAATGGGCACAGGGTCACCGCCCAAGATGTCGTCTTTACATGGGATATTATGCAAGCGGGCTCAATGCCCAACAATCCTTATTCGTGGGCTTTTTCGGGAGAAGGATCTGGCGGCATTCCTGCTACATGGAAAAGCGTTGTCGCACCCAATTCCCATACCGTCGTAATCACGACAACCGTTCCACGCAATCCCGAATGGTTTATCCGCAATGGATTGATGGAAATAATTCCCGTGCCCCGTTCAATATGGGACCGCTACCCAAAGAATATGGCCAAAGAAATGTCCTTTATAAATTCAGTAGCCAACATGCCCACGAATTCCGTCTATCAAGTGGTTGACGGCCCTTATCGTTTGGCTAGCTACCAGCCTGGTAATTATTGGACCTTCGTACCCAATCCACACTATGACGGCCATAAATCCTATCTAAGTCGTGTCGTTTTTAAATATGAAACATCATCGGCTGCCGAATTCGCGGCATTGAGAACTGGTGCCATTAATGTCGGTTATTTAGGCGTAGGATTACTCGGTGCACGTTCTGAGATTCCCCATGACAAAATTACCGCGCTATATCGACCGGGCTTCGATTATGTGGCTTTAAACTTAAACCCTGCTGCTCCCCACGAAATTGGGAAAGCTTTTTCGGAACTTCCGGTTCGCCAAGCCCTACAGATGGGGGTCGACCAAACCGGTATGATTGCGCACATTTTTCACGGATACGGCGTGATCGACGATACCTCCTTGGCCCCCCTTCCTAAAACCTTCCTATTTAATCCCGCCCTCACTCGTCCTCTGTATCCCTTTAATCCTGCCCGCGGCAAGCAGCTCTTGCTGACAAACGGATGGCATGAGGTACACGGCGTGATGACGAAGCAGGGAATGGCGCTCAATTTTACCTTGGATTATGCCGCCGGGACGCAAAGCGCTGCAGACATGGTGCAACTGATGAAAAGCAATTGGGCCCAAGAAGGCATCGAGGTCCACTTAGTGCCCCAAACTTTTGACACCGTGGTCAGCTATGGGCCCTCGAACGCCAGCAAATGGGCTATGGTGGATTGGTCTGACGGAGCCGCATGGACCTATGGCAATGACCCGTATCCGACAGGAGGAAGCTTATTTGCAACAGATGCGGGCGAAAATGGTGGAGATTACAGCAACCACGAAATGAACCAATTAATACAAGCCACCTATGAACCAGGGACTCCAATGCAGACACTACACCGCCTCTACCGGTATGAAATGTATGTCGCGCAGCAATTACCAGGGGTGATATTTCTGCCCATGGAGCCTAAATTTATCGTTCACGCGGACACGATTCATGGTGTGAGCACGGAATTGGGGACATTCGGAAACATCCATCCGAATTATTGGTGGGTCTCCCCCTAAGGCCTAAAAGTCGTACCAGTCAGGCACTGTCCATGAGGGCAGTGCCTGACGCCAAGATACGTTGCTAACGACTTCTTCCCCCGAAGAATCCTACCATCCTTTCCGCTTCGTCCGCCTAGCCGAAGTATGGTAACATGAAGATGAATCCTTTTCTTTGGTCGACGTGAAATGCGCAAACATTTCCTTCGACCAAAGAAAAGGCATCCTGGTTGATCTGCCCGTTGGGCAGGTCCAATTTTCTTATTTCCCTTGACGTTCCAAAAAAATGGGCGTAGTGATTTGAGGTGCGGGTGTGGGTCAAAGACTGGTTCGGCAGTTCTTTCGCAAACATGGGATGGAATATATTCTCGCCATTTTAGCGGTAGGCGTATCCAAGATTCTCCAAGTACAAATTCCTGACATTATCGGTCATTTCATTGACCAATTTCGACGGGGTATTACGCCCCACGGTATTGACCGCTACGCGCAAGACCTTGCCGTGATTTCCATCGGTTACGTCATCCTTTTTGGCTTCGGCCAATTCACAGTCGGGAAGTTAGCGCGTATCTTTGAGGGAGATTTGCGCAGGCTGTTATTTGACCATTGGGAAGATCTCGACGCGGACTATTTTAACCAACATACCACGGGCGATTTATTGTCCCATGTCCTCAATGATGTACCGGCCATCCGTCAAGCACTGGCAGGCGGCATCAACCAAACGCTTCAGGCCGTATTTTTGTTTGTGGCCACGTTGTTTATGACCATTCGCCATATCAATTTATCATTAACCGTTATTAGCCTCATTCCCCTGTTACTTATCCCGGTGGTCGTGGTCAAACTAGGCCCAAAAATTCGGCAGCAGTCGCGGGTGGTCCAAGAATCTCTATCAGCCATGGCCGGGATGACCGAAGAAAGCTTGCAAAGTATTCGCCTGGTCAAGTCTGCGGGAAATGAAGGAGTGGAAGTCCGGCGTTTCACGGAACGCACCGATTCCGTCTATGATAACTCCATGCATTTGGTTCGCCTGAATACAACATTCCAAGCCCTCATTCCGCTGCTCAGCGGCATCAGCTTTGCCATTGCCCTCGTGTATGGCGGGGCCCTCACCTTGTCTCACCATATCACCCTGGGGGCATTTGTGGCCTTTACCGTATACCTCAGCATGCTGGTACGCCCCCTGATGCAGTTTGGCAATGTCATTAATATTTTTCAAAATTCGTCCGCGTCTTTGTTGCGCATTCAAGTCTTGCTCGAAGCCCAACCTCAAATCACCGAACCTGCTGAGCCGCAGCATCTGCCCGTACATGGTCCTATCGTCTTTCATGACTTAACGTTTACCTATCCTGATGCCAAGACTCCCGCTCTTCGACACCTCTCCCTTACGGTGCCAGAGGGCAGCATTCTTGGTATTGTCGGCCGTACGGGTTCTGGGAAAAGTACGCTAACACGCTTGCTTGTTCGGGAGCTAGACCCACCAGAAAAAGCCATAACCATCGGAGGGACCGATATCCGCAATGTCGCCAAAGCCGACTTACGCGAGGCCATTGCCTACGTGCCCCAAGATGGGTTTCTCTTTTCCTCCAGCATTGGCCATAATATTGCCTTTCCGACTCCCCAAGAAGATCCGGCGCAAATACGTCAGGCGGCGCAAGCAGCCAACATTCTAGCCACCGTGCAAACCATGCCAGAAGGCTTCGATACGGTGGTCGGCGAGCATGGATTAACCTTATCCGGTGGCCAGCGCCAACGCGTTGCTATTGCCCGCGCGCTGATAAAAACCCATGCTCGCATCATCATTTTGGACGACAGTCTCAGCGCCGTCGACAGCCTCACAGAACAAACGATTCTAGGCGCGTTACGCCGGCTCCATCAGAAAGGCCGTACTCTCATCATTACCAGTCACCGCCTCTCATCTCTTAGGTTGGCTGACCACATCATGGTTCTAGAAGAAGGTCAAATAGTGGAATTTGGAACACCTCAAGAACTGTTGCAGCGCCAAGGCTTTTATGCCCAGCTCTATGCCATTCAATCGCAAGGAAGTGAAACCCATGGCTAATGTTCCCCAGCCAGGAACGTCTGCCTCGCGTCCTAGCAGTGCCACAATCCGAGAATTGCTGGTTTACGCGCGCCCATATACCCGGCTATTTGCCGGCGTGGTAGCCCTGGTCATTGTGTATAACCTGACCCAAGTGATTCAACCCTATCTCGTCAAGGTAGCCATTGATCGCTATCTCCTTATTCCCCATGGCCGCCTAGAGCCGCTCATAGCGATTGGAGCCACGTACTTAGGGATTACGTTAGTGGGCCTGTTGGCCAATTTATGGCAAACCCGTGTCATCGCATCAGCAGGCCAGCAAGTCGTCCGGCAAATTCGCATTGACCTATTTAGCCACATTGAATCGCTTTCCATGGCTTTTTTCGAGTCTCATGACACCGGTCGGCTGATCACAAACGTAGCCAGTGACACGACCCGCATTAGTCAATTTTTTACGCAATTCTTGCTGAGTGTCATCCGCGATGGATTAACGATTGTTTTGGTAATGGGTGCGATGTTCTTATTAAATTGGAAACTCGCCTTATTAAGTGCGTTGGTGATTCCCATTATCGTCGTCATTTCCGCTATATTCCGCCCGCGCCTGCACAAAATCTACAACACCACCCGATCCCGGCAATCCCGACTGATTGGATTCATTGCCGAAAATTTGACCGGCATGCGAATTATCCAGGTGTTTCACCAAGAGGATAAACAGCTCGAGGCCTTTAACCACCTCAACATTCCCTTTCAGACGGCCAATGTGAATGAATTTCGTTGGGATGTCTTTTTTAACCGAAGCTTTGACCTCCTCGGCAACTTGGCGGTAGCGTTTATGGCTTGGGCGGGAGGCATGGCCGTTTTTCACCATACTATTAAAATTGGCGTTTTATATGCCTTCATATCCTATATCCAACAATTCTTTGAGCCGATTAACTCTCTCACCCAAAATTGGAATACCTTACAATCTTCTATGATCTCGGCCGAACGTATAAGCGCTGTGTTAGCCACGCCTCCGGCGATAAAAGATCCGCCCCGTCCGATTACACCGCCTGCCATTACCGGACGAATAGACTTTGATCATGTCTCATTTGCCTACGACCGCAGTCGCCCGATTCTTGATGACATCACGTGTCACATTCTCCCCGGCCAATTTATTGGCATCTGTGGTGAAACCGGAGCCGGTAAGAGTACGCTCATCAGTCTGTTAGCCCGTTTCTACGACGTCACAAGCGGCACCATCTCCATTGATCATGTAGATATTCGGGAGGTCCGTCAGGCTGACTTGCATCGTTGGGTAGCCGTTGTGCAGCAAGAAGTGAATTTATATTCCGGTTCCGTGGCTGACAATATTCGCCTCTTCCGATCAGACGTGTCTGATGCGCAAGTTGTCCACGCGGCTCGTCTTACAGGGGCTCATGCTTTCATTTCTCAACTTCCCCAAGGCTATAGCACCCCATTAACCCCGCATGGATCGAATTTGTCCGCTGGCCAGCGCCAACTGCTCGCATTCGCCCGCACCATCGTCCTCAATCCTTCTATTTTGGTCCTGGACGAAGCCACGGCCAATTTGGACGCGATGAGTGAAATCGCAGTACAACAGGGGCTCATCGAAGTCGCCAAAAACCGCACAACAATCGTTATTGCTCACCGGTTATCGACTATACGTGCCGCCGATTGCATTTATGTGCTCGATAAAGGACGGATCGTGGAATCGGGCACCCACGATCAGCTGGTCGCCCATCATGGTGCCTATGCCGAGATGCTGCAGAAATCCCAGCTCACCGCAAACGCGGAAGGCTTCTAAATAAAGACACCCCGAGCGGATGTTACTTCATTCCGCCCGGGACCTTAGTATCACCGCCTAAGGCACATCATGACGCCAAATGGGCATAGCCTGGTATAGTCAAAAACTCTGGAAAATCTTCCCCTAATGCCACCTCTTCAAACAGTGCGATGGCTTCGGAAAATTTGCCTGCGTTAAAGGCTGATTCCCCACGTTCTTGGCGGAGTTTGGCGATTTCATCTTCCTCTAGCATTTGTACCAGTTCGCGCGTCACCGTACGGCCATCGTCCAACACAGCGTGTTGATGAATCCATTGCCAAATCTGAGCCCGAGCAATTTCAGCCGTGGCAGCATCTTCCATCAAATGAAAAATGGCCACCGCGCCTTGCCCTTTTAACCACGATTCAATGTATTGAATGGCCACACTAATGTTGTTACGGATGCCCGCTTCGGTAATGCGGCCCCCAGGCACTGTGAAGGTGAGCAACGCCTCTTGGGACACCCTCTCTTGGGGCATTACGTGTTTTTGATTCGGCGCGGTTCCTAACACCCGGTCAAACGCTTCCATAGCCACCGGCACCAAATCCGGGTGGGCAACCCATGTTCCATCAAACCCATCGTTCGCTTCGCGCGTCTTATCCTCCCGGACCTTCGCTAACGCTTCGCGATTAATGGCGGGGTCGCGACGACTGGGGATAAATGCGGCCATCCCCCCCATCGCATGAGCTCCGTGTTTGTGGCAAACTTGTACCAACCTTTGTGTATAGGCCCGCATAAAGGGAACGGTCATCGTCACCGCGGCACGGTCTGGTAATACGCTCTGCGGTGCATGACGGAATTTCTTAATGATGCTGAAAATGTAATCCCATCGTCCGGCGTTGAGACCCACCGCATGGTCCTTCAGTTCATAAAGAATCTCTTCCATTTCTAAAGCCCCTAAGATGGTTTCAATGAGCACCGTCGCCTTAATGGTGCCGCGTTGCAATCCCAAGCGATCTTCCGTGAAGTCGAAGACCTGGTTCCACAAACGCGCTTCACGAGCGCTCTCCAATTTGGGTAAATAGAAATAGGGCCCCGTTCCTTGTTGCAACAACGTCTGGGCATTGTGAAAAACATACAGGCCAAAGTCTACCAGACTGGCCGACATAGGGACGCCTTCCACCTCTAGATGCTTCTCCAGCAAATGCCATCCGCGCGGTCGCACGACTAAGGTCGCCACTTTGTCGCCCAAACGATAGGCCTTCCCGTTTTCAGCGGTATAATCTATGCGTCGCTCAATGGCTCGGGTGAGATTGATTTGTCCTTCAATAATATTCGCCCATGTTGGCGCATTCGCATCTTCAAAATCGGCCATAAACACCTTGGCCCCGGAATTGAGGGCATTGATGACCATCTTACGGTCTACCGGTCCTGTGATCTCAACCCGCCGGTCCATCAAATCCGCCGGTATCGCGCCGACCGTCCAATTTCCTCGGTCTGGACTTGGAGCCGGAGCCCACAGACCTTGATCAATTTGGTGCTGAATCACTTGACGCTCTGCTAATAGCGCTTGCCGCTCGTCTTCGAATTTTTCGTGCAAGGCGCCAAGAAAATAGCATGCCTCGTCCGTTAATACTGTCTCGTAATCGGTTCCCATCGTCCCGGTAATGGTCACGCTCGTTGTGTCACGCATAATGGCTGTTGCCTCCTCATTTTGCAATCCCCTTGCTCATCATGCTCCCGACGTTGCTAATAGTAGAGCCCGCGCCGCCGCCTCCGCTATCCACTGATATCCGTGCTGTTGAATGTCCTGCGCTGTGGCACCACGCGGCGTGGCCTGCTCTAGCCACACATTCCCTAAGGTCTTAAGTTGTTCCGCGCCTTCCCCTAAATGGCCAGACACCACAATGCAAGGCTTCTGATATTGACGACACAAGTTCAGCACCGCCATAGGCACCTTGCCCGACAACGTCTGAGCATCGGTAGCTCCTTCTCCCGTAAAAACGATATCCGCCTGTGCAATCTCTTCTGCCAGTCCAGTGGCCGTCACCATTAAGTCGGCTCCGCGTGCCATGCGCACCTCGCGTCCCAACACCCTAAGCGGAAAGGCTGCACCTCCGGCAGCCCCCATTCCTTCCTCTTCCATCACCGAGGCGTCGGCTGTTTTGGCCGCATGCACTAACGCCTCCCCAAACCGCCGCAATTCCTCATCACGCTGCCGGACGCCTGCAGGACTAAGACCCTTTTGAGGTCCATACACCGCCGCCGCACCACGAGGCCCCCATAAGGGGTTGGTCACGTCGGTGGCCACTACGATTTTTATAGGAGCAAGCAATTGACGGACCGTCTCAACCTCTTCAATTTGTACAGGCAACGCTAATTGGCGCGCATCCGTCCCTGGCACCACCTCCTTTTGAAATCGATACAGCGCGCCTAAAGCTGAAAGCAATCCAAAGCCCCCATCCGTGGTGCCGCTGCCCCCAATCATAAAAAAGATGGTATGTGCACCACGTGCCAATGCATGACGCCATTGCTGCCCCGTCCCCCATGTCGAGGCACGCATCGCCCACTGATTTCTCTGCTCCGGGTGATGAAGAAACTCGGGTAAAAAATGCAAGCCAGATGCTTGTGCGAGTTCGATCCAGGCCGTGCCGTTATCCCAACCGTATTCCGCAGTAATCTCCCGTCCATAAGAATCGACCGTCGCCATCGACACCCGCTGTGCAGCCGTGCCGCTGAGCACGACGTCCAAGCTTCCTTCCCCACCATCGGCCATCGGTTTCAAAGCGATGTCAGTCCCAGGCCTTGCTTGTGCAATGCCTTCCGCCATCGCCATCGCCGCTTGTTGGGCGGTAAATGTTCCTTTGAATGAGTCCGGTGCCACCACAACCTTCATTAGGACCCGCCATCTGGGCCGACGGCCACCAAAATAGGGGGCACGACGTGATGCATACTTCTATCCTCAACACAAGCCCCAGGTCTTGGCACGAGTTTGCCGGAATTGCACAACCCTTGCGGATTAAACACGTCACGCAAGTCCTGTTGCGCTTTGAGATCGTGTTCTGAAAACATGTAAGCCATGTGGCCGATTTTCTCAATCCCGACTCCATGCTCGCCGGTAATGCTTCCCCCCATATCCACACACACTTCTAAGATACGCTGGCCTAGGGCCAGTGCTTGCTGCAATTGACCCTCGATCCGGGCATCATAGCAAATGAGCGGGTGCAAATTTCCGTCTCCCGCATGAAACACGTTGGCTACCCGCAGCCCATATTCCGCACTTAAAGCGCTTATACGCTGCAAAACCGCTGATAATTTGGTGCGTGGAATCACGCCGTCTTGCACTAAATAATCTGGGGAAATGCGGCCAATGGCAGGAAACGCCATTTTCCGGCTGTTCCACCATAGTGCCCGTTCACGGTCATTTTGGGCCACGCGGACCGTTCTGACGCGGTTTTGATTGCACACATCTAATACTCGCTGCGCATTGTCTTCCACACTCTCAAGCATCCCATCGATCTCGACGAGCAACACTGCTTCAATATCATCAGGATAACCCACGTGATAGACACTTTTATCCACCGCATGAATCATCAACTGGTCCATCATCTCACACGCCGCCGGCACTATCCCCTGCGCAATGATATCCGATACGGTCTGCGATGCGTCGTCAACGCGATCAAAATATGCTAAAAACGTTTTGACCGCTTGTGCTTTGGGAAGAATTTTCACTGTAATGGCTGTAGTAATTCCCAAGGTGCCTTCGGAACCCACGAGCACTCCCAGCAGGTCATAGCCAATCGAATCCCCATAAGGCTCACCCACCGTGATGACCTCTCCTGAAGGCAGTACCACTTCCGCCGCTACCACATGATTAGTGGTCACCCCATATTTTAAGCAGTGCGAGCCCCCAGAATTTTCCGCAAAATTCCCCCCAATGGTACACACCGACTGGCTTGACGGATCCGGTGCATAATAAAACCCGTCATTGGCCATCTCTTTGGTCAACCGTAAATTGACAAAACCGGGTTGCACCGTCGCACGCCGATTTTCAAAATCAAGGTCCAATAGCTTATCCATCTTAGCTAAGCTAATTACCACTTCATGGTTCAGTGGCGTAGCCCCACCGCTAAGGCCTGTTCCTGCGCCACGAGGAAGAAAAGGAATACCTTCTCGGCCCAGACAGCGCACGATAGCCACAACCTGTTCCGTCGTTTCCGGAAACACGACGGCACTTGGCATATACTTTTCTGCAACATATGCATCACAATCGTAGGCGACGATTCGGTGCTCATCCACAATAAGGTTGTTCCGTCCTACGATGTCCTCGAGTTCGTGTATCACAGGCTCAGGCAACATCGGATACACCGTCCTTTCTTCCCCACAAACTAGTCTTTATCGCTTTGAACTTTGGTCCTCCGCTTGATACGCCATATCTAAGAGCTGCACCGTATGCCACACCGGTGTGGAGCGTTCGCGCGCTGCCAATCCCGCGCGAATCTGAATCATGCAGCCCGGATTGCCCATCACCACAGCTTCGGCTTGCGCTGGGATATCCGTGATTTTTCTCTCCAAGAGTTGACGAGCCATATCAGGATGGGTGAGGTTATACACGCCGGCGCTACCACAGCACCTATCAGAGTCGGGCATTTCAACTAATTCGACACCTGCGATCGCACCAATCAATTGCCGGGGTTGCTCACGAATACCCTGCGCATGACACAAATGACAGGCATCATGATACGTGACTTGCTGGTCGAGTGATCCGATTGGGGGATCAAATCCTTGTTCGATTAAGAGTTCGGAAATATCTCGAACCATTGCACTAAACGTCTTGGCTTTCTCCCGATACGCCGGATCATCACGGAGGAGGTCCCCATATTCTTTCATAGCCGCACCACAGCCAGCAGAGTTCGTCACAACAAAGTCGCTTCCTGCGCCTAAAAACGCATCAATGTTGCGCCGGGCCAGGGCCTGCGCTTCCTCGCGATCCCCTGCATGCACATGCAGCGCCCCACAACATACCTGCCCTTCGGGCACCACTACCGTCATGTGATTACGAGCGATTACCCGTGCTGTTGCATCATTTACATCTGCGAACAGGACATCCATCACGCACCCCGTTAGTAAAGCCGCACGCACTGGCTGTCGGCCAGACGAAGAAGCCGGATGGGGAACCGGCAAGGGGAGCGACCGCTCCTTTGGCTTGGGTGGCACTGTAGGCAGCCCTGCTTCAATTTCTTGCAAATGGGATGGCAACAGTTTTAAGGCCCCTACCGATCGCGCAAGCTGCCGTAAACCCGAGACTTGATAAAAGCGCAAGATATTGCCGGCAAGACGCAAGCGCTTAGGATGACTAAAGAGGCCTCGTAGCATCCACCGCTCCCGCCGAGATTGCTTTTGCGCTTGCGTTCGGGCCGCATGGATTTGTCCGCGTGACATTTCGATTAAATGGCCAACGGGAACCCCAGACGGACACACGGTTTCACAAGCTCGACAATCTAAACAGGTAAATACCGGATCTTCAGCAGCTTCCAACGGCAATGTGCCTTCGGCCACTTGCTTTATAAGAAACACACGGCCACGAGGCGAATGATTTTCATCGGATAATTGCTGATACGTCGGACAGACCTCGAGACAAAATCCACAGTGTACACATTTGGAATATTCATCGGGGTCTGGGCCGGCAAACATTTTTATCGTCTGCTCACTACTGCGATCTGTCAGCGCTTCAGACTTGACCATGGTCACATCCCCCTAGCAAAAACTCCTGGATTCAAAATGCCGTATGGATCATAAGTTGCCTTTATTTGCTGCATTAGTCGCCATTCACCAGCATGGAGTCGTCGGCTTTCCATCATAGGCTCTGTCCACATCACGTCGGCAGGCATCCGTTCAATCACAAACGACACGCCTGACGACTGACAATGGGTCACAACTGTTCTCACCAACGTTTTCGCATGGTCTTCGGTGTCACCATATCCATAAATTTTTCCGACCCCATCACTGAGGGTGAATGACCACGATGCCTCAATCTCCTGCGTCAAGAGCGTGTGCTGCAAGGCATCGGCAAATTCTACCATCTGTGTCGGCGCCATCTGTACTCGCACAGTCGTCTCAGCAGAGATAAGCGCCGCACGATAATGCTCCCAATATTTCGTTACGTCATCATTTTCAAGGATTTCTAAAGACACGTTAGCACTCTTCGTTATCTCACGAATTTGCTTTTGCAAGGCCTGCGCTGCCGTAGCCGGTTCATCACTCCCCACCAAAAGGGTCCAGGCGTTTGGCGCATGCGATGATATAGTGTTAGGAGCTTGCGTGGCGCTTACCATTTCTAACATCGACACGGTTAACGCATTCCGCATAATTATCTGATAGACAGAACCGACCTCAGCGGCAGGACCGGTTACCGCAAACAATGCGCGGTGGCGAGGTAGCGGGTGCAACTTGAAGGTACATTCTGTAATCACACCCAAACTGCCATGAGATCCAATGAATAGCTTGGGCAAATCATAGCCTGCCACATTCTTCACGACCTTGCTCCCCACCTGAATGACGGATCCGTCAGCCCGCACCACACGAAGACCCGTCACCAGATCTCGCAAAGTCCCATAGCCAACACGAGACGGCCCATAGGCTGCGCAAGATACCAACCCTCCCACGGTCGCGCGTGCATCACAAACCGCGTCCAGTGCTAACATCTGTTGATGTGTTCGCAGCGCATTCTGCAAAGACTCAAACAAGGTCCCGCTGCGGACACTGACAATCATATCCCCTGGCGAATACTCACTCATTCCAACCATGCGATCAGTATAGATTGCTATAGTAGGATCTTGAGCCTTCCGTTCTAACGGGCGGCCTCGTGGTACGACGCGCCAGCGATGCTGTGACGCCAAACGACAAATCTCAGCAATTTGCTCCTCATTATGCGGGTGGACACCATAGACCTCTGCGTCTGGAGACGGGTCCACGGCCGATGGTTCGACGATCTCTGCTAACAACGCGGCTACATCTTGCATACTCCTGTGTCTCCTCGCTTCCCCTTGTGCACACCTGGGCGCGTTGTGGTTAAATCACCGAATCCGCCTGTGCCAAATTCCTTAGATACTGAATTAAATACGAATGATCCTCGTTGTCATGACCGTGGGCAAGCAATACATTCATCATTTCTCTGGTTCCTGCCGTATGCGGGAGAGAAACTCCTAATTCAGCGGCAGACGATAACGCAATCCCTAAATCCTTATGATGCAATTTCAAGCGAAAGCCCGGATTATATCGTTGTTCCAAGGCGCGTTGGCCATGCAGGTCCAGAATTCGACTTTGGGCAAATCCACCTAAAAGCGCGTCCCGCACCCGATCTAATTCCACGCCAGATTTCTCGGCCAGCGCAAAAGCCTCACCCACTGCTTCGATAGTCAGCGCGACCACAATTTGATTGCAGGCTTTCGTGACCTGACCCGCGCCGGCCGGGCCCATATAGACAATATTCCGACCCATAGCCTCGAAAATCGGTAGGGCTCGTACAAAGACCGCCTCCTCGCCGCCTACCATAATGGATAAGGTCCCCGCTTTAGCGCCTACGTCACCCCCCGATACGGGGGCATCGAGCGTTTCAATTCCGCGTTCTCGAGCAGTCTGGGCGATTCGTCGCGCAATGGAAGGGCTAGCTGTGGTCGTGTCAATCAGCAACATCCCCGGACGCGATGAAGCCAAGAGCCCATCGTCTGTAAAGTACACGGCTTCAACATCGGGAGTATCCGGTAACATCGTTACAACCACATCACTGGATTCGGCCACTTTTGCCACAGTATTCACCACATGGGCTCCGAGCTCTTCCAAACGCGCCGCCGCCTTCACGCTGCGGTTAAACACCGTGAGGGAATACCCCGCCTCTAGAAGATTGGCGGCCATCGGTTCCCCCATTACTCCTAAACCGATAAATCCTATTCGGGGTAGAGTGCCTTTCTCATTTTTCATGATTCTCATTCCTTTCGTCAATATTTGGGGAGTGAATTACCTTTTTTCGCGGGGGAGCCACCTTAAGCCCTCATCGGTATCGCCTGCCGGGATATATTCCAACCCTACATAGCCACCATATCCCGCATCATCTAACGCGTTCAGGACATGGTCATAATGAATCTCGCCAGTCCCAGGTTCATGACGTCCCGGGTTGTCAGCAATCTGCACATGGCCGATATGCGCTGCCAATCGTCTAAAGGTCCCAATCAATTCCCCTTGCATGCGCTGAGCATGATAGATGTCGTATTGAAGAAAGACATTAGGGTGCTGAACCGTGTCCAACAGCTGCTCAACGCGCGCAGGGGTGTTCAAAAAGAATCCAGGAATGTCCAACGAATTAACCGCTTCAACAAGCAGACGAATATTGTGCTCAGCGAGCTGGTCGGCTGCAAACCGCACATTGGCCACTAACGTTGTCCAAGCTTCGTCCTCCGACAACTCGTAAGGCCGAACACCTGCAAGACAATTGATGCGCACACACTGCAGAGCTTTGGCATAGCGAATGGCTTCGGCAACGCCCGCGCGAAATTCCTCTTGTCTATCAGGGAAGATGGCAATCCCTCTTTCGCCATCTTCCCAGTGTCCTGCCGGCAAATTGAATAAGACAAGTTTCAGCTGATTGCGGGCCAATGCATTTTGTACCGCATCAAGACCCGCAGCATAAGGGAACATAAATTCTACCGCCGAAAAACCCGATGCTTTAGCGGCGTCAAAACGCTCTAAAAACGGTCGATCAGGGTACAACAACGATAAATTAGCAGCATAGCGTATCATCACATTGTCCTGCCTTTCATTATTGGCGTTCTGAAGCCAGCGCAATGTCGCGATCGATCACCTCGTCAAACTCACGAATCTGATCGAGACTCGGGCCCATGGCCGCATCAGCTTCCCGTTCGATAAAGACTTCCACCAACACGGGCAACTGGTGCGTCTGAGATGCCTCTTGAGCCCACCGCATGGCCGATTCAAGATCTTGCGGATTCATCACTTTCTTGCCTAAGCCTCCCATGGCTTCCACCGCCAACACATTGTCCATGCCCCGGTCCTCATTCATCCCGTAACTGATATCCACGCCAAAATTCATGTCATACTGATACTTCGACGGTTGGCGAATCAGGCCAAGATATCCGTTGTTTAGCATGACAATCACCATGGGGATATGGTATTGCACGGCTACAGCGATTTCTTCCATGAGGAATTCAAAAGAATAATCCCCTACCACGGCAACCACTTCTTCTTCAGGGCGAGCGCATTTCACCCCGATGGCCGCAGGTATTTCCCACCCCAATGGACCCGCTTGGCCACACACCAGGTAATGGCGCGGTTTATACACATGTTGAAATTGCCCCGACCAAATTTGATACAATCCGATCGCCGTCGTAAAGATCGCGTCGGTGCCAAACACCGTATTCAGCGCCTTAAAAACCCGCGCCGGCTTAATGGGCACCGTGTCCATATCCATGCGCCGGTCCTTGGATTCTTTTAAGAGCCCGACACGTTCTACCCATTCTCGTGGTTGTTGCCGAGCTACCCGAGACTTTGCTGTTTCCAAAAGCGCTTCCAGGGCGAGGCGTGCATCGGCAACAATGCCAAGGTCCGGTTGAAAAATACGGCCAATTTGCGTTGCTTCCACATCAATGTGCACAAATTTCCTACCCTTGGTATACACCTCTAAATTGCCGGTGTGACGCTCCGCAAAACGAGCTCCCACCGCAAGAACAAAATCCGATTCTAAGAAAATCTGGTTAGCGGCGCGAGTTTGGGTTTGAATCCCCACCGTGCCCACATATAAGGGGTGATCAGCCGGTATCGTACCCCATCCCATCAGCGTCGGCGACACAGGAACTTGCAAGTACTCCGCGAGCTCCCTCAACACATCCGAAGCGTTCGCGTTAATGATGCCCCCGCCCGCCAATATAATGGGCCGCTTCGCCTGCAACAACATATCGAGTGCCTTTTCTATGGCAGGGCGATACGGAGGCATAGGAAAGACCGGCAAACGGTGGTCCGTTTCTGGATTGTAATCAATCATGGCCTGTTGAACATCAAGAGGCAAGTCAATATGCACGGGCCCCGGACGCCCTTCGCGAGCAATGCGAAAGGCCTCGCGAAACACCCACGGCACTTGAGCCGGTTCCATGACCAAAAAACTCCTCTTAACCACCGGCTTCACAATCGAACAAATATCCACCGCCTGAAATCCTTCCCGGTGCAATTGCGCCCGAGGAGCCTGCCCCGTAATGGTAATCATCGGGATCGAATCAGCCCATGCTGTGTAAAGACCGGTCACCATGTTTGTCCCGGCAGGTCCCGATGTTCCAATGGCGACCCCCACATTACCTGTCGCCCGAGCCCAACCGTCTGCCGAATGGGTAGCACCCTCTTCGTGCCGAACAGTAATCGACTTAATTGCAGGATTTTGGGACAAGGCTTTGTATAAGGGCAAGATGGCCGCCCCAGGAATACCGAAAACAACGTCCACCCCTTCTTGCGCCATGACGGCTACCGCCGCCTCCATTGTGGTCATTCTTGGCATAAACATCCTCCTTCTTCTTTCCGTTCTACGATGTAGAACTCAGTTCCGGTGGGAACATAAAAAATTCCTCAAGAAACGGAAAAAATGATATAAGTCAGACTATGCCAAGAATGCACAGGTGTCTAATTCGCATTTTATTTCATTCACCAAGGTTATCCGAATGTTTCGGCGTCAATAGGCTGCTGACACGCAAATAAGTCTTGACCAATGCGGCGCGCCACCTCGACAAATGCCGTAAGCGCGGAAGATTGGTCTCCGCGCCGCCATCCGACCGCCATATCCGCTTGCGGGTGTCCCCCAATTAACGTTTTATAAACCACATCCTCCGTGTGCAGGTTTTGCGCTGACTTGGGCACGACAGCCACCCCCATACCTGCGGCCACTAACCCAATCACCGTCTGAAATTCCATGGCCTCTTGCAGAATGTTGGGTTCAAATCCCGCCTCCCTTGCATAGGCTAAAATTTGGTAATAATACCACTCCCACGTTTTAGGAGACAGCAGGACAAATGGCATAGCCCGTAAATCTTTCCAATGCAAAGGCCCCGATATCTTCATATCTTGCGCTTTCGGCATCGCGAGCACAGAGGCAGTTGAATAAACCGTTTCCGTTTCAACCGCCGGATCATCAACTGGGGGTCTTAGCACCCCTAAGTCAATGCGCTTATGACGCAACGCCTCGATTTGCATTGGAGTCGAGAGTTCTAGGGTTTCGACCGTCACATCAGGATATTCCTGACGAAATATGCGAATGACGCGCGGCAAAAGATCATAAGTCGCAGATCCAACAAACCCTACCGTCAATCGTCCCCATTCGCCGCGGTCGACACGCCTAGCACGTTCAACTGCGTGATTGGCCGCTTGCAGCACACGCCGCGATTCTTCCAAAAACGCTTCCCCAGCCCGAGTTAAGCGAATGCGCCGATGGCTGCGCTCAAAGAGTTCCACGCCCAATTCTTCTTCCAATTGTTTTATGGACTGACTTAAAGGTGGCTGGGTCATACTTAATCGGCGCGCAGCGCGTTCGAAATGCAATTCTTCCGCAACCGCTACGAAATAGGTCAATTGTCGTAGCTCCAATGCCATCCCTCCAAGAATGTTGTCGACAAACTCCTACCACCGCCTAGACGGTTTCGGATACGCCTGCTCTGAAACCCAAACGACTCGAGATCTTTTCCGCCATCTCCCTAACCAACGGCATAACTTGTTTGATTTTATTCGCATCCATCCGCGAGCAAGGGCCCGAAACACTACACGCCGCTGCAACTTGTCCACGGCTGTTGCGTATCGCCGATGCTACGCAGCAAATCCCCACCTCGTTCTCTTCTTTGGCTACTGCACAGCCTGTTAGACGAATGGTTTGAAATTCCTTATACAACTTTTCAGCGTCCGTTACCGTGTGTTCGGTGAGCTTTGGCAGGCCATAACGCTGGACAAACGCTCGACTTTCAGCTTCTGACATGGCCGCCAACATGGCTTTCCCCAAACCCGTCGCATGAGCATAAACACGCATCCCCACTCGCGAGTGCATGCGAATGGTGCTAGCACTGTCTACTTTCTCGATGTAAACCACATCTCGCCCATCCATCAGCGCCAAATGAGCGACTTCGCCCGTAACTTCAGCCATTTCCTGTAAAAACGGCAACGCCTCGTGGCGCATATCGATAGACGATAAAAGACGCATGCCTAAATCGGCAACGGTGAAACCCAGCTTATACTTTCCTGTCTCAGCATCTTGCTCAACGTAACCGCGTTTCATCATCGTGCCGAGTAAGCGGTGGGCGGTACTCTTATACAATCCTAGGCGAATAGAGAGTTCGGTAATGCTGACACCGTGCGGAAATTCACTGAGAGCTTCTAACAGACTCAACGCCTTATCCACTGACTGGACCGTGTAATCTTCCATAGCCGCCTCCTTTTCATGCAAAACACTGATTGATCTGACTGTTCTACCATACAGAATTTTGTTCCATTTGTCTTGATTTTCTACTAAATTTCCCTCTACACTGTCCGTGCATCAACACACTCACTCTCCACTGCAAAATAACCGTCTTTTTTCTTACTCAGAATGTACTCTTGGGAGGGACCTCTAATGGCCGCAAAGCCACAATTGACTACAGAACAGCAGTCTTCCTATCGATGGGTTATGGCCATTATTGCCGGCATATTGATGACCACAAGTTTTGTGGCTCTGACTTCGTTTGGTGTGGCCTCCCCCGCTATCGCTCAATCGCTTCACCTCAATCCGGCCACGGTGAACACCTACGGGGTCGATAGTTTCTCGATTGGACTGTTTCTCGCATTCTTTTTGGGACATGGCGGAATATTTGATACCCGAGTGAAAACAGGCGTGCTGGTCGCGCAAATTCTTCTCATTGTGCCACAATTTCTGTTGCCCATTACCACCAGTTTGTGGCTATTAACAGTCTTGCGGTTCGCGCAAGGGTTGATGATTATGATGCTCGCCTTATTCTCATTGCAGCTATCCGGATGGTTCCGGCCTAGTGAACGAGGACGCTCGCTCGCTTTTACATTAGGAGCCATTACCTTGGGGGGCGCTGTCGGCGGTCTTTTGTCTAGTCGTCTAGAATCCTTAGGCTGGCGCGAGATGTACTATATTACGGGACTGATTATGATAGTCGGCGCGGTCATTTATTTTCTCTTTGCCCGCAACGCCCAGTCCTTGCAGGAGATGCTGCTCAAAGAAAAACAACAATCCACAAAACACCAAAGCGCATGGAAACTGGGCATTACATGGATGATGGGCTTTGTGCAAATACCTTTGACATGGACCTTGTTTAGCGTGGGCGGCTTCTTACCCTCATATGCCTACCATTTAGGCTATCATACCAATCAAGTCGGAACCCTCATGTTTGTTTGGGGAATTGCCGGATTCGTCGCGGCTTTTGTGGGCGCCTTTTTGGGAGATGCCATGTCCGCCAAGCACGCCACGCATTCCGGTGTTTTCCGTGCCCGTCTCAAAGTCATGACAGCAGCCAACATTCTTATGGGATTAGGGGCTTTGCTGGTGCTGATGCTTGGTCATGCATCTTTTGGACTCTTAATGTTTGCCGTCATCGTCAATGCTTTTATGATGATGTTGCCCCCCAACTACTGGGCCACCCCCGGCACAATTTTCCCGTTGGCTTTGATTGGTGCCGGAGCTTTTGGTATGGGACTCATTTCTAATTCCACGAGCGCCATAGGCCCCTTAGTATCTTCGGCTCTAGTTCCTACCGTAGGTTGGAATGGGGTGTTTATCATCATGACCGTCCTATCCGCCATCGGCGTGGTGCTCAACGTGATTGCTGGTCGTATGCCTCTGCCCTCCGAAGAGCAGGTCGTAACGCCTCGTTCTCACTCCATTAACGGCTAATAGCCATATCAATCGTAGGAAAAGCCCTGGGCTCCGGAAAGAATGCTCTGGACCCCAGGGCCTAACCATTTCACACCGCTACCACTGCAAGGCAGGCCCATGATATCGGAGCCACTCTTTGTGGATAGGGTAATCTGGAAACGATAACGCCACCATATCCCAAAATTCCTTGCGATGATGCGGGTATTTCAAATGCGACAGTTCGTGCACGAGAACATAATCCACCGCATCAGCTGGAGCCTGAATAACCTGCCAATTAATTGCAATTTGGCCATCTCCGCGGCAATAACCCCACCGACTCTTATAGGCATGAATCTTCAACGACGAGGGCCTTACCCCCATATAGCGGGCCCACCGGGTGAGTCGTTCAGGAATCAGCTGTTGCGCCTGGTCCTTATACCACTGGATTAATAAGTCGCGTACCCTGTCTGGCTGGACGGCATTGGGTCTCACAAAGACCGTCAGATGCGTTTCATTCAACAGCTCAACCCGTTCACTCTCCAACTCTGGGATCTGTTTAATACGTAAGGTTAATGGTCTCCCGAGTAACGTAAAGGTCTCGCCCGTAACAAACGCCAGCGTCGGCTCACTGCGAGGTTGCCGATAGTGTTTATAAATCCATTCTGCTTTGTCATAAAGGAGAGCGCGGATCTGTTCCGTCGTAAATCCCGGCGGTGTTAAGACTTTAACCTGTCCATCGGCCAAGACCTGAATCGCCGCAGACCGGCGCTTTGGCCGCTTTTCGGTGGTGCATACAACCGATAGGCCCCGCACTGTAACTGTAAAATTTCCGTGTGAATCTTCGGTAATATAAGGGCGAACCATGTGATATCCTCTCCTGATTTTTGAATAAAATCCCGAAAAAGGGAAACTCCTGCGGAATTTTTACGCCCAGTATAGCAGGTTAAACCCGGAGATTCTCTGTAAACATTCCCCAGCTATTCGGATACAGAGAATATGTCAACCCTTTAAATCGCCTCGAGTATGGCAGAATACTAAGGAGCACCCTGACTGATCCCGAATTCAACACCGGAGGTTCTGCCTGTGAACACGTCTCATCACTCAACATCTCGCTTGACCACCATTCGCGATACGCTCATGGTCATTATTATGGCAGGAATCATTCTCTTTGCCGCCGAACGCATTCTCAGTCGACTCCATGAAGTAGTCATCGTCTTGCTATTAGCAGGAACCCTCTTTATTACATTGAATCCCCTTGTGACCGCTATTGCCCAGCGCTATAAGAGAAGTTGGGCCGTGCTCATCGTCATGGCGGGAGCCCTATTAGTCATCTTTGGCGGTTTAAGCGGCTTATCCAGCATTATCGTAATTCAAACACAACATCTGGCCAGACAATTGCCGGCTGATTTAAAGCGATTGGTCCCTATCATTGTCAATGCACTGAACACAGCAGGCATCCCCTTAAATATGCGTCAAATCGAACATACTGCGTTGCAACACGCCACGGCGACCTCCACAGCCGCCTTGCACGATACCTTTACTATCGTGCGCAGTATTTTTCGCGGCTTCGTCGACACCGTGTTAATTATTTTCATCACGATATATCTTCTCTTAGATGCGCCCCGCATGGGCGAAACGCTCCAACACTTGGTCCCGAAAAAATCTCGCCCAGCATTTGCCGCCGTGGAACACACCGTTGTCCGGGTCATGGGAGGTTATGTGCGCGGTCAATTATTATTGTCGCTTCTAATTGGTCTAGCATTTGGCGTTGGCAGTGCCCTAATTGGCCTGCCTGACGCCATTTTAATCGCCTTTATTGCCTCGCTAGGGGAATTAATCCCCCTATTGGGCCCCATTATTGGCGCTTTACTGCCTCTTATTTTTGCCTTGTTGGAACATCCTGCTACTCGGGTTCCCGAAGTGCTCATTCTTTTACTGGGCATTCATCTCCTGGAATCCGACGTTCTCGGGCCCCGCATCATGCGCGACAATGTGGGATTGCATCCCGTATTATCGGTCACAGCTCTGTTAATTGGTGCCAATTGGCTTGGCATTTGGGGCGCGTTATTTGCTGTTCCGACCGCCGGAATCGTGGTTGCCGCCTTGCGCGCTGGAGCCAAAGCTTGGAGCGTTTATGTTGAAGAGCCCTAAGCATCATCACCAGCGCGCCCTTGGTCCCTCGCCTAGTCACCCTCCTTACAAGGAGTCCAAAGCGTGTTGTATAACAGCCCTCAGGTCTTCGGGTTCTACGGCGGGTTCGTAGCGCTGGATCAAATGGCCTTGTCGGTCAAACAAAAACTTGGTGAAATTCCAGGCAATAGGTCCTGCCGGCTCCAATGCGGTCAAATATTGATATAACGGATGTGCCGTAGTTCCATTGACATCAATTTTCGCCATCACGGGAAACGTAACGTGATATTGCGTTTGACAAAAGGCTTGGATTTCAGCATTGCTCCCCGGTTCTTGTTGACCAAATTGATTGCAAGGAAATGCCAAAATTTCCAAACCTTGATCATGAAAGGCGTCATAAAGGGCTTCTAAGCCTGCGTACTGGGGAGTAAAACCACACTGACTGGCGGTATTGACAATCAGTACAACATGATTGCGATAATCCTTGAGACGCTTCGGTTGGAGCTTAGAATCTTCGACGGTAAAATCGTAGATGGACATCATCATCCTCCTTCATTAAATATTAAGTATATGCCATTGCAGGTTACTCCGCGGGCGCTTTCTCGTTGTTTCGTCTATAAAAGGCCGCTGAATAAGCGGCCTTTTTTCAATTCATACGGCATACCCTATTACATAGGAGGAGCAGCACCCCTAATACTCACCGAGACATCAGCCGCTTCGTCCAACCCTTCTTCTAGCGGTGGGGAATTAAAAGGGATGCGGCCCGGAATAAACTGAGTGATGCCCCAGGCCCCCACGGCTACCAACCCCAACCACAAAACATTGCGCCCCACTCTGGCAGCTAAAGCTCCGGAAATTGCGTAGCGAAGGAGATGAATAGCCCATGTCATGGGAAGGTATGGATGAATGGCTTGGAATATGGGGGGTGAGAGCTGAATGGGATAAGTGCCCGCTGAGCCCGCCAACTGGACCACTAAAAGCACGATACCTAAAAGCCGCCCTCCATCTCCTAGTTTTTCCGATAACAAACGCATAACCGTCCACCAGGTCACGGCAATGGCTATCATCGTCTCCCAAAAAATTAAAGGGTGAACGGGGTTCATAGGCAATAGCCACAAGATCCCCGCAGATAAGATGATACTTTGCGCTAAGCCCAGCCCTAAACTGGTCCATTGACGCAGAGCAAGACCCTTGCGGGTACCGCCTGGTACAATCACTGTCGCCACCAAAGCTCCGACCCAAAGTGACAGCGCCAAGAAATAGGGAGAGAGCCCCTTACCGTAGTTGCTGTGCGGTCCGAGAGCCACAAACTTCCCCGTTACCGGTTCTGCGACAAAACTGAGATCACCTGCAGCTTCCTGCAACTTTTTCCCCAGAACCTGGGTATCATATCCTACCGTATGCAAATGTGACCCCAAACGCATAGCGCCTGATCCCATGGCTTCAGCGGCAGAAGCCGATTGTGATAACTTCTGAGCCAGACCTTCCTGGGACGCAGCTAATATCTTACTACGTTGACTTAAGGTATTGGCGGCTTGATCCGCCTGCACGACTCCTTCTGCCAAGGCTTTTGCTTCTTGGGGCCATAAGGTGACTGATGAAGGATTGTCTAGCGCTTTTTCAAGTGCCCCAAGCTTTCCCTGCTCTTGAGACAGCTGCTGCGCTACTGCTGCCCATTGCGTTTGTTGTTGCGTTATGGATTGTGTCGATTGAGGGCTCGCCATCGCTTGAATCTGCCGAGAGAGAATGGACAGCACGGCCTCTTCTTGCTGAGCGGCATCTAACAGCATGTGTTGGCTTGAACTAATCCCCTGAGCCGTCTTGGTGGCACCTTGAGCCACTTGCTGCATTGTGGTAGAAAGCGTGCCAAGATGCTGGGCTAAATCGTTCATCCCTGTGGACATCCCCATCGCCCCATGAAAGAGCTCTTGCCCCCCTAAGGATGCGCTCATAAGCGCTTGACCCAACTGGTGGTCATCGGCCGCAAGGCGCAGCCCGGCCTGCCCCAACGCCATAGTGCTGTTGCTGAGGATATGTGTATCAGACGCTGCGTGACTGAGATTGTATCGCATATCCGCGAGACTGACATTACGCAACGCCTTATTGAGTTCGCTCGTCAACGCAATACTCTCTTTTTGCATCACCAAATCATTGAGATAATTGCTGCCGGGGTTCACAACAAACGACACCGTCGGCGATTGGTGATGGATAATTCGTCGGGTATAATTTTTGGGAATAATAATGGCTAAATCCGCTGTCCCCTCTTCTAACTGGTGCTGTGCCATAGCTTGCGTGGTTTGATGAATATCCCATCCCCGTGGCAGTTTTTTGACGACAGCGCGGCCGAGAAATTTTCCGTGATCCCCAAGATCTTGATTCACAACATCAATAGGCAGACGATTAAGATGCCCATAAGGGTTCCAATAGGCGCTTAAATACGCCCCGCTGTACAGCAATGGGACAATCGCAATAGCCGCCATGGATAACCACCCTTTACGGGTTCCTAATAAGAGCGAGCGCATGTTTTCACCTCTTTGTACTGACTAGTCAGTATACTAACAGCTGCTTCAAATCTTTTCAATGGGTGGATTCATTGGGATGTGGAAAACACGACGTCCCTTACTATTTTTTGCTTAAGACGATATAATCAACAAGACAGATATACATTGACGTTAACGTTATGATTGATTGGGGGGTACAGTGTGGCCAAAACGCACGGCGTGGCTTATAAATGGATCGCTTTGTCTAACACCACCTTGGGCATTTTAATGGCCGCTATCAATGGCACGAGTGTCATCATCGCCTTACCGGCTATTTTTCGGGGCATTCACGTCAATCCCTTGGCGCCTGGGCAAACCGGATTGCTCCTTTGGGTTTTGATGGGATTTAACGTGGCCACCACGATTCTTTTGGTTTCCTTTGGCCGCTTATCAGACAGTTATGGTCGCGTACGTTTGTACAATTTAGGATTTGCGGTGTTTACACTGGGTTCTATTCTATTGTCTATTACATGGGGCCACGGAACAGCAGGCGAATGGCAACTCATCATCTTTCGAGTCGTCCAAGGCATTGGCGGAGCCTTCTTGTTTGCCAATAGTGCAGCCATCTTGACCGATGCCTTTCCTACAAATGAACGAGGTTTTGCCCTGGGACTGAACCAAGTCGCTGGGATTGGCGGTGCGGTCATTGGAATCGTCTTAGGTGGACTGATGGCGGCCATTAATTGGCGCTGGGTCTTTTTAATCAATGTCCCTTTTGGTCTGTTGGGCACCATTTGGGCGTATGTCGCCCTGAAAGAATCCGGTCGACCGCGTTCTCCGCTGCGCCTGGATTGGATCGGCAATATCACCTTTGCGGTGGGACTTCTGGGCGTATTGTTGGGACTGACCTATAGCATCCAGCCTTATGGCCATCATGCCACTGGGTGGAGCAGTCCTTTTGTTCTGATCAGCCTGATTGGCGGGCTTGTGCTGCTAGCCATTTTCGTTGTTACTGAGATGTACATCAAAGAACCCATGTTCAACATGCGGCTGTTTGGCAATCAAGCCTTCAGTGCCGGCAATATTGCAGGGCTTCTGGCCGCTGTGGCCCGAGGCGGTCTGCAGTTTATGCTCATTATTTGGCTTCAAGGCATTTGGCTGCCCCTACACGGTGTCTCCTTTGTCAACACCCCATTGCAGGCGGGAATTGACACGCTCCCACAAATGGTAGGCTTTCTCATTGCCGGTCCTGTCAGCGGACGCCTCTCGGACCGATTTGGAGCCCGTTGGTTTGGCTTAGCAGGCATGCTCGTCGCCGCCACTGGTTTTCTTTGGCTAACAAGCCTGCCGGCCGATTTTCATTACTGGACTTTTGCGGGAGCAATCTTTTTACTTGGTATTGGCATGGGATTGTTTGCTTCGCCAAACTCTGCAGCCATTATGAACAGCGTCCCTGCCCGTTACCGCGGGGCAGCATCCGGCATGCGTTCCACCTTTATGAACGCAGGGATGATGCTCAGTATGGGCCTGTTCTTCACGATGGTCATCAGTGGTCTGAATCAAAAACTCCCTGACGCCATGCGCCATGGGCTTCAGGCCTTTCACTTGCCTGCGACTTTAGTCGCCGGACTCTCCCATCTGCCCCCGATTGCCGCCCTATTTGCGGCCCTGCTCGGATACAACCCAATTCAAACCATTTTACCAGCAGCGGTGTTGCATAGTCTCCCGGCTACCAGTACGCAAGTGCTCATCAGCCGTGAATTCTTTCCTCATTTGATTGCGAATCCCTTTATGAGCGCCCTACGCACCGTCTTTATATTTTCAGCGGTAATCTCCTTCATTGCCGCCATCGCGTCCTTACTTCGCGGACCGCAATATATCTACAGCGAAGACGAAGTCAAGACCTCCTTAAGCCCAACCGATCCGTTACAGCGCCGTTATCTGGCCGTTGCTTTGCTGGGCATTTATGCAAGTCGTCAAAAGCTTAAACAAGATGACAGCGTTGAAGCCCAAGCCTTGCTCAAGCGCTCGTTGTCTCTCCTCATGATTGCCACAGACCCTAAACGATTTGCCAAGAACATGTCAACACACCGCACTAAAGGAGGAAGTATCGCACAATGAGACGATATTTTTGGCCGATTACCAGCAGCGCCTTGAGTCTCATCTTAGCCGCTGTCCTTACGGCAAGCCCATGGCTATACATGCGTCACGCGCCGGGACCGTGGAACCAAACAACCCAGACGTTTTTCTGGACAGGGTTGGGAATGATCCTCATTTCAGGCATTGCCTTAACGTTGTGGATCCGTCAATTACGCCAACAATGGACTCCCCAGCAGATAACCTTCTCGCAAGGTGAAGCTCCCGATCAGGCCATTTCCTCTAAGGACATTAAAGACGTCTCCACTGCGCGAGAGCCTAAAGTGGTTGTCCCCGAAAGCGAAGAAGAACGTTGGGAGCGCGAATTGCGCCAACTCGCCCAAGACGTCTTGCTCGACATCTCCCAAGACCATCAACCTCACACGACCGCACGCGGGGAGGGACTCAAATGAAAAGCGCTTCATGGCTGACAGGACTCAGCATTTTAGGGGGGCTATGGCTCATCTTATCGCCTGCTATCGTTGGCTTCCCGGCACCTCACTCCCATCATATATGGACGGCAAGCCTCGCATTGGCCACCATATTTGGCGGGCTATTCGTCGTGTTAGGCGTCGTAGGCCTCACAGGCTTTTATGCGTCGGTCGTTCCCAAGCGCCTGCATATGAGCCGTCAGCCAACTCCTCAAACACCCTTACCCGAACCTTCGCCGCTACGCGAAAAGCCACGCGCGGTGGCAACGCCTGTACAAAATCAAGACGATACCGATGCGCTACTCAATGAATTAATGCGACGTCTTCTGCACGATGGACCAGCCTAATCTCAAAAGCGGCAGGCATAAGCCTGCCGTTTTATCACGGTGCAATGGGCTCCGCACGGCGAAAACCCCATGACCACAATCCCCACACCACGGCTCCGGTTATTAGGGTAAAGACCCCATCGGCTAAGAACATGGCAGACAATGAGGTTTTTACCACCAGCAGACCAGAAATTACCGGGGTTGCAATCATGGCCAACACAAAATACACTTGTGTCACTCCAAAATACAGTCCTCGCTGAGAGGCATCCCCATACATTGTGACCGCACTGAGAAATCCGACATTCAAAAGCCCCGCCGCAATGCCTCCCAATAACAAGAACACAGCTACCAGCGTTGCAGTGCCTGTACTCGATAGGGCAACAGACATTCCTAACAGCGCAATGCTTCCCAGTATCACGGGTCGAAATCCCCAGCGCCGCAATAGAATTGTGGCGCCTAATCCCGCGGCAATCATGCCGAAACTCTGCAAGGCCGTGATAGCGGTCGCGTCTTGTGCTGACATGTGCAAGCTCAAGAGTTTTATAGGATAAAAAGATTGAGCGAGAGCTTGCGGCAGTGCGGTCAGTAATGCAACCAAACCACTCACCACGACCACCGGTTTCTTCGCCACTGGTCCTAGGGATTTCACCGCGTTCATAAAGTCAGCCCCGGTAGCCGCCGTAGCAAACGTGGGAAATGTCCAAGCCAATGCCCCAGCAACGACCGATAAGAACGCGGACAAGCCAAATGCTACGGGCATTCCCCAAATCCCGGCAACTGATCCCGAGGTGGCGATTCCCAATAGCGCTCCCGCTTTGGTGGCACTGGTAAACTGACCCAGATTACGCGCTGGGTCACTCCCCAATTTGGACGCCAGCGATTGGGCAGCCGTCCAAAAAACCCCCCGAGCCGCTCCAATCAACAATTGCGCAAGAATCAACCCAACGACCCTAATATCAATTGTGGCCGCACAGAGGCCTGCCGAAGCACCCACGGCAAAGGTGATCAAAAGCAGGCGGCGTTCTCCAAAAAAACTTGTCAATGGCCCACTTAAAATGCGGGCGGGTAACTGCATAACGCCAGGCGTTGCAGCCAACAATCCCACAACCCAAGCATGGTATCCTAAACGCGTTGCATCAATCGGGACCAACAACGCCAGCATCAAAAACGAGACGTTAAAAGCCAGTCCCGCCCCATTGACTGCCCATAGCCGGACACGCACGAACCTCCCCCCCTCCTTGATGATACGCTTTTTTCAGAAGGGGACAGCAAAAAACGCCTCCGTTTTATTGGAGGCGTTGTACTTCTGTTACAACACGTGTCCGACAGTAGCCAATCCCGCATATACCAGACCCAATACCGATAATCCTCCGGCCGCTGCGAGTCCAAGGAGCACGACAACCGCTAATTTATCCACTAAAGTCTGCTGGGAAGTTTCCCTGTCTGGTGCAGACATCACATGTTGCCCCATAGCATGCTCTCCTCTCACTTCTCAGGTTGTTGAAAATAGTCTACCATGATGTTCTGATATTGTGAACCATTTCACATTACGTTTGTTCATGCTATCACAAATATTTTTTGGAAACCTGAGGCTTGTATTGTCCAAGGGAAGACGTTGATAAGCTATCACAAAATTTCATCCCCCCAAGGAATTCTTGACACTAATTCCTTTATAGTATATATTCCTATATAGAAAGGAAAGGTGATAAATGATGTTACGCTCCACACGGATAGATCTCTCGGCTGAAAATCGTACCGCATTGACCGCCCTATTAAATCAGGAATTGGTGTTGATGACCGACCTCTACCTCCAAACCAAATTATCCCATTGGAATGTTCAAGGGCCTCACTTTATTGCCTATCACCAACTATTTGATGAGATCGCAAGCCACGTGCTAGAAGCTGTCGATATGATTGCCGAGCGCGTGACGACTCTGGGCGCAGCCGTGGATACCTGTGCTCAAACCATCTCAAATACCACAACGCTTGCGCCATGGACTGCATCAGACCGCCGAGACCAAGTGATAATCCATCGCCTAGCCGATGTCATTGGTGACGTCGCCAATTCCATGCGTAGGGCCATTGACGAAGCCGCAGCTTTAGGCGATGCCGATACCGCCGACCTATTTACCGAAGTTTCCCGCCAGTTGGATAAAGATTTATGGTTTGTAGAATCGCACGTGAACTAATCGGGCATCAAGGTACTTAAAAAGCCACGCCCCTGTCATGGACGCGTGGCTTTTTCCTTTTATCGTCAGACGCCATGCCATGCGGCAAGCATTGGCGTTAAATAGACCTAGCTGTCAGACGGCAAGTGCCGTCTAAGATGGAGCGCAATGTTGTTGAATAAATCGCGCGGCGTCTCGCATAACCGCGCTAGCTTGGGCGAAAAACGGCACCGAAACAAATCCGTGGATGACACCTTCATATCGGCGAAGCCATACATCGACGCCTTGTGCCTGCAATGCATGCGCGTAGTCCTCGGCTTCGTCACGCAATGGATCATATTCTGCGGTGGCAATAAACGTTGGTGACAGCCCCGCTAGATTGGGCAACCGAGCAGGCGAGGCTTCGGGCAATAGAGCATCCTCCACGGTGCGCAAATACATCTCTCCAAACCATGCCATATCATCATTTTGCAACAAATATTGTGTACCAAAGATTTGTTTGGAGGCAGTGACTGCAAGCATATCAGTTGTCGGATAAAATAGAATCTGTCCCCTTAGCGTGATTCCATCGTGTCGCGCTTTTTGCGCCACAACCGCAGCAAGATTACCACCCGCGCTGTCCCCCGACACAAAAAGGCAATGAGGGTCCGTATTCCAATCCGTCGCGTGACGCATAACCCAATGCAAGGCTGCAAAACATTCGTCCACCGGTTTGGGAAACTTAAACTCAGGGGGCCGATGGTAGCCGACTGATATCACGACAGCGCTCGATGCAGCTTGTAGCGCTCGAGCTACATGGTCATAGGACTCGATGTCACCTAAAACAAAGCCACCCCCGTGGAAAAACAGGACTAAAGGAACAGCCTCTTGATGAGCGGAAGCATATACGCGCACGGGAATTTCGCCATAAGGGCCCGGTATCATCAAATCCTCAGTGAGAATGTTCGGGGTCATAGGCGCCGCGGCTTGCAACAATTTCTGGCTCGCAACAAAACCTTCGCGAGCTTGTTCGGGCGTTAACGTTCGCAACGCAGGGGCATGGAGCGCTTGAATGCGCGTAACATATTCTTGGACAGTCGGATCTAATGGCACAGTTATCCTCCCTTTTGCTGGGGAACCCGAATATGCGGGGCCCGTTCGATTCCTTTCTTCTTTTGTTATACTCGATCGTCGGGAACGAGGCACGAACATCCCTAAAGACTTTTGCATTTATCAATCATCTAAGACCTTTAAAAGCTTATGCCCCCTATCAATCCTGATATAATCAAGAAAAACTCCCAGGGGAGCCGATGTCCGTTCTATGTCATCACCTCATGTAAAAGGGTCCTATCCAATAAGCTACACCTTCAGGGATGCCGATTTGTCCTTGGAGATTGGCTACGGCGACCAAACGCTAATGCGATGGCCCTTTTCGTCGTGGCGCATCGTTGAAACTCGTCCCCCTAAAATCAGGCGGGTGATGGCGTGGGATTTCATTCGGCGACGCCCTACCCATATCGTTCCCATTGTGGCCGGAGATGTCCAATGGCTAAATTCCAGCGTCTTACGGGTGACATTGCGAAGTGCGCGTCATCTCGCCTTGACCCTAACGCTCACCACCATTGAGCCATGGCACACGGTTATCGAGGTGCAAACGGAATATCCCGATGCGCTGCTTGAGATCGTTTGGCAAACTCCCGCGGCAGAATCTTGGAAGGGATTTGGCGAACACACGCACAGTATTCATCCCCCCGCACGGTTTGACTCATGGGTAGAAGAAGGACCCGTCGGACTCGGACGATGGTCACGGTGGCTGAAGTTTTTGCCCTTTGTTCCCTTTCCCAAAGGTCCTTATGCCTCTTACGCATCGGTCCCTTTATGGCTGAGTTCAGCGGGATATAGCGCATGGTTTGAATCTACTGAAATGATCCGGTGGCACCTCCAATCAACATGGCGGCGCGCCCAAATTTGGTCGCATCAGACAACATTGCACGTTGTTGCGGGAAAGGATCCCGAACAGGTGATGACACGCCAATTCGCCGTCCTCCAACGCCCGCCCCAGCCTCCCGCGTGGATATTTGCTCCTTGGAATGATAGCGTACAAGGCCAGGCTGAAGCTCAGGCACTGAGCCGATTTTTACGGAATAAGCGCATCCCCTCCAGTGCGATTTGGATTGAAGACTGGATGGGTTCTCAACAAAACGCCCGGCGGTTTTGGATGCGCCCTTTGACGCATCAGCCGGACCAGAGTCTGTACCCTAATTTTCCTGCCTTATCCCATCAGCTCCATTCGACCGGCTTTAAGATGCTTGGATATTTTTGCCCCGAGGTCACAGAAGGCACCCCTTTATATCAACAGGCATTAAAGGACCACATGCTCGTGCAAGATGCATCAGGCTTACCTGTCCGCATTCCCATTTTAGGAATTGCCCATGGCGAGCTTGACCTGACGCATCCCAACGCCCAAAGTTGGATCTCGACGCATCTCTTTGAGCCAGCGCGGCAGCTAGGCTTCGATGGGTGGATGGCCGATTTTGGCGAATATCTCCCAGTTAACGCCATCATGGCTGATAAGACGACAGGCTGGCATACCCATAATCGGTATCCTTTACTTTGGCAGCAGATTAACCGGACTTTTTGGGACAACGCCCGCCCATCAGGGGATTATACGTTTTTTGTCCGTTCCGCATGGGTTGGAACGCATCGCCTGGCTCCGGTCATGTGGGGCGGAGACTCCGATACAGACTTTGAAGAAGCTGACGGCTTGCCCACTGTCATTCCCCAAGTGCTTTCCGCCCAAGTCGCAGGATTTTTCTACTGGGCTACTGATATCGCGGGCTATATGACGTTTGGCTTGACCAAGCCCTCTGGACGTCTCTTATACTGGCGCTGGCTCCAACTGGCCGCCCTATTGCCAGTTATGCGCACCCATCATGGCACGGCACGCCCCAGAAACTGGCATTTCACCAAGGATGAGGAAACTTTAGAGGTCTATACCCGTTATACCCGCTTACATACTGCCCTTTATCCGTATTTTCACCACTTAGCCGTGCAAGCCACCCAGGTCGGACTGCCCCTCGTGCGTCCCATGTATATGGTTTTTCCCACCGACCCCGTCAGTTGGACGCTGGATCAACAATTTATGCTCGGATCCGATCTCTTGGTCATTCCAGTGACGAAACGATCTTCTAAGCAACACCGTCTCTATTTTCCCACCGGATCGTGGCGCTGCTGGTGGACCAATACAATATATACGGGCCCGCAGTGGATCTCAGCGGCCATTCCCGATGACCGCCTGCCTTTGTACGTACGCCTTGGCGCCACCCTCCCCCTGATGGAAGGGGTTGAGATTGCAGATGAAGTAATGGAAGGCATTGTAGACTCATTCATCCCCATTGGACAAGGGCCTGGAACCGATCTGCCACACGCCCTTGAATACCTCACCCTCTATATGAGTTGTGGTGATGATCCCACCACAGGAGAATGGGCATTGCCAAGTGGCGGCACGTTGGTCTGGCAGTATCAACCGAGAGCTGGGAGTTTGTGTCCCATGGATGATTCTATAGCTATGCCCGTTTACGCAACGCACCTGCCAAAAGGCACTCATAGCGCCGTCAAGGTACGCTTAAACCCAGGTAGCCGTTGCCAGTTTGCGGCGTTTGAGGGCGCCGTCGTACTTTCTTTGCACGGCGCTGTAACCCCATTAACCTGTATCGTTCGCTTATGGCATGATAAGAAAGGAGATTCCCGTGATGGCTATTCGGCCTAAATGGTATGCGCTTGGTAACTTAGGCAGCAATATCTTTAGTCAAGCGTTTGCTACCTTTGCCCTGTTCTTCTATATTGACCATCTTCGAGCTCCTTTAGGCGCGATTACCGCCGCAATGGCCGTTCAAAGTGTTTGGCATGCCGTGTTAAATCCCGCCATTGGCCAATGGTCAGACCGTACTCGCACCCGGTTTGGACGCCGTATCCCGTATATTGCCGGATTGAGCCTCCCGGTTGGCATTCTCTTTTTCTTTCTCTGGCACCCGGTGGTTTCCCACCAATGGCTTCCGGCATACTTTTTATTCATTGTCATGTTCTTTGACCTGACCTATTTGACCGTGGTACTTAATTGGACGAGTTTATTCCCGGAAATGTTTCGTTCTGTCCAACAGCGCACACGGGCCCAATTCCCCCGACAAGTCGTGGGAGTTATTGCTCTGTTGATTGGGGTTGCCGCCCCTCCCCTTTTATACGGCCATTTGGGGTGGACGGCCATGGGATTCATCCTCGCGACTATCGGAACCGCTGGATTCTTCCTCTCCCTCTTCGGTTCCCACGAGGAACCCTCCATAGCGTCTCTGCCACACTGGTCTTTATGGGAAAGCCCACGTATTCTAAGGCACGAGCAAGGCTTTCGCCAGTTCCTCGCCATGAATTTCCTCGTCCAATTGACATTAGGGCTCGTGCCGGCGGTTCTTCCATTTTATGCGAAGTATGTTCTGCATTTGTCCCACAGTATGCTGTCCCTCGTCTTAGCCAGTATCTTTGTCACTGCCATGATTCTGATCTTACCATGGACACGACTGGTGAGAAAAATTGGATCCCATCAGTCCATACGTTGGACTATAGGGTGGATTGCCGCAGGCTTACTACCGTTGTTATGGGCCCATGGACCGCTTATGGTCCTTGTGAGCGCTGTGTTTTTAGGTTCAGGATTAGCAGGATTTTTAACGTTGGCTGATGTATTGATGGCCGAAATTATTGACTACGATGCACGCCAAACGGGCCGCCGTCGTGAGGGCATTTTCTACGGCATCAATGGATTTATTCTCCGTCTCGGCGTCTCCGTGCAAGCGCTGTTGCTCTATATTGTGCTTCACAGTACAGGATACCATGCTAATGCGCACGGATATGCCTCTATTAGCGTGCAAGACGGCTTTCGTGCCCTCATCAGCGGTATTCCCCTCGTCTTTATGGCATTAGCCTTCTGGACCATTTACCGCTTTAGTATCCCTGAAAGTGTCGTAGAAGCACCAGAGTCTTTGACCGTGTAAAAAGCCGTCATGGGGATAGACCCAGCAGACGGCTTTTGCACGATGATTCTAATCCCTAGGTCGACCCATGTACCTCAAACGGTGCTTCTTCGTGCACGACTTCGGTGACTTGATTGCGTTCATCCACAAACACGACCACTGGGTGATATGACGCTAATTCCTCTTCGCTATAGAGACGAAATCCCAAGATAATGACCAAGTCTCCGGGGCTAAACAACCGCGCAGGAGGACCATTGAGGCAAATATCCCCTTGAAAACGAGGCCCCGCAATAATGTACGTCTGCCACAACGCCCCATTAGATAGGTTGCTAATTTGAACCATTTCGTAGGGCTTTAGCCCTGTTTGGTCCAAAATCGCCTGGTCAATAGTGATAGACCCAATATAATTTAAGTTGGCTTCGGTCACCGTAGCCCGGTGAATTTTTGCGGCTAACATGCGATACTGCAAAGCCGACACCTCTTTTCTTTTAACCCCGCGTCATGTTACCAACTACCGTCCATACCTTACCACCCGCTTATAGGACTGTCAAAACGCCATAAAGTCCCATATCGTCCATTTATCTCCCTGAGCTCGCCTTGGAATGACTATGCCAACAATCGCGGCCTCTTGACCCCATATTCTTCTACGGAAATTTTGTCCAATGAATCCTTCCGTTGCTATTATGACTCCAATGGATCATCTGGCCCCAGCGTTTCTTCCATAAGAGCGGCAAGACGGTGGTTCACCGGCTCATTCGTACGTCTAAGCCCTAAGATGGCCCCGATGCGACTCGCCACCGAGCGATTTTGCCCCAGTTTAGCTTTGCCTTCGACACTTGTAATATGAATACGCACGCCAACAATTTCTTCTAACATCTGCACATAGGGCGCCCTGGTTAACTTTTCTTCCCACAGAGCCTTCGTTTGGGGTTCGAAGCGCTTTAATAGGGCCTGAAGAATGTCGGCAATACCCGGAGCCTGATCGACAATTTCACAGGTCCCGCGAATATGGATTGCTACATAATTCCACGTCGGCACGCTGAACTCTTCCCCGTACCATTCCGGGGAAATATACCCATCCGGTCCGGAAAAGATGGCCAAAACAGACGCCCCCGCTAATCCTTGCCAATGAGAATTCGCCCGCGCCAAATGCCCTAGTAATTGCGGATTTTCTCCGTCTCGATACAACAAAGGAAGATGTGTCGCCACAACGTCTTGTCCTTGAACAGAAGTCAACACGCCAAAAGGGTATTGCCACAAGATATTCGCTAATTCGCTCGGGGGAAGCTGAAAGGCTTTCGGAATATACATAGTGTCCACCTTTCTAAACTCACAGTGCTATTGCCGTCATCACTAATTTGTACCACGCCATCGTTTTACGTCTTGATAAAGCCAACACGGCAGGCGTCCTGTCGTGGTTCGCGGTAAAATAACGCCAAGGAGGATAGGACGCGTGACTATCTTTATTGTACTCTGGAAAAAAATTCGACAACACCAGATTCTCGTGTTATTTGTGATGGCCGTCTTGTGCATGATTGGTGGTGCGACGTTATTTGCCATCACGCAGCATACCTCATTCTTCATTGCCCTGTATTGGGCCATCACCACGGCGACTACGGTAGGATACGGAGATGTCACCCCGCACAATACGGCAGGCCGCGTCATTGCCATGGGGGTCATGTTAACGACCATTCCGCTTATGGGTGCGGTATTTGCTGGTTGGGCGGCAATTCTTGCGTCGATACACATAAGGAGAGTGTTAGGGTTGGAAAAAGTTTGGGACCATCGCGGCCATTTGATCGTGTATGGATTTAGCGCCACTGTCGCCCATCTGCTCGACGACCTTATCGAGGAAAAATCTCAAGTCGTGGTCGTAGCTGATGTGCCTCCTAGCTCGGTTCCTGAAGGCGTTCGATTGATCTCCGGTGATGCAACAAATCCCCAAGTATTGGCCAAGTCGCGTCCGCAGACGGCACGGCAAGCGTTGGTTTCAGGAGCCACGGATGGCGAGGTGCTCTTAACAGCTATTGCTTTAAAACATTTAGCACCAACTTTACCAATTATGGCTATCACCCAAAGTGCCAAAGTGGCTGAAGCCTTAAAGGATTTAGGTGTCGAGCATACCGTCGCCGCCGATAATTTATTAGGCCAGACTGTAGCCAAAAGCCTTGAAACCCCGCACGCTGCCGACCTCTTACTGAGCTTATTAGGCTCAGAGCGCTATGTGCTCCGCGAGCGGACCATAGAAGAACAGTGGGTCGGCCTGCCTTTGAGCCAAGTTCGCCACCGTTATCCCGGCATTTTGCTGGGTATTGTGCATGAGCACCATGTGATTTTAGGCGTCGAACACGATCCTGTACTGGAGGCGGACGATCACGTGCTCTTTTTAACCGCCACCGATATCCGCTGAATCCGCGTCGCATGGTATGCCCACCGTCTGCTGCGCGCATAATAGCACGGACCGTCCTGATTTTGTTTAGGGCACTTTGGGTCAGACAAGGAGACGAAAATAATGGACCAGCACTTGCAATCAGCGACTAGTACCCACTTTACGCATTTTGCCATGACACCTCCTCCGGACGCTAGTGTAGACTCCCAAGAAAATCGCATTATCTTCCACAACCAACACGTCCAGATGGACGTCGCAGCCCTATCGCGAGAGTTTTCAGATGTGATGTTTCATATTGGTGGACTCGACGATCCGCGCATCATTATTCCCTTAGGATCCGACGTCACCGTAAATTTCCAAAACCAAGACACAGCCAATCCACATGGGTGGCGCTTGATTGCTGATAAGCCACCATTTCAGAACCCGCAAAGTGCAGCACACAAGCCGCTTGCCTTTGTAGGCTCTGAGGTTGGCGTCACCAATCCCCAAGAAAGCGGCCAAGCCCATTTCACGGCAAACCAAGCTGGCATTTATACGTATATTTGCCCTGTTTCAGAGGATGGCGGTATCGGCCTCTATGGCATTTTTGAAGTCAGCCCGTCTCACTAAGTAGATATCGTTGGCCCCCTGCACTATGATGGGGGCCCGATTTTTACCGCGACCGAATCACCATCCAAATTATCAAAGCCACCATAAGGGGAAGCATGACGATCGCGAACAATTCATGCGCAATCAAATAGACCAGCGGTAGCCCGACGATAATAGCGATCCATGTCTTCAAGGCGCGAGAACGCAAGTGGGGGTGCCTTATCGCGGCAATAGACAACCGCACCGGATAGGATAACAAGGGTTTAACAGAGGGTGCAGGACTAATCTGTGCCTTCATTTGAGTTGCATCAGCAGGATTCAGCATAACATCCCGAGCGCGTTGCAACAAAATAAATTGGGACGCTTCTCCCCCGTTATCGGGATGAAGGCGCCGCGATTGTCGCCGAAATGCTTGCTGGACTTCTTGAGGATCAGCATCCACACCAACGCCTAACAAATCCGCCGCATCTTGGCGTGTCATGGACCATCCTCGCCTCCATAAGCAAAATCTCCCATGTACATTGTCGTCACCGTCCCTTTATCATTAACCTCATCATAGCATGGAACAATACTCGCTCCAAACGCTGTGAACCTTAGGCCCGTCGGCCTTCAGTCTTGACGCATCCATGGGGCCATCATACACTTCGTTTGTGACAAACCATAAACTCTTTGGCCACGTGATGGATTGACTCGAAGAGACTATGGCTTCATGTTCCCCATAGAAAGGCAGGCTCAGCATGACCGAGTATGATAATTTTGCTTGGCTGTACTATCGGCATTGGGCGGGCTACTCTTATACGGTGCGCCCCGTGTTATCCCGGGTATTGTTGTCAGCGCTAGCGCCTGGGGGACATATCATCGATCTCTGCTGTGGAACCGGACAGACCGCCGGTTATCTGGTCTCTCAAGGATTTGCGGTGACCGGAATCGACAACTCACCCAACATGCTCGCTTATGCTAAACGGGAAGCACCTGGCGCACAGCTTTTATTGCAAGACGCCCGCACATTCGCGTGCGACCACCCGGCGAGTGCCGTAATCTCGCTGTTTGACAGCTTAAATCACATGCTCACGGCAGACGATTTAATGGCAGTCTTTTCGCGCGTCTTCGCCACGCTCGAGCCAGGAGGAAAATTTTTCTTTGACGTCAACACTTTACAAAAATATCAAGCACAGTGGACTCGCACTGACGCCATGATTCATCCCGACCACGTCGCAACGTTTCACAGCAAATTCGACTTACGGTCCCGACTGGCTACCTTCAATGCGACTATTTTCATCTTGCACGACCGCCAATGGATTAGGTCCGATGTTGTCCTGCAACAACGAGCCTATAAACTATCAATGGTGGCGCAGCTGCTCCGTGAGACCGGATTCTCTGCGATACAGATAATGAAAGGCGTCTCTCTGTCCACTGACCCACAATTTTCAGGCCGCGCCTTTTTTCTCGCCACGAAGCCCACGAACCCATTCAACGCCACCTTGCGAGTCCTTTAGCTCACGCTAGATGTGAACACACTCCCATAAAGCCCCGACGTCCTGATAAGATTATTGCTATCTACGTCATCGAAAGAAGGCGGAATATGAGGACCGTATTGGATAGAGACTTGGTAGAAGCCTTTGAACAAACCGAAACCACCATGCACCGGCAGCATTTAGCGCGCTATGTGACTTATGAGCCAGGTGGAGATTTCGCAGACATGTCCCGGGACGGAGGACAAGCACTTTTTGCAGGTCACCTGTCGCCACTTAGTTATGCGTCAGGGTTCGGCCTGCCATGCCGTGGCAATGAAAACGACCTAGCCGCAATCGAGTCCTTTTATGATCAGTTTGACATGCCTGCACGTATAGAGGTTACATCGTTTTCAGACCCCACATGGCTCAGCGTGTTGGCGCACCACGGGTATTGCCTCGACCATTTTACCCACGTTTGGTATAAGCCACTCTGTTCTCGACCGCGTCATTTCTTCCCCCCAGTCGGTTCGATCGAGATAGTTGAAGAAAACACGCCGCTTGTGTCCCAATGGGCACACATTGTGGCATCCGGCTTTAAAATCGATGGTCCGCCTTCTCTTGACGACATCACATTTGCTACATGCTTTTTGCAGCACGACAGCTCGACGGGCGTGTTAGCAAAAGTGCATGGCGTCTGGGGAGCCGCGGCCGCAATCTCTATTCAAGGCCCCATCGCCATGCTTTTTGCCGCCAGCACACAACTCACCCACCGCAATCAAGGGCTCCATCACATGCTCATTGCCAAGCGCTTAGAGATGGCCGCCGAGGCCCACTGCGAGTGGGCGATTATCCAAACCGACCCCGGCAGCGCCACGGAGCGTCACGCTAGCGAATTGGGATTTGTCATGGGATACACCAAAGCGATGATGGTCGCTCCCATGGCAACATCATAAGTCAGTCAAGCTTGGCCCATTAAATGCTTTTCAAAAAATTCACTACGGCCTTTCGCAATCATGTACAACACATCATAGCCACGGGGCATATGACGGGTCTTGGGCAACGCCAACAGCGCAATGTCTTTATGAGCAGCTGTCAACGCTTGTATCATTTGGGCTGTGTGACGGAAATGGACATTTTCATCAATGAAGCCATGAATAATCAGCAGCTGCCCCTGCAGATTGTGTACAAAATTTAGCGTGGATGCGTATTCATATCCTTCGTGGTTTGTCTCATCGGTACCCATATAGCGTTCGGTATAGGCTGTATCATACCAGCGAAAATCTGCCACGGGAGCGCCTGCTACGCCAACAGAAAATACATCCGGCGCCTTAAGAAGCGCACTAAGCGTCATATAGCCCCCATAACTCCACCCGTAGATCCCCACACGTCTGAGATCGACAGGATAATGATCGCCGAGCCACTGCACTCCGGCAATCTGGTCGTCGAGCTCAATTGTACCAAAGCGGCGATTGATCGCGGTTTCAAAAGCTTTGCCGCGGTTGGCGCTTCCCCGGTTATCGACCTTAAGGACAAAAAACCCGTGTTGAGCTAAATACTGAGCCTGCAAATCCACCGTCAGACGCCAGTCTCTCGTCACCATCTGCGCGTGAGGGCCCCCATAGACCGCGACGACAACAGGGGCCTTCTCCTCCGTCATCTGCTGGGGATGGTACACTGCGCCATACAAGATGGTGCCATCATGAGCGGGGATTTCCACTAATTCTGGCTCTGATAGGGCCACGTCTCGTGCATCGATAGGCTGATGCAACACGATTGGCGCAACCTCGTGGCTGCGTTGAACCAAGCGTACGGCTGGACTATGCGATAAGTTGGATATCTGGTCAACATACCAGCGGCAGTCCTTGGAGAAAACCGTGAAATGCACCCCAGCTTCTTCCGTTAGACGCTCCATAAGACCCGTACTTAACTCCACCCTATATAGATGGCGTTCCAACGGCGATTCCTTGGTGGCTTCTACAAATAGATAGTCCTGCGATGGCGCAAGCGCCACAATCCGCGTGACCATAAACGCCCCGGACGTCACCCAACGCTCGCGTCGTCCTGGCTCCCGAAGAACCACATGACGAAACCCGTCTGAATTTTGCTCGCTAGTCGTCACAATGGCCCCCGAATCTAAAAACCACATATCGTGGGTCACGTTGATCCAATCATCAGCGTGCTCCGTCCACAAAATCGTCTGCTGATGGGTTTGCGGGTTATAGGCGAACACCGTAAGCGTTTTTTGATCACGCGTCAACAGCGATACCACCAGTCGATTATCTGGGGACCAATGGACATCCACCAAGTAACCGTCTGCAAAACCCCGGACGTCTACCCACTCGGTAGCGCCCGAAGCGATTTCCACCACACCTAGGCGAAAAAGCGCATTGGCATGCCCGACGAAGGGATAGCGATGCGTCTCGATTCGCGTAGCTTCCTCATCCCAATGAACAATAGGATAAATCGGGATGTGGCGATCATCCACTTCTTCAAACGCAATCCACTCTTCATTCGGACTCACAAAATATCCGTGGGGTCGATCAAATTCTTCTTGGGCAACATATTCCGCCAGCCCGCACGTCATCCCCGCTTCGCGCGGCTCAGCCAATACGCGCACGGTATCAGACACGGAGTCGAACAAGCACAACTGACCATTTCGTACAAACACAACCCGCTCGCCATCTCCCATAAGGTAGGGATCTTCTGCGCCTTCGGCAGGTGCCAGGAAAAATTGTTCCATGCTGTCGATGTCTAGGAGCCATAATTGACTGCCTTGTGGAATCAACACACGATGTGCCTTAGAGTGCGCAAATTGATAGTGGGTAATGCCTTCCCACGGCATTCGCTGCCGTTCGCGTCGCAATTCCTCCTCAAGAGAATGACCTGGCGTGCTCTTTGGACCCGCCAAAACCCGAGACGCCATGGTTGACAAGTCAAGCGTCCATAACGACAGCGCAGGATTATCACCAGACGGGGCCAAATAGGTCAGATGTTGATTGTCTGGTGTAAACTTCCAATGAATGGGGACATTGAGCCCAGGCGCGGGAACCGTTGCTATTTGCTCCCACGTCACTTTCTTGTCAGTTTGCATTATGTCTACTCCCTCTAATCGCCAATTCACTATCTCTGGTCAGTCGTATCGTTGTTTCCCGTCATACCTGTTTCATTGTACTATGATAAAAGAGAACAAACCATGAGACGTTGCCTACGGGACCGCCATCCGTCACCGTACGTGTATCGCCCGCTTTACATCGATCCAACCAATGTCTCGTTCCATTTGCAGGAGGTTCCCGATGACCGTTATGGCATGCTTTAGTGGCAGTATCGTCGCGTTTTTGATGGTCTGGGGCTTATTGCGTCTTAGCAATCAGGTGATTCAACACCCTGTCCGCGACCCCGTCGCATTTCCGAAGCAATTACGTCTGGGAATGTGGCTGCTCGTGATGGCATTGTTCGAAGAAGGCCTCTTTCGTTGGCTATTAGTAGGAGTGGCGAGCCGCTTTATTGGACTAGGGCCCGCATTTATTGTATCAGTCGCAGCGTTTACGGTGGCCCACCGTACAAACGGCACTCTATCCTATAGTGCCATTATCAACCTCATTCTGGTCAGTACGATTTTAGGGGCGATCTTTATTTGGTGGGGATTTTGGGCCGCGGTCGCGGCGCATTTTGGCTGGAATCTCGCTCAATGGTGGTTAGGGTTTACGGTAAGCGGAGAAAAAACCCGACCGCTTCTCCCCTCTCCCCACATGCGCACCATTCCCGATTGCCCTTACGGGCCTGAGTCGCATTGGACAACAACTATCGTAATGATAGCGACACTGATTGCGATGATCGCTCCCGGATTAGGCCATCTGACCCTATCCCGAGGGCTTCTGTAATCCCGGCAAGGCTATAGTGTTTGAATAAATTTTTCCATGGCCATAATGTCGACAAATGCTCCATCAAGATATCCCTGACGCTGGAAAATGCCCACTTCCCGGTAACCCATTTTGGTATACAACCGTTGACCCGCCATGTTATGGGGAAATGTAAAGAGAACAATTTTATAAAAGAGGTGTTGGCGCGCCAAGATTTCTAACTGCGTTAACAGCTGCTGTCCAATGTGTTGTCCTCGGTACTCACGGTGCACATAGATGGACAGCTCTGCTACTCCGCGGTAGGCCTGACGAGAAGAATAAGGATTGAGGGATGCCCAACCCACCACCTGATGTCCAATCTCGGCGACCAAAACTCCATAGCGTCCTCGATGAGCATCCCACCATATCATCATATCGTCCGGACTCTTGGGCTCAGCATCCAAGGTCGCGATACGGTCCAGTATGCCTTGATTGTAAATCCCACGAATCGCCTCAAGGTCCTGACTTTGCGCGACTCTTACCGACACATCCACAATATTTAACCATCCTCCAAAATTTTCTGTCACCGCTAGCATTGAGCATTCCCGCATTAGCTATTAAGATAAAGGAAGAACGCTAGCCTTGCCAAGGGGGTAGGTGCCCAATGATGTTGCCGCAGTCGTCTACCGAAATTCCTACCGCGATTTTTAACTTCTTTATGCTGCTGTTATTGTGGCGTTTCTCCTTGCGCTTATTGCGCCGGCCTAGGAATCGGCGCCGGTGGTTAGTCGACCCCACGGTAGCACATCGCCTGCCGGAACCGAAGCCCACACCCTTAGAAATCGCTCAAGACCGCTATGCTCGAGGAGAGCTCACAGACAAAGAGTTTGAACAAGTTGTTGAACGGTTGCTAAAATCGCGATCGCCTTCTCAAGATTGGTAGGGCTTTATTACCAATCTTGATTATTATCAGACAATTCTTTGTATTGAAAAGCTCGTTCTATTTTCCATGAATCTCCGTCGATGACACACACGGCGGGAACCGGAACCGACAACCACTCCAGCAGCGACACCGAGCGCCCCAGCATATGACTATAAAACAAGGCTAAAATGCGCCCATGCGCGACGACGCCAATGGACCGACCGGGATTCGCTCGCATTAACTCTTTAAGACACATACTTATACGGTCTATGGCGGCTTCGCGGTCCTCCCCCCCTGGCCCTCCTATGATTTGGCCCGTTGCCAATCCCCAACCGTTGATATCACGTAATTCCTCATTAGACCGTGAGGGGACACCTATAACACGTGCGATAATGCGCGCCGTCTGGCGGGCTGCCCGTTCGGGGCTATAATACAAAAAGCCCATGTGTTCCCACGATTCATTCCGAGCTAATTCAATGGTGAGCGCCACCCCAGTCGCCGATAAAGACCACTCGCCTTGCCGGTTCATTTGAACGGGTCCATGCCGAATCACATAAATTTTATGCCCCATTCAGGCTCCTCCTTTCGAGCTATCTTCGTCATAGCTTTTACTGTCATTCTACTGCGGTTTAATCATTTTTTTCATCCCTTCAGCGAAAAAACACTACAAGAATCTCGAAGCATACACATAAATAGGACGATGACTTAGCACAATAAGACGGGAGGATTGACATGAAAAAATCCTGTCTAGAAAAAAATGTCGGACCTATTGATCGTCTCGTGCGCCTAGCCATCGTTGCCGTTTTATGGATTTGGCCCCTAACCACTGCCATGTCTACCGTCGGCACCGCGATAATGTCGGCTTTAGGTGGGATCATTCTTGTGACCGCCGTTACCGGCTATTGCTTGCTATACGATGTATTAAACTGGTCGACGGTCAGGCGCCATTCCCACGCATAAACCAGTGCGACAAGAAAGCTCTTGACAACAATTGGTTACATGTTAAGGTAAACACATCGGGAGATCACCTTCAACCAGTGGTCTTTAACAATTTTCCTGGGTTCCAGATTGCAGCACTATCTTGGCTGATGCATCCCGATTCGTCCATCTGCCCTGCGGTCTTTACCCCAGTACATAAGGAGGTGAAAAACGTGGCTTATTTGGATGAAAAAATTCGTGACCAAGTCACCCAGTTCTTTCAAGACTTAAAGGATTCGGTTACTATTCAGATTTATCCGGGTCCTGAAGCGGAAACCGCTCAAGTCTTTACCGACTTGGCCAATGAAGTAGCGGATCTTTCCGACTTGGTCATGGTGAGCCAAACCTCCGAAGCGCCTGTTCTAGAACCCGGACATCCCGGTAACGAGCCAATTTCTGGTCCTATTGCCAACTTGCTAGACAACCAAGGCCGTGCAACCGGCATACGTTTTGTCGGCATTCCCAGTGGGCATGAATTTGGTGCGTTTCTTGAAGACATCAAAGCAGTTTCAACCCACACGGTCAATCTGACAGACAAAGCCAAAGAAGCGCTGGCGCAGTTAACGCAACCTGTGCACATCCAGGTATTTACCACCCCTACGTGACCATATTGTCCCCGGGCTGTACGCCTGGCACATGATATGGCTCTAGAATCACCCAACGTAGTGGCAGACATGGTGGACGCAAGCGAGTTCCCAGACCTCGCAGGCAAATATAATGTCTATGGTGTTCCCAAGTCCGTCGTCAACGGCAAGCTCGATGTCACAGGAGCTGTCCCCGAGAACCAATTGTTAAAAATTGTGTTAGAGGCAGCTGGTCAATAATAAAAACAAGGCCCAAGACGGGCCTTGTTTTTATTCTCTCACCCCTAGTGCTCGAGCTAATTTAGGGCGATTAAAACCCACAATGACTGTCCCATTGACAATAATCACCGGCACGCCGGTTTGTCCGGATTTGCGTTGCAATTCCTGTGCGGCCTGGGCGCTTTTTGAAACATCCACCTCTTTAAAAGGCACTTTCCTCTCTTGCAGGAACCGCTTCGCGCTCCGGCAATGGGGTCAAGTTTGTGTGGTATACACAATAACGGCCATATGCCCACCTCCCGCATAGAAACAATATATGTTGCCTTGATTATACCCCTAGAGGTATTTTAACGGCAATAACTTCGCCGTAATGGCACACTTTCATCCTTCCCACGTATGGTGATTAGCAACGCCGGAGGTGATGAAGAATGGCCGTCGCACATTATGATATCCTAGCCGCAGCTCATACCGCCCACGGATATCGTTCTTATTATGCCAAATGGCTGAAAAATGCCCGCCACATCATCGCTCTTAAGGGACACTATGTGACGATATCCGCTGTTCTTACAGCGTTCGCCGATAACCTAGACGGTATAGAGCTGTGGCGCTTTCATGAACCCTTAAATCCCAACCTTTTGACAGGGCTTGTCATCCCATCACGTCATACCGCTATTATCATGGATCACTCATCATGGCAGATCAGCGGAGTAACCGCCGTTATTGACACGGTTAGTTTAGACGCGCCTACCGTGCGTTATCCCTCGCTGCCTCCTGATGTCTACCGGCACCTCCGCATCGCCAGTGACTATCTGCAAGATATCCGTGAGTTTTGGCGTACAGTACCCCAACTCTCCGCGGCCGTACATGATGTTCAACAACGATTATTGGAGATGGTCTCTGTATGCCCAATACCAAAGGCCGGTCAAAGCTTCCATGCATTTGGGACAGCCTTATCCTCCCAGGGACCCTATTCACCTGTGACTGATGCAAGTTGGCCCGCAAAACGCCGCCACCTCCTTATCAGTCCCCCGGGATCAGAGATTCACGCCCTCATGGCCGCCGTCGGCAAACGGGCTCTGGCGTCGGGGCACTCTGTTCTTTTTCTGCATTGCGGCATTAACCCCGACCATTTCGACCATCTCTATCTACCGCAGTCACAGTGGCTAATCAGTCATTGCGTTGCTCCGCACTGGCAAACCCCGCACACAACGGACGTCACTTATGACTTAACACAAGCCAGCCTCACGGCTGGCGCTCGTGATGAATTAGATAATTTATATTTTCTCTACGCACAGGCCTATCATAAAGCATGGGCACGTATTGCAGAAACAATGTCTCCCCCCACGCCAGTGCCCGCCGAGGAGGTCCAGCGTGGAGTACAAAAAGTGAGCGATGAGCTCTCGCGCCACCTAACCCTGTCAGGTTGAAAGAACTTGGTACAGGCGCGTCTCATCAGTCTCGCGTCTAATAAATAACAATAAAGGCGGCTCATTACGAGCCGCCTTTTGTTTTAATGGGATTGCTAGCCTTTCGGGACTGACCTTTATAACGCGCCCGTCTCGCGGGTTTCCTCGAGGGCTTCCAACACTTCATCCGCCGCTTTGCTGCGGTAACCACTCGATACCCCCCAGTAGTAAAACAGCAACGAGACGACCGCAATCACTACCAAGTCCCACGGATACGGAATAAAGCCCTTGCCGTGGTTAGCCGGGGCTCCAAAGACACCCGAGCCGTAATAAGACATCGCCAGCATGAATAGCAGATAGAACACCATCCATACGCTGGACTTAAATGACTGTGCCGAGGGCTTCGCAATCGTCTGCGGCACAATGGCGCTGATAATCAAATACAGGACCACGCCAATCAAGATAATGCCCAAGAGTTTCTCGTCAGCGACCCAGCCATCCCAGTAGATAATCAAGGACGCGCCAATAAACGCCACCGGCGCAATCCACGACAAGCCGCCTAAGCGAATGGGCCGCGGTACATTGGGCATCGTGCGGCGAAACACGGCGGCCGAAATCGGTCCCACCATGTAGGTAAAGACGGTGGCTCCCGACACAATCGCCACCAGCGACTGCCACGCCGGGAACGGGGCCAAGAAAATCAAACTGATGATGGCCGCGACCACCAAGGCAATGCTGGGAATCCCCGTCTTGGGGTTGATTTTCGCTAAGCCCTTGGGCATATAGCCATTGCGGCCCAGCGCGTCTAAGACGCGCGTCGTGGAAGCCAGATAAATACTGCCCGTGCCGGCGGGCGACAAGAACGCATCAATAAACAACAGGGTCGACAACCACGACAAGCCCGCAAAAATGGCCAACTGGGCAAACGGCGCCCCTGCAATTTGCGCATTGGACGCAATCGCGGCCCAGCCTTTGCCCAACACCGAGGTGGGGAGTGCTCCGATAAAGACCACCTGCAACAAGGTGTAGAGAATAATGCCGATCACAATCGACACAATCAAGGCGCGAGGCACGTCCCGTTGGGGATTTTTCGCTTCTCCCGCCAAGTCCACCGCTTGCCGAAAGCCCAAGTAGGAGAACACAATCCCGGCCGACGCGACCGCCCCCAACATTCCCGAGGATTTCATCGGCATGAATCCCCCAATGTGGCTGAAGTTGGTGCCGTGCAACCCGACAATGGCCAACACAATCACCGTCAACGTCGGCATGAAAAATTTCCAGATCGTGAGCGGTGTGTTAATCCGCGCAAACACCTTAATTCCAAAGTAGTTCACGGTGAAAAAGGCCACAATCAACAGGGCAGCGAAAATCAACCCCGACGTAGTCAACGTGGACTTGACATACAGTCCCGGGAAAAAGTGACTCATATACTGCACTGTCGCTTCGGCTTCTACGGCGGGCACCGACGCATACGCAATCACCGCGGCCCACCCGACGATAAAACTCGTCAAGTGCCCATGCGAGTATTGCGTATAGCGCGCAATGCCCCCGGATTCCGGAATCATCGAACCTAGCTCAGCATAGACCAAGCCAATGAACAAGACAATCACGCCACCAATGACCCAGCTGAAAATCGATGACGGTCCCGCCAAATACGCCGCCGTAAAGGCCGCAAATAACCATCCGGATCCAATAATGGCCCCCAGCGAGGACATGGTCAGATCGAGAAAGGATAATTCACGTTTCAAGCCCCGCTCTAAATTAATCAATGTGGTGCCTCCTCTTTACGGTATCATTTTGTCTAAAACCTACATGTTGTCTGAAAACGGAGAGCCTCCCACGCTCAACCAAAAAGATAAGAAATAATTTCTGGGCTGTGGGCGTCTTTAATTAAACGTGGCCACAGCACATTATAATACTTCGACACAAATGTCTGATTTCCTGCCTAATTGCCAAACTAATTTTTCATGCATTGGGGAGTATTTTATTTCTATCTCCAAACCCCCGATTAAAAACGATCAATATCATCTTGTTCCGTCCTTATTTTGGACCAAATCTCCGATTTTCAGCCGATATCCCTTGTGCAATATATCAGACGTCTTGTCAGGGCCGTACCCATTCATCCTTGGCCACCATTCTGTATCGAATTCCGTGTAATAGGGATTTGCATCACTGTGTCCACCACACTAAAATGGCATAAGATAGGCCTCAGGAGGTTACAACCGATGGGACAAGATGCTTTAATTGTGGTGGATTTCCAAAACGATTTTTGTTCTCAAGGAACATTAGCGGTGCCGGATGCGGAGACAATTATTCCTTCCATTCAAGCTTTGCTTAACTATTTTTCGCTGCAAGGCCAACCTATTGTCTTGACGAAAGACTTCCACCCTGAAAACCATGTGTCTTTTCAGGCCCAAGGGGGCCCATGGCCTCCCCATTGCGTACAAGGCACCGTGGGCTGCCAGATCCATCCGTCGCTGACGATTCCTGAAGGCGCTGCATATTTTTACAAGGGATTTGACCCCGCTGTGGATGCTTACAGTGGCTTTGAAGGATTTTTGGCCGAAAGCGGCCACATTTCCTCTATCGGGTTGGCAACGTGGCTCCATCGACTCGACGTCGAGACCGTCTATATTAGCGGACTAGCAACCGACTACTGTGTCCGGGCTACAGCCCTAGATGCCGTCACGGAAGGCTTTCATACGATTGCGGTCACCAATGCCATGAAAGGCGTCAATGTTCGACCGGATGACAGCGCCAAAGCACTTGAGGACATGCGCCAAAAAGGCGTCACCTTACAGCCTTGGACATTATAGAAGAAGGTGACCATTTATCAAACGAGGACTAATCTTTATCCTGCCCGTTGTCGCTTTGGTCGTGCTGATTGTCACGGCGCCCCTTACGTTATGGCAACAAGTCTTAGCCGTTTTGGCCATCCTTGTTCCCCTAGGATGGCTCCTCAACCAAAAGCGGCGTCGTCCTGCCACGTTGTTACAAGATTCCTCGGTAGCAACATTAGATGCAGCGGAAACAACTTTTCAAATTGGTCATGCCGCCTTGCCCCATCTTCGCCAAGGCCTCAATCGGGAGACAGCGCAGCATATCGCCAATATCATTCAGCAAACGGTTGGGGTTGAAGCTGTGGCGATTACCGACACGAACAGTGTCCTAGGATGGGCTGGCAAGCCCTGCCCGCAACATAATCCGGGCTCAAGCCTTTCGAATACCACTAGAGAAGTGATGGAGCAACGGGTCCAAAGAATCTTAAAAACCGAGGAACTCAAAGGAGCTTACGATGAATGTCAGCTCGGCGTTGTCATTATTACTCCGTTGATCTCTCATGGTCAATCAGTAGGCTGCATTAAACTTTATGTCGCAAACCAGAGCACTTTGCCGAAGCGCGCAGGCCGACTTGCCGAGGGGATTGCCCAACTCCTCTCTATTTTATTGGAAGTGGCCGAATTGGACCGGCAGCGTAGCCTCGCTTCAACGGCCCGTCTGGAGGCTCTGCAAGCTCAAATTCGTCCGCATTTCTTGTTTAACGTCCTTAACACGATTATCTCCTTTTCCCGCACCGACCCGGATAAAGCCCGCGACTTATTAATCCAGCTGGCCTCGTTCTTTCGGCGTTCCTTAGCGCATAAAGGATCGATGGTGCTCGTCAAAGACGAAATTGACTATGTACAAACCTATTTGAATTTAGAAAAAGCTCGCTACGGGGATAAGCTCCGTTACCGATTGCGCATCCAACCCGAGGCATTGCACCGCTCAGTTCCTGTCCTCATTATTCAACCACTGGTTGAAAACGCAGTCATTCACGGCATTGCCGAAAAAGAAGGTCCCGGTATGGTCAGCGTTAGCATTCGCAACCAAGGCAATCATACGATTATCTATGTCTCTGATAATGGGCATGGCATCCCCAAATCACGCCAGCGGGAAATTTTTGAAATGGGACACGGTCAAGGGATGGGCTTGGGGCTATCCAATGTTTCGGAACGGCTTATCGGTCTTTACGGTGTTAAATATCGCCTACGCTTGCGATCTTCCGAAGATAAAGGAACCACGGTACGAGTCGTAATTCCATGCCAGCCGTCTTCGACCGCTAGCACGGGTGCCTAAAGCGCCCAACACTGCACCGACCGTCGCATAAATAGAGGAGGATTGTCTATGCTAAAAGCCCTAATCGTTGAAGATGAATATCCCGCTCGCCAAGAACTGCGTTTCTTACTCGAACCCTACCAAAATGTATTGGAAGTCATTGGGGAAGCGCAGACGGCCAAAGAAGCACTCTCGCTCATCGAAGCTCTGGATTATGACGTGGTTTTTCTCGACATACAGATGCCCGGCATGTCAGGCATGGAGCTCGCTCGCATTCTAAAAGACAAGCGTCCTCAACTAAGCGTGGTCTTTATTTCAGCGCACGAACAGTACGCCGTGGATGCGTTTGCGGTCCAAGTCGTCGACTATCTGCTTAAACCCGTCAGTAGTGAACGTATTGCCGAGACCATTCGTCGCTTGACCGATCTTGATACCGCCACGCCGAAGACCACATCCGATGTCCTCACTTGGGTGCCGTGTGAATCCGGAGGTCATACCATTCCGGTCAATACCAATGACATCATTTTTATTATGGCTGAACATGAAATTATTTACATTTACACCTATCACGACCGCTACCCGACGCGTTTTACTCTTCAAGAATTGCAAGAACGCTTGCCTAGCGAGACATTCTTGCGGACCCACCGCAGTTTTATTGCCAATATGCACCAGGTCAAAGAAATCATGCCCTATTTTAATGGTACTTACCTTCTAAAAATGAAAGACAAACAGAGCAGTGAAGTGGTCGTTAGTCGATCCAACGTCAAAAAGGTCAAGGAACTCTTTAATATTACCTAGGCGTTCTAAAGACACTCTCTCAACTTTTGTCATCGTGCCAAGCACTTGACCCATCGGCCCAATGTTCCTTTTTCCAAATCGGCACACGTTCTTTTACCCGATCAATCCCCGCGCGCGCAGCGGCAAATGCCGCATCCCGGTGGGCAGCGGAGACGGCAACGGCCACGCTTATCGTCCCCACCGGAAGAGAGCCAATACGGTGGACGATGACAATATGACGTACACAAAATTCCTCTTTCAATTCCTCGCCTATCTTACGAATTTGCGCTTCCGCCATCTGTGGGTAGACATCATAAAACAAGCCTTCTGAGGCACGGCCTTCAAATTCATTGCGCACCGTCCCGAGAAATAATACCTGCGCCCCTGCGCCTGGATCTTCCAACGCTTGGAGGAGCGCCGACGGGTCAATCACTTGTTGTGTAATCTGATAAACGTCCATAAACCCTCCTTGGGATACGTTTTCCCATATTACCCTCCACTAACAGGGGGAACGACCGCTACTTCATCCCCATCGTGCAATTGAGCATCTCCGTCTACCCACTCTTGATTGACACTGAAAAGCCACGCGTCAAACGGATCCCCTAAAGGTTTTACTAAAAATTTTTCAAAAAACTCCTTGACTGTCATGGTGCCATCAAGATCATAGAGTTTTTGGCGAGCATTCATACGATCAGCAGCAAAAGAAAAGAATAAGACCATAATCGACATGGCGGGCACCCTCTTTCGTTGGAAAAACCCCCCATTATGTGAGGAGGCACTGCATCATTCGTTACCGACAGTTTAAGTTTGCACTTTTTGCGGCGGTCATCTTTGTATGGACGATTTCTTTATCCCTTAACCGCATAAACCCCTCGGTGCATGATACGACAGACGCCCCCGCTTACTTTACGCCACAGACCCATAGCCCTGTTGGCATCGACTACGGCGTCCAGCTCGAAACCGACCATCCAGAGGCCCGTGCAATTTTGCTAGAAGACCTCCATGTTCATCCGGCTTTGGCCTTTCACGTCACGGCCACCACCCCCACCGACTATACCCTTATGCCCGATAGATTTTGGCCAGCCCACTCCATCATAACGGTATCGTTCCATCAAGGTCAATTTCATACTACAACCACCTTTGCGACGGGTGACGCGCACATACTGCGCGTCAACCTCACTGATCAGACACTTGAAGCCTATGAAGGCTCCACCCGTGTGCGCATCATGCCCGTCTCCACCGGCGTATCTCCCCAATGGACCACCCCCACCGGTACGTTTTGGATTTACCGACGCGTAGTCGATGATCATATGGTCGGAGGGATCCCCGGTACAAAAGACTATTGGGATGTTGAGCATGTTCCGTACGCCCAGTACATTTTCCGTGGCATCGCGATTCATGGGGCATGGTGGAACCATCACTTTGGCGTCCCTAAGAGCCATGGCTGCATTCAACTATCCACCGAAGGCGTGAATAATGCGCGTTGGGTGTGGGATTTCAGCGCATTAGGCACCCCCGTCATTGTTTTTGGACACACCCCTAAGGCTTTGGGGAATCCAGTGCCGTATCCAAAGGAATAAGCCGCGTCGCTGACTTTCGCCAAGTTCTACGCATCATCAGCCCTGTAAAAATTAAAATGGCAGGCGTAAAGAGTTGCATCAACGTCGTAAACCCAATGCCCCAATAGGGATTTAGATAGTGCCAAACATACAGCGGATTGTCCCTCGTGGTTTCTCCAATAAAACCGCGCAACAAAGCATAATAAAACATCGCAGACCAAAATTGATATCCCGGCGGTGGTGTACGGTAGCGTTCGATCCAAAAATACCGCACTAAGAGAAAAATGCCTATAGAGGAGCCAATTAACTGTTCGGGCCATCGTCCGAAGCCTAGTTCTGTCATGCGACCCAGTACTTCGTGGTTGAAGATATTACCAATGCGGACCATAAAAATGCCTAAGGCAATACCAGGCACAGTCCAATCGACAAGATAGTTAAATTCCAAGGGTTTCTGGCGCAATTGGTACCATAACGCCAATACTCCCAATCCGATAGCTCCATCATAGGCCAATCCCCCATCCCAAATTCGCACGATTTGTGAGGGATCGTTCCATATCCATTGGGGTTCGTTCGCCAATACGAACACAAGACGTGCCCCAATGACCCCCCATAAGACAGTCCACAACGTGACGTTCGAGAGATAATCCGGATCCTCTCCCAATTGCTTGCCCCGCTCAATCAGGTAATATGCACCGCCTAAAATGGCCATGACCATAAAAATACCATACCAATGCACCCCAATTGGCCCGATCTTAAAAGCAAATGGGTTCAGCCACGGAATATCCAAGGTTTGTCCTCTTTCTTTGAATCAGTCTAGATCCGCGCAAACACCCGTTCCGCTGCTTCCAATGTCGCCTGCGTCGTTTCATCATTATGCGCTGCCGAAGGAAAAGCTGTTTCAAACGGTGAAGGGGGAAAGAAAATCCCTTCTTCCAACATCCCATGGAAAAACCGGGTATAGCGTGCACGATTTGAGGCATTAACCTCATCAAAATTGTGCGGAGCACTTTCGCGAAAGAAAAGAGTAAACATGGCACCAATCGTGTTAGCACTCACAGCAATCCCATGTCTCTTTCCTGCCTCGACCAATCCGGTAGCCAATGTCCGTGTCCTTTCGACAAGGGGAGGGTAGAACTGCGGTCCGCCAATAGTTCGTAACTGTGCAAGTCCCACAGCCATAGCTACAGGATTGCCAGAGAGCGTGCCGGCCTGATACACGGGTCCTAGAGGAGCGACCTGTTCCATATAGTCCCGCTTCCCTCCGTAAGCCCCCACGGGCATTCCTCCCCCAATAACTTTAGCCAGACAAACCAAATCGGGTTCTAGGCCAAAAAGTCGGGACGCCCCTCCCCAGTCTACCCGAAATCCTGTCATCACTTCATCCACAATCCATAAAGCTCCGGCTTGACGGGTAAGATGGCGAATGGTCGCTAAGAATTCCTCGGAAGGCAACACCGTGCCCATATTGCCGGCAACGGGCTCCGAGATCACCGCTGCAATCTCGTGACCAAATCGGGAAAAGACAGCTTTTAACCCCTCAATATCGTTATAGGGTACCGTCAAGGTTAGCTCCGCCAAGGCCACCGGAACGCCCTGAGAATCTGGTATCCCCATAGCCGCTGCCCCAGAGCCCGCCTTGACTAACAACGAGTCGCCATGTCCGTGATAGGATCCGGCAAATTTCACAATTCGACTCCGTCCTGTGACTCCACGAGACACCCGAATGGCAGACATGGTGGCTTCAGTTCCAGAATTAACCATTCTCACCATTTCCAAGCCCGGCACGGCTTGGGTTAAAAGCTCCGCCATTTCCACTTCCAACACTGTAGGAACCCCATAGCTCAATCCTTTGACGGCTTGGGCAGAGGCAGCGTTGACGACCGCAGGATGCGCATGACCTAAAATTAATGGACCATAACTCATGACGTAGTCAATATAACGTCGCCCTTCCTCGTCTTCTAGATAGGGCCCCTCGCCTTGACGGGCAAAAAACGGCGAGCCCCCCACACCTTTAAATGACCTAACCGGCGAATTGACGCCGCCGGGAATCAGCTGCTGCGCTTTCTCCCAATAGTGTTCCATCCCCACATCTCCTCCCACTAGACATTAAAGCGAAAATTGACCACATCTCCATCTTTCATCACGTAATCCTTTCCTTCAAGGCGGACGTGGCCATGTTCTTTGGCCTTAGCCATACTGCCCCATTGATCCAAATCGCTGAAAGCTACGACCTCGGCGCGAATGAATCCCCGTTCAATATCCGAGTGGATTTTCCCAGCAGCCACTTTAGCCGTGGTATTATGAGCGATAGTCCAGGCGCGCACCTCATCCTCGCCTGCCGTAAGAAAAGAAATGAGCCCCAATTTATCATAAATAGCCTGCGCCACACGTTTAAGCCCCGACTGCTGAATTCCCAAGTCTTGCATAAAGGCGGCACGATCTTCTGGATCCAGTTCTTCCATTTCTTGCTCTAATGCCGCAGCCATCAGGACGACTGGGACATCTTTATCTTGTGCTAAGGCTAAAATGGCTTCACGGTTGGGAAAGTCTCCGGCTTGAAATGCTTCATCGTCTAAGTTAATAACCCAAACGGCTGGCTTCAATGTTAAAAACTGATACCCGCGAATTAAACGCAGCTCGTCATCTTGCAACGTCATTTGATTCAAGCGCTGATCATTTTCTAACGCATTTATCAACCGATCAATTAAATCCAGCTCCTGTCTCATCTCCGCTGTGATCTTTTTCCCCGTCTGAATCCGGACCCGGCGTTTCTCCAATAAATCTAAATCAGATAATCCTAATTCTAATTCCATTTCTTCAATGTCGCGGAGCGGATCCGCGGGTCCAACAATATCAGAAGCATAGCCGCGCACTACATGAACTAGAGCGTCCACCAACCGCACATCATTAAGAAATCGGTTGGGTCCTCCGTTATCCGCGCGATTAAGCCCGGGCACATCGACCACCGCAATTTGCGCAGGCGTCACCTTACGCGGGTGATATAACTCCGCCAGACGATCCAGTCGGCTGTCTGGAACTGGCGCAAGGCCGCGTCGCGATTCTGTTTTGCCTGAACCAAAATCGTTTGTTTCCGCCTTGGCTCCTGTCAACAAATTAAATACTGTCGTCTTGCCCGCAAGTGGCAGACCGATTAATCCTACGTCCAAAATTTGGCCCCCCATTTCTTTCCCGATTATACTCAATGGGAGAAGACAAAGAAACCTAAAGCGTGCATAGCTTTAGGTTTCTTTGTCTTCCTCTACCAGCTTACTCTGGAGAGTGGTCCTGGGCCTCCTCTTGAGTTGCCGGGTCATCGTTCAGCGGGATACTGCGGCGGCTCGCATCCGCTGCACTCAAATCAATTCCGAGCTCCCGCGCCACTTCTTGCTGAAAACGCTCCCGATTGAGGTCCGCAATTTTTTTCTTGTCTTGTTCGTGTTCGTCCAATTCCTCTTCCCCTTTCCCGACCATGGAACGTTGGCCTAGAGCTAGAATGTCCGAGCCCTAGCAGGTTCATGTGCAAAAAGGGGAAGGAATGTTAATGCGCTATCGTCTCCGCTAAATTGCCGTTAATGTAAATCCTGGCTTCGATCGTCGCGGCTTTGACGAGCATTTGGGACACACTACAATACTTTTCTTGACTTAAATGCACCGCGCGCGAAATTTTGTCCTGAATATCGTGTTCGGTCTCAAACCGATAATTGATGACAATCGTGGTATAAACTTTGGGATGATCAGGCGCTCTATCCCCATCAATGTCCATCGTAAAACTCTTGACGGGTGCACGCATTTTTTGCAAAATCGACACCACATCGATTCCCGTACACCCTCCTAAAGCAATCAACGTCAAATCCATCGGTCGCACCCCAGAATTTTGACCACCAACCTCTGGAGCAGCATCCATTACAATGGAATGGCCTGTGGGAGCTGTGCCGACAAATTGCATGCCCCCCGTAAATTTAACATCGACGTGCGCCATGTGCGTTCAATCCTCCTAGTTTTGGATCTCCATGGATTGCTATTGGATATCTTCTCGTTGCCGCCAAACCGGATCGCCCTCTTGAATAATCTCGGGAGCCGCTGGGTGCGGTTCCCAAAGCGGATGTTCAGCAATGGCTGCTTCACGTTCCGCCTCGGACTTAAAACAACGCTGCCACCGATCACAATGGCGACAATTCAGACTCACCTCGCGCGGAGGCAACGTACGCTTCTCTTGGTAGGTTTGGGCTGTGTTAATGCGCTGGACCAACCAGCTCTTCCAATGCACATCAGGCCACTGCAGCCACATCAGCCGTTCATTCGTTTCCCGATTTTCAACCACTAAACGCCCGGCATCATAACCGCCAATGTTGACGTACAACGCCAACTGCGCCCAATGGTCAAAAAAGGGGCCCGCTACCCGCACCGCTGCAAACTTGTCATCGCGAACCGTCTTATATTCGACAGCAACTTGGTGGTCGCCTTCTTTCAACACCGCATCAATACGCCCTGAAACATGAAGTACCGGATCTTTCAACGGCACTTCAACCCCCACGACGTCATATAAATCGCCCAAGCTTTGCTGAAATCGCTTGTGTAAAGAGGCTCCATCATGCATGGCAACAAGCGCCTCGGGAGCGATGTGTCGCCCAAATCCCAAGAGGTCCATGACCGTATACCGCAAGCACCGTCCTGATAGCGACGGTGCAAACGTCTTCGGTTTCCGAGGCTTTTTCTCTGCCATGATATGTCCTCCTAGGCCACCGTTTGTCCCGGAGCCAATACCATGACCGTATGTTCGGTTCCCACTAATAAGTCCTTTAACGCCTCGGGATTACCCTTTAAGGCATCAAATGTACCATAGTGCATCGGAACAATGGTCTTCGCACCTAGCAGTTTTGCTGCATACGCGGCTTCTTTAGGAGCCATAGTGAAGTGCCCGCCAATGGGCAATAGCGCAATGTCGGGTTGATAAAGTGTTTTAATGAGCGCCATATCTCCAAAGACATTCGTGTCTCCGGCATGATACAACGTCAGTCCATTTTCAAGCGTTACCACGAAGCCTGCGGCTTCGCCGCCATAAATAATACCGTTTTCCGTGCTAATGCCTGAGCTGTGGTCAGCATAAACCATCGTCACTTTAATGTCGCCAAAGTCGACGGTCCCTCCCTTATTCATGCCAACCGTGTTGGTCACACCCTTAGATCCCAAATAGGTCGCTATTTCAAAATTCGATACCACGGTCGCACCGGTCGCCTTAGCCAAAGGCTCCGCACTTCCCATGTGGTCAAAATGGCCATGAGTCAATAAAATATAGTCGGCTTTATCCCATGCATAAAAGGCCGGAGGGCATTTTGGATTGCCTTCCAACCAAGGGTCAAACACTAAATATTTCCCGCCAGGGGACTTTAAAATAAAAGAGGCGTGTCCCAGCCATGTCAATTCTGCGCCATCAAGTCCCATATTTATCCCTCACTTTTGTGATGATTAATTTCCCACCATGAATAAAGTTCTGACCAGCTCTGAACCCAATGACCGGCACCAGCTGCCACCAGCTCTTCCGCTTTAAAAGTATTGTAACTAAAGCCAACAGCCTCACATTGAGCCGCCCTCGCCGCTCGCATGTCATAGGGGCTGTCACCAATATACCACGTGTCCTCCGGACGCGCTTTCAGATTGGCCAAAGCGCATTGCAATGGCTCAGGATCAGGCTTATGACGAGAAGTGCTGTCGTGATGCACCACTGTTTGGAACAACGACCACAGCCCGTATTGCTGAAGTCCACGTTTCGTCATATCTAAGCGTTTGGATGTTACCACCCCCATTGGAACACCTTGCTCTGCCCACCGATGTAACGCCACATCCGCACCGGGGATGAGCGCAATCATCTGATCATGGTAGGCGTGATTATGTTTTCGGTATAAGGCCACCAAGCGATCGATTTCCTCACCACTCAAATTAGGTCGCATGATACGAAATTGGTCATCCAGCGAGCGCCCAAAGTGTTGCAATATTTGCTCGCGACTCACGGTCTCACCCAGCCCTTCTTTAAAGGTATAGACAAAGCTGGCAAGAATGAGCTCGGTGGTGTCCAAAATGGTGCCATCCAGGTCAAAAAGAAGAACCGCCCGTGGAGCCATTAATTCTCGCGCTCCGCAGACTGCCACCGCAAGACATAGCTTGCTTCATCCTGATCATGGTAGCCTTGTCGGTCATGCGCTTCGTAAAAAGGAAGCGCGCATGCTCCTAAGTCCGCTGTATAACCCGATTCCTTGGCTAAGTTCACCGCTAATCTTAAGTCTTTGAGGCGATTGGCCACGGAAAATCCCGGTGCAAAATTGTTGTGGCTGTAGCGATCCAGGACTTTGGTGAGCTCGTACGATTGCGCGGATCCCCAATTCATGACCGCCGCTAAGTCGTCAAGGGCTAGATTTTGGTGTAGACCAAACTGCAAACCTTCCGCCGCCGCCATCAAATTAATGGCAGAGACCATATTGGATATCAGTTTCAAAGTTTGTCCCTGACCAACGGCTCCCACATGTAAAATGCGCTGTCCCATTTGTTCCAAGAAGGGTCGAACCCGAGTAAAATCACCCTCCTCGCCGCCAACCATGATGGTCAAAGTCCCATTCTGAGCCCCGACATCGCCCCCCGTAACAGGTGCATCAAGCCACGCCGCTCCCCGGCTTTGAACCTTCTTCGCCAAGTCTTTGGTCAGCGCGGGCGATACCGTTGAATGGTCGACAACAACTATCCCTGGTTTTATCTCGTGTAACAGACCCCCTTCTCCTTCTACGACGGCCCGCAAGGCATCATCGTCTGACACCATGGTAAAAATAATGGTACTCACCCTTGCCACGGCTGCAGGCGTCTCACACCAGTCAGCCCCCATTTCGACGAGAGCTGCACCCCGAGAGGGCGTACGATTCGTGATGGCGATAGCTTGATGGCGCATCAGATTAGCCGCCATTTTCTGACCCATCACTCCAAGCCCCACAAAGCCAATATGCTCTTCCATTTGTCTGCCTCCTTAACGCTCTGAGCCTTACCGTAATAATTCATCATATCCCAAACACACGCAAAAACAAGGAATCGCCATATTCCCCTAGGCTTTATAGTTCTTTGGAACCAGGTATTTCACCCATCTAGTCCATGATTAGGATTCAAAGGCACCATCTCCCTCATGCACCACCTCGTCCGATTCCGTCGACTTGCGCTATAATAGCGAAAGAAATGCATCCTGTCATAGCCATTGAGGAGATGGTGTTGTTGAGAGCCGCCGATAGCTCGCTTATGCCTACATTTATAAGGAAGCAACGAACCCTGGGCATGGTCTTTGGAGGCGCCTTGCTGACGTTATCCTTATCAGCGTGTGGGCAGACAGCGCCATCCGCCACGCACCAGCCCAGCACCATCACAATAAAAAGTTCAGGCATGACGAGCCTTTGGAGCTATCGCCCCCATCCGCTCGTGGCCCTAAAGCCCTTTAACGTGAATGTATCATTACGTACGGCAAATGGGAAACCTGTCACGAATGCCCATATTGTTGTCTCACTGCATATGACCATTATGGATATGCCCCATCAAACCATGGTGCTTCAGAATGTGGGGCATGGGCATTACCAAGGTCATGGCATATTTCTTATGGCAGGTACTTGGGATATGACCGCGAACGTGGATGCGTTGGGGCATCATACAAAGGAGAACATTTCCGTCAATGTCAGCGATTAAAGGATCCTCTCACAATGCCGCCACCGGCGTCGATATTAGAAATAAGGCATGGCGATATGTGGCTCTCATCGTTTCTTTTGTGAGCTACGCGGTTGCCGTTTCTTATCATATTCAACACCTGAGCGATATCGCGGATGCTCATGGCTGTGTGGATAACCATACTCTACAATATACGTTCATTCTCATTGCAGGGTTGTTAGGTGGATTGGCATTAGGACCTTGGGTAGCTAGATGGTCAAGTGGTGCCCTTAAGGCACTCATGCCCGACTCCTCGGAGGAGATGCGTACCAGGCGCATAAAAGCTCTATCCATCGCATTGATATTATTGGGAATGGCCGTGGATTTTTTGTTTATCATCCCGTCCCTCAACGTATTCATAGATACCCATATCCCTTTATTGGTCGAAGCAGATCTCTTGCTGTATCTGATGGGCGTGATTGCGGGATCCTCGTGGTACATCATTTTAGACCGTCAATCTTGGCTGGGCTTGTTGGTGACCCCTGCCATGGCTCTGATGATTATTGGCAGTGTATTAGCGGGACACGGATGGTGTTAGCCGTCCTACAGACGCGTTCGGCCACCGCGGCGAACCGTATACAAGGAGTACTTAGATGAGCAGCACGCTTATTGTTTGGGCACTGGGTGTAGGTCTTCTTCAGGGATTTTTGCACTGCACAGGAATGTGCGGCCCATTTGTCCTGGCCTTTAGCATGTCCTTTAAGTCGTCCGATGACACCGCCCGTCATCCGGGGCGACAGGTTGTCACCAGTCATCTTGCCCATAACCTAGGGCGCATTTTGTCTTTTGTGATTATGGGCGCGATTTTTGGCGCTCTCGGTCACTTTGTAAACACAGCAGCGCATGCCACGGGATTTGAAGCTGCGGCCGGAATTATTGGCGGAAGCATGATGATTCTTTGGGCCATCGACGAAGCTCGGACTGGTCATGGTGGGGGATTTTTGGAACGCTGGTCTCTTTTGCAGTGGAAACCCGTTCAAAAAGTCTTCCGTAGATTGATGAGTGTGAGAACTCCTCAAGCCGCATTTTTTGCGGGGCTGATTTTAGGGTTTCATCCATGCGGTCTGATTTTTGCCATGCTCTTATCTGCAGCAGCGACGGGCTCTGCTTGGGCAGGCGCCGTAACCTTGCTGGCTTTTGGCATCGGCACAAGCCCGGCCCTCTTGAGCGTTGCCGCTGCTGGCTGGTATGGTAGCAAGAGACTCAAAGGGCGCAAGTTCACCTATATTGCGGCTGCCCTTATTGCCTTGAGCGGGATTTTGTTCATGTTGAGAGGTTTTGCTGTCAATGGTTGGATTCCGGAGGTGAACCCATGGCTGTTTTAACATGCTATTTATGCGAGCAGCCTGTTATTACTGAGGTACCTGGCGATGGGCACATCTTTTGCTGTCATGGTTGCCGAGAACTCTGGCGGTTATTAGGCGATGAAGAAATCAAAGAATTGAAGAGTCGGCCGGGAATTAATTGGGAGAATTTACGGGAGAACATTACCGTGCCCACCCCGCCGGTCATTAGCCTAAATGCGGATCCTAAAACGGTGACCATTGATATCGACGGGATGTGGTGCGCGTCGTGCAGCATTTTGGTTGAGCAAGTCCTGACACGCATGCCCGGTGTTCTTGGCGCTCAAATTGATTTTGCCACTAGCACCGCGCAAGTGGCGATGGACGCTGCCACCACGTCGTCCAAGGACTTGGAAGACGCAATTATTAAATTAGGTTATGATGCGAAAGAGCGCGACCGTGATGACGAAGACCTTGAGTCCGATCGAGATTTGACGCTGTTGCGCCGCTTTGGCGTCTCGGCCGTTCTCACCGTCTTTGTTATGATGTTCAGTGTACCGGTGTGGTCCGGCTATTTACCGACATTTCCTCCCAGCCTACGTGAGGCGCTAGAATACGGTCTCTGGGCTATCGCTACACCTAGTGTTTTCTGGAGTGGTTGGCCTTTTTTGCGCGGCGCTTGGTCCTCTTTGCGCCACGGCGTGCCGACCATGGACCTGTTGATTGCCATCGGCAGTTTATCCGCTTATGGCTATAGTGTCTATACGATTTTTGCCGGTGGGCGGTATCTGTATTTTGATACTGCCACGATGTTCATTACCTTTTTACTCCTGAGTCGCAATTTGGAAGTGGGCACTCGCAACCGCGCAGCCGGCGTTGTGCGCATGCTATCGCGGCTCAGTGTCAAGTCAGCGTGGGTGCTTAAAGACGGCCATGAAGTCCAGACTGATATTAACCAAGTCCAAGTCGGCGACCACGTTGTCGTCCGGCCCGGGGAAAAAGTTCCGGTAGACGGCACCGTGCTTGATGGACACTCGGCCATTGACGAAGCCTTTTTAACTGGTGAAGCCGTGCCCGTCGACAAATCAATCGGGTCCACGGTCTATGCTGGAACCATCAACTCGACAGGACGCCTTGTGATTCAAGCCCTGCGGGTATCAAGCGATACGATTTTGGCACAAACTGCTCGTTTTGTGAAAGCGGCACAAGGCGCTCAAGGCCAATGGCGGAAATTAGCCGACCGTGTTCTCCGGATTTTTGTTCCCGCCGTTCTGGTTGCCGGTGTGCTTACGCTCCTCTATTGGTTGTTGATTGCCAAAGTCGGTACCGCCCCTGCGCTGTTAAACATGATTGCAGTCTTTGTGATTGCCTGCCCCTGCGCTTTGAGCGTAGCGACCCCTTTAGCCGTCTTGGCAGGTGCGCAGCGTCTAGGGGGCTATGGAATGCTGTTGCGCAGTGATGACGCCCTTGAGCGCGCCGCGGAGGTCGACACCGTAATCTTAGATAAGACGGGAACATTGACGACGGGGCAAATGACCTTAACCGGTCTATGGCCCGAAACCCCCGAAGTACTGCAGATGGTAGGCTCTTTGGAAATCGCGTCCGAACATCCCATCGCCACTGCAGTCTCGAAATATGTGGAACAGACCGGCACTCCCCTCCGTCCGATAGCAAACTTTTCCGAGGAGCCCGGATGGGGTGTGGCGGGAGAGCTTGACAACCACCATTTACGGATTGGAGCGCTAGAAGGGCACGAACAGCTCGATGACGCCATGGCTGAGCGCGTGGCCACATGGCGCGACGAGGGTCGTACGATTGCCAAACTGGAAGTCGATGGTCATGTCCGTGCCATTCTCAGCGTTGGAGACCAACTGCGAGCACAGGCCCGTGAGGCCATCAGCCAACTGAAGGCGCAAGGACTAGCGATATGGATGGCCACTGGTGACTCTCCCGAAGCTGCTGCGCTCGTGGCCAACCAAGTCGGCATCGAACATTATTTGTCCCGTCAAAAACCCTTGGACAAAGCTGCGTTGGTCGAGAAACTCGAAGCAGAAGGCCATCATGTAGCATTTGTCGGCGATGGCATTAACGACTCGCCAGCCTTAGTGAAAGCGCATTTGGGGATTGCCATGGGCACAGGTTCAGACATTGCTATCGAAGCTGGCCATTTGACACTAACCCGCCCCAATTTGATGAGTCTGGTGGATACCTTAACCACAAGCAAACAAGTGACGCGCATCATCAAGCAAAACTTGCTCTGGGCATTGTTTTACAACGCCTTAGCTTTGCCCGCTGCTGCCATGGGATATACGGGCCCCTTCATTGCGGCGGTAGCTATGCTCTTGTCATCCGCATTTGTCTTGGCCAACTCCTTGCGCATTTTAGGATTTTCCCCCAAGCGGTATGTGGTCGGGACCAGTGTCGTGATCGGTGTTGGTACCAGTCTGGCGCTTCTGGCATTTTTAGGCATTTAAAGATAGACAGATCCCCTCGTGTTAAAGCCCCCTTTCGGGGGTTTTTTTATCAACCGTTTCAAAAGACCATCGCTATCATTGCAATGCTTGACACCAATAGGCACAGACTCGTACGCTCTTGCCACTACACCAGGAAGGGGCGTCAAATTCATTGCTGCCAACTCTCGTGATTTTTGCCCGTGAATCGGTCGAAGCCAGCATGATTGTTGCGATCATCTTGAGCTATCTGCGACAAATCGGACGCCGTGACCTCACGTTTATGGTATGGACCGGCACCGTTATCGCCTTAGTGAGTGATGCAGCTATCGGCACCTTCGTCTGGGAAAACATCCACCGTTACAGAGGAACACGCTTACAAATCGGGTTCGAAGGCACCACCTATTTTGCCGCAGCCGTGATGCTGACGGCCATGAGTTTTTGGATGAAAAAGCAAAGCCAGCATCTCAAATATCACATACAACACGACGTCGCCCGGTCGCTCACTCGTTCTTCTCGATGGACGCTGGCACTGCTGTCAGGTGTGACGGTCGGTCGAGAAGGCTTGGAAACCACCATTTTCGTGCTGGCCCTCTCGTTTCGAACGGCACCTGCCCAACTCTTGACAGGTGCCGTTCTCGGTATTGCTACGGGCCTTAGCCTTAGTTATTGGATGTACCATTTGGGCCGCCGCATCCCGCTGCGGACATTTTTTAGCATCTTTGGGGTCTTGCTGCTGCTATTTGCGGATGCCTTAATAAGTGACGGGGTTGAAGACTACCAAGCCCTGCACTGGATTCCTTGGGGACGACGCGTGTTGTGGCACAGTGGACGTTACCTACGCGAATCAGGAGCCTTAGGCGACCTGCTTCATACCTTTATCGGATATGCCCAATCTCCCACTCTTCTTCAAGTCGTCTTATATCTCGGCTTATTAGCGCCAGGCATTTACCTCTTTCTAAAGCCATGGGGACACCAAACGGCCAAACCCTAACACCTACACTGGCTGATGCTCCGCAAGCCACTGGCGGGTTGCTTGGATTTGCTCCGTGACCCGCTCCGGTGCCGTCCCCATCGGCTGCAGTCGCTTCGCCACGAGCCTTTCCGGCGTCAACATTCTCAACCATTCAGGCTGAATTTCCGGGGCCACTGTATGCAACCAGTCAGGGTCCGCATCCCCAAAGCCTTTGCCGTGTTTTTCAAGTTCTGTGACCAACATTCCAACTAAATGATGCGCCTCGCGAAACGTCATCCCATTTTGTACCAATATGTCGGCGAGGTCGGTGGCTGCCGTATAGTCCTGGCCAATGCGCCGGGCAATGCGCTCGCGATTGACTTCTAAAGTGTTTAGCATACCCGGCACCACTGTGAGGACTCCGTCCATTGTGTCGACGACATCAAAAACCGCTTCTTTGTCTTCTTGCATATCGGAATCATACGCAAGAGGTAATCCTTTCATGGTCGTCAATAACCCTTGTAACCGTCCAATGACTCGGCCGGCTTTGCCCCGGGTCAATTCCGCCACATCGGGATTGCGTTTTTGCGGCATGATCGAGGACCCGGTAGAATAGGCATCCGAAATCCGCACATATCCAAATTCCACACTGGACCACAATACCAATTCCTCAGCTAATCGGCTCAAATGAACCATCGTAATGGCGGCCCAAGCCAAAAATTCCAGCAAGAAATCACGGTCCGACACGGCGTCTACGGAATTGTCATAGACAGAGGATAACCCCAGCAAAGAAGCCGTTCGCGCGGGGTCTGTCGGATATGGAGTCCCACTTAAGGCACCCGCGCCTAACGGCGACAAGTTGGTCCGTTGCTGCCATTGCTGAAGGCGTTCGAAATCTCTGATGGCCATACTCTTATAGGCCAGCCAATGATGTGAGAGCAAAATCGGCTGCGCCGCTTGCATGTGCGTGTATCCGGGAATAATCACGCCGAAATCTTGTTCCGCACGGTCAGTAAGCGCCTTGATATACGCATAAAGCAACGATTTCAAGCGTTCCGCTACATCAAGCATATATAAGTGCATATCGACAGCGACTTGGTCGTTGCGGCTTCGTGCCGTATGCAGCACGCCGCTTATGGGGCCAATAATTTCCCCCAAGCGACCCTCCACATTCATATGCACGTCTTCCCATTCGACGCGGGGCGTCAGCGTACCTTGCTCCCACTCTTGACGGACCTGTTCTAAGCCTGCGAGAATTTGCTCTTTCGCTTCCTGAGTGACAATGTTCTGTTCTGCCAACATCGTAATGTGCGCCATGGACCCCGCGATATCGTAAGGCAATAGTCGCCAATCAAAAAAAACAGAAGCCGTAAAATGCGCCGCATTGCGGTCCAAGCCTTGAGCCAAGCGAGGACTACGCGCCATATCCTCCATTAATGTCGTCCTCCCCGGCGCATGACCCGTTGGCGAACCGCTAAAGGCAATCCAAAAAGATGAATAAATCCTTCCGCATCATGATGATCGTATTGTCCGCCATCAAATGTTGCCAAGTCTTCCGAGTACAACGAAAACGGAGAGACCGCCGCATGGACCGTGACAGAGCCTTTATACAACATCAATGTGACATTGCCACTCACTACGCGATTGGCTTCATTTACAAACCCCATCAAAGCTTCCCGTAGCGCTGAAAACCACTGTCCATCATAGATTAAACGAGCCATCCGTAAGGCAACGGTTTGAGCAAACAACGCCGTTTCCCGGTCCCACGTGATGCTGGTGAGGCCTTGATGCGCCGCATAAAGAATGGTTCCTCCTGGCGTTTCGTACACCCCGCGCGATTTCATTCCAACCAGTCGATTTTCCACCATTGTGACCCGCCCAATGCCGTGACGTACACCCAGTTCATTCACGGCATTCATTAAGGCTAATCCCTCAAGGGGCTCCCCATCAAGGCCCGCTGGCACCCCTTGGTCAAAGGCTATCGTTACCCATTGCGGAGCATCGGGTGCCTCAACAGGCGATTTTGTCCACGTATAGACATCCTGAGGGGTTGGAACAGCTGGGTTTTCCAGCACCCCACCTTCATGGCTAATATGCCAAAGATTTTGGTCTCGAGAGTAGGGGCTCTCTTTGGTCGCTGTTACGGGAATATTGTGACGTCTGGCGTATTCCATTGCTTCAACGCGCCCAGTAATATCCCATTCGCGCCACGGTGCAATCACCTTCAACGCGGGATCCCACGCCATAACACCAAGCTCGAACCGCACTTGGTCGTTCCCTTTACCCGTAGCCCCATGGGCCACCGCGGACGCCTGATACTCGTGCGCTACCTCCACTAAATATTTAGCGATCAAGGGGCGGGCAATTGCCGTGCCCAAGAGATAGACATGCTCATAGACCGCTTGGGACTTCAGCATGGGAAACAGGTAGTCCGCGACGAACTCTTGACGCAAATCCTTAATCACGACATCTTTTGCCCCCGACGCCAATGCTTTTTGCCGTACCTGATCGAGGTCTTCGCCTTGTCCTAAGTCCGCGCAAAACGCAACCACTTCAACACCATAATGCTCTTTCAACCACGGAATAATGATAGACGTATCGAGTCCTCCCGAATACGCCAAAACCACCGTATCACCGGGATTTACACCTTTAACCACGTTGCCACACTCCTTCGAAGTTTCAGTGCGCCCCTTGACGCCACTGTTCTAACACTGTACTCAAAATATCATAAAACGCCGTAATACCCGCTTCTTCTACCACCAGTGGCGGCAATAGACGAATTACATGAGGTTTGGGCGCATTTAAAATGAGTCCCTGATCCAAAGCCGCCTGCACCAAATCTTTTGCCGGTGCCGTTACCATAAGACCCCACATTAAGCCCCGCCCTCTGTATCCTTCGACAATATCGGGGTATTCGCGCACCAATTGTTGTAGGCGTTGTTCCAACAGCCCGCTAATCCGTTGGATATGGTCTAGCCCGCCCTGTTCGAGCCATTCAATTACGCAGAGCCCCGCCCGTGCTGCTAAGGGATTGCCCCCAAACGTCGTCCCGTGATCGCCAGGAACAAAATATTGCGCTATCTCAGGCTTGGCCAACATCCCTCCAATGGGCACTCCCGAGCCTAAGCCCTTGGCTACCGTAATAATATCTGGCGATACTTTTTCGTGCTGAAACCCAAACCATTGACCCGTTCGGCCCATGCCCGTTTGGACCTCATCCAGCATCAACAAGCAGTCGTATTGCCGGGCAACGGCCGCCGCCTCCGCTAAGTATCCCTCTGGCAACGGCACCACACCGCCTTCACCCTGAATAGACTCTATCATCAAACCGCAGGGATGGTGTTGTTCCATGGCCTGTTTCAAGGCTTCAATATTGCCCGCTTCAACTTCGTAAAAATCCGGGACTAACGGCGCAAATGGCTCTTGATACGCTGCGACAAATGTAGCGGACAAAGAACCCATCGTGCGACCATGAAACCCACCCGTGAGACTTAAAATGGCTTGCTTATTGACCGATTTGCCATACCGGCGCATGAGTTTGATCGCCGCTTCATTGGCTTCTGTACCACTATTCGACCACAAAGAGAGGTAGCCACCTGTTATCTCCGCCATTTTATTGCTCAACGCAATGCCCTCGGCGGTCCAGAAGAGATTCGACGTATGAATCAAAGCCGCACTATCCGCCAAGACTTTTTGCATTGCCGGATGGTTGTAGCCTAATGAATTGACGCCAATGCCCGCTAAAAAGTCCCAGAAATGACGTCCCTGCACATCATAAACTTCCGCCCCATCACCACGCGTCAATACCACCGGATACCGGTTATATACCGGCATTAAATGATTGCTTGGTATCACAATCTTTACCCTCTTTCTTTACCCCTTGACCACTTCCGTAGCGCCCTGTTCAAAATCGTAATAGGAACCAATCAGCACCGTTTTCACTCCCTGTTTAAGAGCGTCCTGGGCCGCTTGCAATTTAGGAACCATTCCTTGGGTGGCCCGTCCATGAGCTATCCACTGACCAATCTCTAATTCCGAAATCCGCCTCACCAATCCGGCGCTGGGTTCCGGACTCTCCCTAAGCCCCCCACTTTCGGTATAAAACACCAAGACATCCGCCTTCAGCCACCTGGCGAGTGCCGATGCGGCCCCATCTCCGTTACAATTCAAAATTTCATTACCGTCTGACCCTATGGCCAAGGGCGCAATGACGGGCACAAAACCTGCGCGCCACAGTGCTGTCACGACATTGGTCGCGACATAGTCTATGACGCCGACATTGCCCAATTCGGGCGGATGCATACGCGAGGCACGGAAAAGCTGCCCATCGGCACCGCTTAAGCCAACCGCCGCGATGCCGGCATGGTTCATCCGCAGAACTAGTTCCATGTTCACTTCACCTCGCAAAACCCGGACAACATGACGCAAAACGTCCGGAGTCGTGACACGCTGTCCTTGATAGAAAGTCACCGGCACTCCGGCTTCGGTCAGACTATTCGTGATTGCCGGGCCACCTCCATGCACAACGGCCACTTCGTGTCCTTCTTGGACAAAGCGGGAAATCTCTTGAATCCCAGCCGGCTCTGAGTCTGTTGGCTGCAACACGCTACCGCCCAGCTTTACTACAACGCGCAATGTTCCACCCCCATTTAAGTCCGGTAATGGGCGTTAATTTCGACATACTGCTCGGTCAAATCGCATCCCCAAGCTTCGGCAAATCCCGGTCCATTGCCAATGAGGACATCCATGACGACTTCATCGGCCTCTAACTCGTTATGCGCCTGGTCTTCTGCCATGGGCACCGGCAACCCGCCTTCGAGAACCAATACGGTCCCTATCCATAAGGACACTGCGGAGAGATCAAACGGGAGCCCCACGCTCCCCACGGATGCAATGACCCGCCCCCAATTGGGATCGCCTCCATAGACAGCCGCTTTGACTAAATTGGAACGAACTGCCGTGCGCGCCTTTAGGGCCGCATCCTCTTCAGTGGCAGCCCCCCGCACGCGCACGGTAATGAGACGAGTTGCGCCTTCCCCATCATGGGCAATCATCCGAGCGCCTTGGCGCGCCAAATGCGCTAAAGCCTTGCCAAACTGCGCGATGTCCTCTGGTGTTCCTACGTGGACCCCACTTTGTCCGTTCGCTAGAATCACTGCCATGTCATTGGTCGATGGGTCCCCATCGACTGACACCCGCAAAAAGCTCCGAGATACGGCTTGGCGCATTAATTCATCCAAAATGGATTTCTCAATAGCCGCATCTGTAGTGAAAAATGCTAACATGGTCGCCATTTGTGGATGAATCATGCCGGAGCCTTTCGCCATCATTCCGATACGAACAACACCTGAGCTAAGCGTCACGTCGCAGGCCAAAGTTTTCGGTTCTCGGTCGGTTGTAAGGATGGCTTCACTGGCCTTGACTCCGTCGGAATGCTGCTGCTGCCAAGCGTCCACCAACTGGCTCATGCCCTGTTGAACCTGGTCCATCGGCAACGGTACACCAATAACGCCCGTTGACGCCACCGCCACCTGCTCAGACGCTACCCCCAGATGGTCGGCCATATACTGTTGCATCGTATAGGCGTCTTGAAGTCCCCCTTGGCCCGTCACCGCATTCGCATTACCGGCATTGATGATGATCGCTTGACACCAGCCTTTGGCCGCAACTTGTTTTGTAACGGTAATGGGTGCCGCCGCCGCTTGATTGGTGGTAAACAACCCAGAAAACACCGCCGGGACGACTGACCAAAGGCATGCCATATCGTGACGCCCGGCAATCAAGCCTGCGGCCGCCGCATAGGCCTGAAAGCCTTGTGGATAGGTTACTGTCGCATCTTGCCACATCATACCTGAGAGCGGCGGTTCAATGAATTGCTGCATGGTCCTTCTCACTCCAACCCTAAAGTCTGGGGCCACCCCAGCCACTGATTTACATGCTGTACCGCTTGACCCGCGGCACCCTTGCCTAGATTATCCAACGTCACGTATAGCACGGCCATATGCGTACGATTGTCCCATGCCGCTGCCAACTCTGCTCGGTTCGTGCCACGCACGCGCTGTGTTTCAGGCTTTTGTCCCTGGGCTAACACGTCGACAAAAGCATTCCCGTCATAGGCCTTATGCCAACAGTCCACAATATAGTCAAGGGACCAGGAGCAATTCGGAATATATATGCTGAGCTCCATTCCTCGCGCCATTGGCATAAGATGCGGTTGAAACGTCACATAACCGCCAGTTACCGCCTCCATTTCAAATGTATGGCGGTGCTGCCCAGGATTATTGTATGGCGCCACATTTTCTGCCATTTCTCCCATCATGAGGTGCACTTGCGGTTTGCGTCCTGCGCCACTCACGCCAGATTTCCCATCGACAATGACAAGTGGACATGCCAACCCCGCAGCGACCAAAGGGCCAACCGCTAGATAAAATCCGGTCGGATAGCATCCCGGATTGCCAAAGAGAGGGCGGTCTGGTGCATAGGTGATGTCTAATTCATCAGCATATCCTGTTTGAGCCAAGCGCAATAAATCTGGCGCCGGATGAGAGCCATAGGCTGTTTCATAGATACCTTGGTCAACAAAGCGAAAATCTGCGGATAAGTCCATTATCTTAACCCCACGTTCTAGCCACTGCGTGAACAACGGGGTCGCTTGTTTGGCACCTTGACAACTGAAAATGATGTCGAAACTTTCGTATTCTAATTGGTCAGGACTGACAAATATTTTCGGCCCTCCACGCAAAAAGGGAAACAAGCGGTCTGTCGACAAGCCTGCTTCCCTCTCTGACGTCACGGCCACTAAGGAGAGCGTTGGATGACGCATGATAATGCGCACGATCTCTTGCCCTGCATATCCTGTAGCCCCTACCACTGCCGCTCGCATCCCCGGGTCACCTCAGGAATTATTATACGAACGAAAGAATGTTTATACAAGAAGAAATTCCAAGCTCCCTAGCCCTGAGACCCGCCATTTTTCTTGCTAGACTTTTTCTTAATGGTAATATCTCCGGTCGGCTCCAAACGCGCCTCTTGCACTTTTTTTAGAGGAATGTCATTTTTACGCAATTCCATGTTTAAATCGGCCATTGAGACGCGTTCTTTTTTCAGAACATGGGAATCCACTTGCCCGTTTTGTACAATCACGGAAGGATTGCCTTGTGTCAGCTTTTCCAACCAGCGAAAACGTACATTAAGCCATGTTAATGCATACTGCAAAATACCCAGTAACAACGTGATTCCAATCGCATTAATCAGAGGCGTCTGACTGTCCTCCATGCCGATGGCAACCGCCTCACCAATCATAATAATCACGGCAAAATCGAAAGGGCCCATTTTCGCCAACGTCCGCTTTCCCATCATGCGGAAAACCAACAGGGCCACGAGCCATAATAGAGCTGTCCGCCACAATAACGTCAATAACTCTTCCACTAGCTCACTCCTTATCCGATAATATTAGTCGTAGCGTTTACGTGAACGACTCAAGCTATGCAACATTCGACCGGTATTAGCGCCAAACAACGACTGAAGGGTATAATTAAAAAATGATATGGGCTGCTTGTTACGAGAACCTTCAAGGACAAGCACCATCGCCTAAACCAAGGAGGATTTATGGGATTGACCAAGGACGAAGTGCTAAAGCAAGCGGAGGCAATGAACGTCAAGTTCATTCGTCTGCAATTTACTGATATCTTAGGTATCGTAAAAAACGTGGCCATCCCGCTGCATTCATTGTCCTCAGCTCTTGATGGCAAGATTATGTTTGACGGCTCGTCGATTGAAGGGTTTGTGCGGGTTGAAGAATCTGATATGTATTTAGACCCCGATCCGGATACTTTTGCCATTTTCCCATGGACTCCCAAAGAAGCTTTGACCGCTCGGTTAATGTGCGACATTAAGAATCCCGATGGGACGGCTTTTGCTGGCGACCCACGGACCACTTTGAAACGCGTTATTCGTGAAGCAGAGGAAATGGGCTATCAAATTACGGTAGGACCCGAACCCGAATTCTTCCTATTCCAACGGGATGCCGATGGTAAGGCAACCACTCATACTGTTGACCAAGCGGGGTATTTTGATTTATCCCCCGTCGATATGGGCGAAGAGATTCGACGCGAGATTGTACTCGCGTTAGAACAAATGGGCATCATGATTGAAGCCACGCATCACGAGGTATCTCCTGGTCAGCATGAAATCGACCTCCACTATGATGACGCGTTGAAAACGGCCGATAACATTGTCACCTTCCGGTTTGTCGCGCGGACGATTGCCCTACAACACAATTTCCACGCAACGTTTATGCCGAAACCTCTCCAAGGAGTCAACGGGTCTGGCTTGCATTTTCATCAAGCGTTATTTCACGAGGGCAGTAACGCCTTTCAAGACCCCAAACACCCTGATGGCATCAGCAAAGTCGGGTTGCGTTATATTGCAGGACTCATCGAACATGCCAAGGCCTTTACAGCCGTCACAAATCCTTTAGTCAACTCCTATAAGCGCTTAGTGCCGGGATTTGAAGCACCGGTGTATATTGCCTGGTCTATGGGTAACCGCAGTCCCATGATTCGAGTCCCTCAATCACGAGGGCCGGCCACGCGCATTGAACTCCGCTCCCCGGACCCTTCTGGCAACCCGTATTTAGCTTTAGCTTCCACGATAAAAGCAGGACTGGACGGCATTCGTCGTAAACTTGATGCGCCCGCCCCTGTAACACGCAATATCTACCGCATGAACGACTTTGAACGGAAGGAATACGGCATTCAAAATCTCCCTGAAGACCTAGGAGAAGCCTTGGATTATTTTGAACGCGACAGCGTCATGCGCGAAGCCTTGGGTGATCATATTTTCTCACGCTTCTTGGAAGCTAAACGGATTGAATGGGAAGTCTACCGCCAGCAAGTCCATGACTGGGAAGTCGACCAATATCTCACGGTGTATTAGCCCCAAGGGTCCTCGCTCCACTTCGGAACGAGGACCTCTTTACCCCTTGTCCGCCGCACTTTCTTGCTGACCTTCCCCAAGCTGTGCTCGCTTGCGAATCAGTTCAATTTCCGATGCGTCAATAGCCCGCTCAAAGCGCCGGAACCCCGCGAGATGAAACCCGTGCGTTTTCCCCAGTCGGTGAATTTCTTCCACCTTCGGCACTTCAATTTCTGCTCCAATAGTAAAATTCTCTAGGCGGGAAGACAAGGCTAAAATCATCGTCTCCGCCATGCAAGCCTCGACCATTTTGGGAGGAAAGCCAAAATTAAAACCCATGTCCGCTTGATCACCCGGCACTTCAATAACACCACCATCTAACACAAGGACATCGGGACGCGCCTTGGTCACAACCGAAGAAATATTGCGAGGGCGGGCTACATCCGTAATGACCGCTCCGGGCTTTAAATCTTCCGGTTCAATAATAGCCCCAGGCGCCGATGAGACCGCGACCACAATATCTGCATCATGAACCGCCGTGCGGGCATTCGTAGCAGTTTCCACGGACAACTGGGGAAACTGCTGCGCCAAGTCGTAGGCAAGGCGGTCCAACGTCTCTTGATGACGCGCCACAATACGCAATCGACGGATCGATGGCGCCAAAACAAAACACGTCGCCCGCCCAATCGATCCCGTGGCGCCAAGCACTGTAACCTGCGCATCTGGCAGGGTTATCCCCATACGTTCGGCCGCCGCCAATGTACCTTCGACAGCCGTTGCAGTCGTGTAGGAATTCCCCGTCGTGACAGGAATCTGAAGACGCTCCGCCAACGTCACTCCCCGGTCTCCTGCAATCTTTGTGAACGCCCCCAAGCCCAAAATCTCGGCGCCCAAGTCTTCTGCCATTTTTCCAGCCCGTTCCAACTTTTTCAAAACCCAGTCATAAGGAGAATTTAAAATGATTTCGGGCGTGAGGGGCAAGCCAATCAGCCATCCTTCCAATTCTTCACCCGTCAACGAACGAACCCCCGTCACATGACCAGCTAATACTGGGTTCACATGTTTAAATGCCGACTCGACCAATCGTTGGGGAAGATAGCGCGTAAAAGGGTACTTGCGAGCAAAGTCATCAAAACGCAAAGGATGAAGAATAAAGGCAAAACGACGCAACCGGGACACCTCCTGTGCACAGCTATGTGCACATTTTACCATACCTCACAGGCAACCCCAACCCACTCACAACGTTCAGGATACAATGAGTGATTCCATTGAAAAACGCTGTGGCATTGACAGACCACTCTTCGTTTCACGCTACCGTGCGCAAGACTCTTGCCATAGCCCCATCAGCCTCTTATACTACAGGTGTCAAGACAGTTGACAAGGAGGATGCTATGGAAGCATGGTCATGGAATCGATTGGCCCGGTTAGGGCTTGAAGAGGATGTTGGTGCAGGGGATATTACCACTGAGCTCACAATTCCTCCCCACCGGACAGGCCGAGTGCTTGTCAAGAGCCGACAACCGCTAGTGGTCTGCGGCTTACCCATTTTAAAAGCCGTCTACGATCAGCTAAGTCATGATGTGACGATCACGCTTTATAGTCAAGACGGAGAAAACCATCAAACAGGTGCTGTCCTTGCTGAGATTGAAGGGCCTGCTCGGGCTTTGCTCACAGGAGAGCGTACCGCGCTCAATGTTCTGACATGGCTTAGTGGCATTGCAACCGCTACCCAGCTTGCTGTACAAGCTGTGCAAGGTCTTCCGGTCACCATCTTAGATACCAGGAAAACCCGTCCTGGTCAGCGCCTGTGGGAGAAATATGCCGTGCGAACGGGTGGGGGAACGAATCATCGTCAAGGGTTATATGATGCCATTTTAATTAAAGACAATCATATTGCCGCCATGGGCGGTATTACCGCAGCCGTGTCCCACGTGAAACAGCATGCGTCTCACGTTCTCTTTGTAGAAGCCGAAGCCGATATGTTGAGCCAAATTCCCCTGCTACTAGCAGCAGGCGTCGATGGAATTCTTTTAGACAATATGCCTCTCACCATGCTTGCACAAGCAGTCGCGATGATAGACCACCGGGTATTTGTCGAAGCATCAGGGGGTATCGGCCCCGACCAAGTGCGAGCCGTCGCGGAAACAGGGGTGGACGCCGTGTCATTAGGATATCTCACACACTCCGCACCTCACGTTGATATTGGCATGGATTGGGAGGCACTTTCGTGAAGATCTCTGCAGTCATTGTCGGGGCAGGAATTAGTGGTCTGATGACAGCCTTAGAGGTCGCACGCTTTGCGGACGTCGCAGTCTGTGTGCCTCCTCAGGGATGGACCACTAGCAGTACTTACCGAGCACAAGGTGGAATTGCCGTAGCCCTCGGCGCTGATGATTATCCCCACCATCACTACAACGATACCGTACGGGTGGGGCGTGGATTATGTCATGAGGAAGCAGTAGATATTCTAACCAAAAGTGCTCCGACCATTTTGTTGCCCATGATTGAAGCCGGCATATTCGCCATGCGGCAAAGCGGCATTCCGGCATTGGGGCTGGAAGCAGGCCACTCACATCCACGCATTGTACACGCGCCTGGAGGTTTAACAGGGCAGGCTATCGCACATTTTCTTTATGAGCAAGCGCGCCGAAATCCCCGCATCCGCTGGGTTACAGGACGCGCCATACAATTAATTACCAACCAAAACGGTCATTGTCTAGGTGTCTGGGTCCGTCCCCCGTCCGGTCCTCCCTTTCCCTTATGGGCATCTGCAACCGTACTAGCTACCGGCGGGTACGCAGCGCTATGGCACACGACAACAAATCCCGCAACATCAATAGGCCACGGCCACTGGCTGGCGTATCAAGCGGGCGCGGAGTTGGCAGACCTCGAATTTGTGCAGTTTCATCCCACCGTACTCGCTGAAGACGTGCCCCGTGGCAACGCGTTATTGCTGACGGAAGCCCTCCGAGGACTCGGAGCGCATCTCCTAGATCCAGAGGATCGGCGGTTTATGCTCACGCATCCCCAACAAGAGTTGGCACCACGTGATGAAGTCGCTCGGGCTATCTTTCAGCAACCAGCGGCCTACCTCTCGCTAAAACACGTAAACCCAGCGGAAGTGAATCAGCAATTTGGTGAGTTATCTGCCCTCGTCGCTGCTCGTGGATATGAATTATCGTCAGACCGCCTTCCCGTCCACACCGGAGCTCATTATTGCATGGGAGGTATTCGCACCGATGTCTTTGGCCAAACAACCGTCCAAGGGCTGTATGCCGTCGGCGAAGCGGCTCACACGGGAGTCCACGGCGCCAACCGCTTGGCATCCAACTCTCTCTTAGAAGGACTGGTATTCGGACAGCGTGTTGGCTATCACATTACCCACCATCCACGGCCCGCTCCCAAATCCGAGGCCATAAATCTCCATCCTCCGACTACCGCTGTCCTTCGCGATGACGAGGCACTTGATCTCATGGGCCGTTTGCTAGACGAACATCTTGGCGTCATCAGAACAAAACAATCGATCACCCAAGCATTAGCCATACTCGACACCTTAATAAACCAAAATGATCATTGGCTCTTTCGGTTCGCCATGCTTATCGCACGTGCAGCCTACGAACGCACAGAAAGCCGCGGAGCACACTTTCGTGCCGATGCACCCAAGACAGACCCTGAACAACAAGGGCACTTCATTCAACACGTGGAACACGGTCTTCATTTCACAGCTCTAACCCATGTTTAATGAGTTCGAACAGAAAGGATGACATCATGACTCTCATAGACGAGATCGCTGAATTAAAAGAAAAAGAACAGGCAGTGATTTTAGCGCACAACTATGAACCGGGGCCCGTGCAAGACCTCGCCGACTTTGTCGGAGACTCCTTGGCTTTGGCCAGGTGGGCCGCAACAACTCCTGCTCGAATACTGGTGATGGCTGGCGTGTACTTTATGGCGGAAACCGCTTCCATTTTGTGCCCAGACAAAACGGTCCTCATTCCGGACCCGGAAGCCGGCTGTTCACTCGCTGATACCATCACCCCAGAGGAGTTGATGACGTGGAAGGCCAATTATCCCAACGCTGCCGTTGTGTCCTATGTGAATACGTCCGCGGCTATTAAAGCGTTGTCGGATTATTGTTGTACATCCTCGAATGCCGTACAGGTCGTGCAACACATTCCTGCCGAGCAAGATATCCTCTTTTTACCCGATTTTTTCTTAGGCTCCCACGTCAAACGCGTCACAAAACGTCAGAACCTGCACATCTGGCACGGTGAATGCCACGTTCATGCAGCGATTGACAATGAGGCCATGACAGCGGTGGTAGAGAAAAATCCGGATGCCGAACTACTCATCCATCCCGAATGTGGCTGCACGACGCGAGCATTGGCCATTCCTCCCAAAACTCCTGGGTTGGTTCTGTCAACAGATGGGATGTTGCTGCATGCCCGTACATCTGTCGCCTCACAATTTATTGTGGCCACCGAGGTAGGACTCTTGCACCGATTGCGCAAGGAAAATCCGGATAAAACCTTTATTGCTGCCCATGACGACGCGCTTTGTCCATACATGAATAAGATTTCATTGGAAAAGATTCGCGACGCTCTACTTTATCATCGTTATGAAGTACGCGTGCCCTCTCCTATTCGGGACCGAGCCCTTATTCCACTCGAACGTATGGTTCAGATCGCCTAGATCCCAAACGTCTTACCATTCGCATGTTCACATTCCGGGCCGTGGAGGGCCACCCTTTACGGCTCATTGAACAACCTCATCAGGCTGGGAGAACTAATCCCGCCTTCAAATTTATCGATGGTTGCCCCCACATTACGGCAGCATTCACAGGCCCATGGAGGACATCGCCGGGCGTATGGCACGAATCCATGGCACCAGACCCTTTTGCAGCGCATTAATGCCGGCGGTAGCGGCCTTGGTCAGCTGCCCACGCCTCCACCACGCGGCGAACCATACAAAGGAGACCAATTTAGCGGTCAGCACCCACGAGACCCACTGATCAACATGGCCTGAGGCCGGTATTGTGGTCCTTTCGAGATATCGTTCCACGACGTCCTTCACTGTACCTTCATCAGGAAATCCTCCACAAAGGACTGCCAAATCATACGCTGGATGGCTCCACGATGCTTCGGCCCAATCAAACAACACCAGTTGCCCGGTAACCCGCTTCCCCCAATTTGTCGGATTAGGGTCTCCAGAAATAAGGACCGGCTTACCGGTTAATGGAGGCCATGGCATATGGAGAAAATCGACCAATGCAGCGGCATCATCGCCCTCCCAGAGGGACACCGCATCGTCAACGTCTTGGGGCGTCCATGCCACCAAACGTGTAGGTAAAGTCCCCAACATATCAGGCGACTCTTGGCCTAGCGAGTGCAACCGAGCCAAATATTCAATTTGGTTGGATAGCCATGGAATATAAGGAGGCCCGATTATGGTCGGAATTACTTCCATTAGCACCCAAGGCTTTCCCTCCACATCACCTTGGGCATAGACATCCGGAATCCCTAGCCCTTTTCCTCTAACGATCGGCGCGCAGTTCTTATAAAAAACGGCTTCCGGTGCATTGGTGTACTTTAACACCACCTCACCCTGCGGTCCCTGAAACTTCAGAATGCCGGGACCTCCGACGCCCATCATCGGCACCTTCGTCACCGGGCTCCCCGTGATCGCAACAACGTGTGCGCGCACACTTTCATCTAAGTGTAGTACATCCATTTTGAGCCCCACCACTTTTTTCGTCATCCATGGGACCAGCAAGCACATTGGAAGTTACCAGCTTGCTAAGTCCGTTACTAACTATGTCAACGACCGCTAATGAGCTCAGATATTTACATGTGTTAGACTTCAATTTTATAAATTGGACAGGGGCATCCTTTGTTTTATCTATGTTAGCCTCGTTACGTCTTTCAATGGGATCAATCGGTGTTTTCGTCAAGAGTTCTGTCAGACAACAATCTTCCTCACCTTAATAATACACCAGATCTGAAAGATTTCCCTGCTAAAAACCTTCATCATCATATAGTTAATCCTATGTCGGGAAAAAGTTACGGTCCAATGGCCGCCTTCATTTGCCATACTAATGAGCCCAACTGCGTGAGCGTGGAGAAATTGAACTATGCTTCGGTTTCGTACAATATTGCCCTGTTCATCAATAGACAAGCATTCATAGACTGGAGCGGTTTGATTTGTGGAAAAGAAAAAAACGCAATTTCTAAAAGAAATCGCGCTCAAAAGTTTGGTGCGCCCGAAGGGACTTGAACCCCTGCTTCAGGCTTCGGAGGCCTGCGTGATATCCGCTTCACTACGGGCGCAACAGCTTTATTATGATAACACTTTCATGAGGTGCTCGCAAGGACAAATTACGCTTCTCGGTCCGCACCCTAAAACGCAAGCAGGTCATAATTCCCCTAAGGCGGTGGACACGAGTTTGTCCCTGCGTTGCACAAATCATAGCGCTTCATTTAAGGTGATACTAGTGTCAACCGCAGAGTTAGGTAAGCGAGTGAGGATATCGATAGATTTTAACATTCAAGGAGGCTTGTTATGACTGATGTGATTATAACCTATCAGCAGACATTGGAAGATGTGCTCATCTTTCTGTTTTTTGGCATTGGCGCTAAAGTCATTATGCTCTTTGTATTCCAATCCAAAAAACCTGTAGTCCCGGTTGGACGCACACGCCTATGGTATGGTCTTGGCCTTTTTTGGTTTTTGAGTGCGATACTGCAAATATGGCCCACGATGGCTATTGCGTCATTACAAGCCTTAAAACCCCACCCGCTATTATGGAACCTCGCGTCGTATTGGGCACGCCATACCGTGGCAAATACCATCTGGAGCATCATCATTCAGTTGATTTTGGGCATCCTTCTACTAACGGAACGTGAAAACCTCACCGGACGCATTGCCTTAGGAGTTTCCGCGATCTGGTCCTTGTTTCTGTGGTCTGCCGGAGAAAGCTGGGGCGGATTAACACATCGTTCTGCGTCGTTAGTACTAGGCAGCCCTGGGGCAGGAATTCTTGCCTTCATTGCGTCTGCAGCGCTTCTCATGCCCGTGTCGTCTTGGAGTAACCATCAAGTACCGCGTATCTTGTCAAGAGGGCTTATCGGCATATGGAGCATAGGCACAATTTGGCAAGTCATCCACTTTGACGCCTATAATGCCTGGTCTCCTATCTGGATCCCCTATATCGACAAAGCGCAACCGACCGTGACTCTATTAATGAGACACAGTGCGCAACTCATTATTCACAGTCAACCCTTGCTCTTCAACGTCATACTGTCTGCCCTGATGGCGTTTGCTGTGATATTGATGCTTCGTCAACGATATGACGGCTTATTTTGGGGCATCATATCTCTTGACCTCTTGTTATTCTGGTGGATAGGTCAAGGCTTTGGCTTGCGTCCAGCCTATGGCGCTAATCTCAACGCAGCCCCTTTGTTATTTCTCCTCATCTGGTCCATCGCCAGCACAGCGGCTAAGACTCATCCCGAACAATATGTGGTGGAACAACCGGCGGCCTCAGCCTAGAGGCCATTACAGCTTTCCCGTCATCAACAAAAATCCTAAAATCACAAAAGCCGCTCCTGCCCCGAGATGAATGTATTGCGTCGGAATTAATTTCGTAATGGCTTCGCCAAAAATTACTCCTAATAGGGCGCTGACTGACAAAGCCAGCGCCGCCCCAATAAAGACAGACAAAGCGGAATCGGACTGTGCCGACAACGTCATCACACTCAGTTGGGTCTTGTCACCTAATTCGGCAAAAAATATCAAGCCAAAAGTCGAGAATAATACTTTCCAGTCCACCGGGACCCCTCCCTTAATGCTTGTGCTTTGTCCTCGGCTGATTCTATGATGCTCATCCCCAATTCATGTAGCGCATTCACGAAATAATCTCGGGTATTGCCACCGCGTTTCTATCAGAATATCAGCCACGTGTTTTCATAGATTTCTGCAACAGCCCCCATAAAGCCATGCAGACCGTAAATAAAAAGGCAAGGCCCGCAAATACCCACCGCGGCTGTCTGATGAATGCCTCAGCCAAAAAAGGCGATAACACCGCTACTCCACCCGCTGTAATCATGCCAATCCATCCTTGCACGTCGACCCGCACGGCATCTGGCAACCACGTCATCCATACACTGGTATGGCTGCTCGCAAATTGCGATTGTCCGGCCATCACAAGGCCCCATGCGAGAAGAACCCAAGAAATTTGTCCCTGGGGTCCTAACGTAAGTCCGGTATAACCCAAAGCAAGAAAGACAAGGCCCAGACCCATAAGCTGGGTGGGCGTCCATGTCGGCATCATCCGTCGAACCACGGCTAATATCAGGACCCCACCCACCGCGCCGATGGGTAGCAAACTCAAATCTGCGGCCACCAAGTGTAATCCTTTAGGCGACACAAACGACAACGGTACAAAGGCCGCCACCATTAACAGTGGCACCATAACGAGGATCCGCAATACGGCAAGATAAAACCCTGGGCCCTGAAGCCCTTGACGCACATGAGATAGCCTGACTGACCAAGACACATGCAGGCGTTGCTGCATAGAAACCTTACCCGCCGTCGATTCGCGCAATGCTAAGGCTCTGATCGTCCATGCCATAGCGACACTCGGCCAAAAGATTGCCAGTAGGGTATGCCCTGAAGCGACCACGCCCTCTTTCATGACAAATCCTCGAATGAGAGGAAGAATCAACCCACCGGTGATTGTCAGAACTTGCAGTAGAAGAAAATAGCGGGGCAAACGATGCACCTGCTCGTCTTCGCTAAACAAGCTATTCCATGCGGGCCCAACGTACCCTGACCCTTGATTGAGCACAAGCCCCAATGCCAACACCCAAGGGGAATGTGACAGTGTCCAAATTCCTAAAACGACAATCCACCCTGCGAAATCCCCGGACATAATGGTCATCTTCCGTCCGACATGCCGCGTCAACGTACCAGATAAGCCCAGTCCCAAAAGTTGGACGAAAGCTCCTACCCCAATCGTCCATCCTAAATTTTTTGCAGACAGACCTTGGTCCAGCAAAAATAAAGACAGGTATGATCCCATCCATGCAGCAGTCACCGACCAAGGAAACTCGGTGAGAAGAAAAACTTGCGCATTGCTCCACGTTCTCAACAACATTACAGCCGTCCCATTTCAGCAACATGAGTGTCATGGGCACTATAGCATGGATGACCGGCGATTATTCCCTCCCCGCCGACTTTTCCTGCAATTTTTTGAACGGCTTGGCATGCTTAAGCCAAAAATTCCAGTATGATAGACAGCAAAGACAAGGCGTTCGTGAAAGGAGCCTGTGCGTTTTGAAAACCCAACCCTATGGTTCTTGGTCATCGCCGATCTCAACGGCCATGTTAACAAAAGACACCATTCATCTTGACCAATTAACTCATACCCCCTCCGCTATCTACTGGGTGGAATCGCGTCCATCTGATCAAGGCCGTAATGTGATTGTCGGTCGTCGCGACGATGGGACGATTGAAGATAGGACACCAGCTCCCTTCAACGCGCGCACACGCGCACACGAATATGGCGGCCGCTGTTACACCGTTCATGAAGACACCATTTTTTTCACCAACTTTTCCGATCAGCGAATATACCGATTAAATCCAGGCCAAGCCCCTATTCCCATTACCGCAGAAGGCGCTATGCGATATGCCGACCTTGTCTTTGATGCCTTACACAACCGGTTGTTGTGTATACGCGAGGATCATCGTCAATCCGATATCCAAGCCGAAACGTCCATCGTCAGTGTCGACCCCAATGGGGATCTCTACGGCACTGTCTTAGTACACGGCAACGACTTTTACGCCGATCCACGAATCAGCCCTGACGGCGCGACATTAGCATGGGTGACATGGAACCATCCGCAAATGCCGTGGGATGGCACTCAATTGTGGACCGCGACGATCAACGCCCAGGGTCATCTTCAAAATCCTCGGCAAATCACGGGATCATCTTCAGAGTCCGTTATGCAACCCGTATGGTCACCCGATGGTCACCTCACGTGGATCTCTGACCGCGAGGGCTTTTGGAATCTTTACCGGTGGGAAAATGAGCGAATACGCGCAATCTATCCCATGGCTGCGGAATTTGCTCGTCCCGCATGGGTATTTGGATTGGCGAACTATGTGTACAAAAATGCCGACACGATTGTCGCGACCTATTTTCATCATGGTACGTGGCATATCGGACTCCTCAACATCCCTGCGCAACACCTTGATGAAATCGTAACGCCCTACACATTTTTCACCCATCCGGTTTTGGACCACGACTCGATTTTTGTTATCGCCGGATCTTGGACACAACCCGAAGCTCTTGTCGAACTGCCTCTCACGCGCGGTGTTCCAACCCTCATCAAATCGTCGCAAATGCTCCCTATAGACTCGCAAGATATCAGCGTGCCGCAACTACTAGAGTTCCCAACCGAGCAAGGCCAAAGCAGCTATATGACCTTTTATCCCCCCACCAATCACAATGTCATAGCTCCCGAAGGCGAACGCCCTCCGCTCATTGTGATAAGCCATGGAGGGCCAACCAGTGCGAGCAACCCGCTTTTTCAAATCGGCATTCAATATTGGACGACGCGCGGATTTGCTGTTGCGGATGTTAACTATGGTGGCAGTACCGGTTACGGACGGGCTTACCGTGAGCGCCTTATGGGCCAGTGGGGGATTGTCGACGTCGACGACTGCACCAATGCGGCAATATTTCTCGCCCAGCACGGACTCGTTGACCCTAACCGGATGGTTATCCGGGGCGGCAGCGCAGGCGGATTTACCACTTTGGCCTGTCTTACGTTCAAAAAAGTTTTTAAAGCAGGCGCCAGTTACTATGGTGTTAGCGATATCGGAGCTCTGGCCCGCGAAACCCATAAGTTTGAGTCGCGGTATATGGACAATTTGGTAGGGCCTTGGCCGGAAGCCAAATCAGTCTATATAGAGCGCTCGCCGCTCTATCACGCAGAGAACATCACGGCCCCCATTATCTTTTTTCAAGGACTAGACGACAAAATCGTACCACCCAACCAAGCCGAAATGATGGTCAACAAGATGAAAAGCAACCATATTCCCGTCGCCTATCTTGCTTTTGCCGGCGAAGGGCATGGCTTCAGACAGGCCGAAAATATACAACGAGCGACCGAAGCAGAATTATATTTTTATAGCCGCATTCTCGGATTTGACCTTCCCACGCCTGTAGAACCCGTCGAGATTATCTCCTGAAATAGTCTCTCGAAAGGATGGTTGTCATGAGTGATATGATTCATCGCCAAACGCTGTATGATTTGCTTCACCGATCGGCAGCACGATTTCCCCAAAAAACCGCTATCATTTACCAAAACACACGACAATCCTACATGGAATGGGAACATGACGTCTTACGCATGGCCCAGCGCCTATCGGATCACGGATTGTGTCTACATGACCATGTAGCCGTATACGCCAGAAACTCTCACGACTACGCCACTCTCATCTTCGCGGCCGCCCGCCTAGGCATTGTGCTGGTCCCGATCAACTTTATGCTATCGGCGGAAGAAACTGCCTATATTATGGAACATGCGGGCGTGAAGGCCATTGTCACGACTCCCGAATTTCTCGAAACAGTACAAGCAGCCCGCTCAGTTTTGGCTGATTCGCCTTTAGCAGCTCTGCTCATCGACACGGCGACTATTCTTGGCGATTTGCCGACGCTCCATCCGGGGCCGTCCGACCCGATGATTAGCGATGACACCGACTATCCAGACTCCCACGACCTCGCTCAAATTCTTTATACATCCGGAACCGAATCGCGCCCCAAAGGCGTCATGCTCACGCACGACAATCTTATAAGCGAGTACGTCAGCGTCATCGTCGATGGAGGATTTTCCCCGCAGGACATCGTACTGCATGCCCTCCCCTTCTATCACAGCGCTCAGCAACACGTCTTTCTCGGCCCCTATGTATACCTTGGAGCCACCCACGTCATTTTATCCGTTCCCAAGGCGGAGACCATTTTACCTCTCATCGAAGCGGAAGGCGTCACGGAATTTTTTGCTCCACCCACGGTGTGGATTAGTCTTTTGCGATCAGACCTGTTTGATAAAACTAATCTCTCCACATTGACCAAAGGCCATTATGGCGCCGCGATTATGCCCCGAGAAGTGTTGGTAGAGCTGCAAACTCGTCTCCCAAATACCCGCTTTTGGAATTTTTACGGACAAACCGAAGTGGCCCCGTTAGCTACGGTGCTAGGTCCCGACGAACAGCTGTCGAAGCTCGGATCGTGCGGTAAAGCAGGACTCAACGTCGAAACGATACTCCTCAACGATGTCAACGAGCCCGTGGCCCCTGGTCAAATCGGCGAAATTTGCCACCGCACGCCCCATGCTATGCAAGGTTATTACCGCAACCCCGAACAAACCGCGGCCGCTTTTGCAGGCGGATGGTTCCACAGCGGTGATTTGGGTGTCATGGATGAGGATGGATATCTTACGGTGGTCGATCGCAAGAAAGATATGATTAAAACCGGAGGAGAAAATGTCGCAAGTCGCGAAGTGGAAGAAGTTCTTTACCGTGCGCCAGACATCGCCGAAGTGGCTGTATTTGGTGTGCCCGACCCGTATTGGGTGGAAAAAGTCGTAGCGGTCATCGTGCCCAAAGCGGGAACCACTCCGAACCCAGACGACTGGCTGAAGTTGTGCCGGCAGCATTTAGCGCCCTATAAAATCCCCAAGGAATTCCAAATCCGTCAGGACTTACCCAAAAATCCTAGCGGAAAGATCCTAAAGCGTGACCTTCGCCAATCGTGGACATCGACCGTATCCTAGGGCTCTAGGACAAAAAAAGGGACGCTTCTCCCAAGCCTCCCTTTTTTCATGGCCATAGCCGAGTAACCGTTACTCCAAGTTCACGCATTGACCATAGAATGCCGCAATTTGAATATGGTCTCCATCCTGTAGCGGATGATGGCTCCGCCGGGTACTAGGAATGATTTCTCCAAACCACAATACCACGACCATATCCCCGGATAGGGCTAATTCCGCGAGCAATTGGTCTAGGGTCCTGACACGGGTTTGAAACTCCTTGCCATTCAGAATGAGTGTCACTGGAGACCCTGCTCTGCCGCGGATTTTGGCTCTAAGCCCATACGGGGCCCAAAGGCCTGCGCCATAACCAAGGCTTGATGGACGCGGTCGGGCATGCCCACGCCGCCCTCAAACGCACCCAACAGAAATAACTGAGGCCATGCCTGGAGGTATTGGTGCAGCTGTTGCATTCGGTCTAAATGCCCCACTATGTATTGGGGCATCCCTTTAGGAATTCGAAACACCCGCTGGTACTCCGCTGCATGGGAGATTCCCATCGTCTTTTTGATCTCGTCATAGTATAAATTGAGAAGCTCATCATCACTTAAGGTCAAAATATTTTCTGTGGCACGGCCATAGAAGGCCCGGAGAACAAAGAGCGGATCGACATGAGGATATCGCCATTTCGAGGACACCCACGTGACGGCAGTCATCCGTAACCCCGTTTGATGCGGAACTAAGAACCCCGTCTTATCGGTTTTCATTGGCACATCTTCGGAATGATATGCGGCCCCAATCACTGCTAAATCAGCGTAAGGAATGCTTTGCAAAATATTTGTCGCCGCGTCAGGCAAAAACGGCAGCGCACGGGCACTAACAAACGCAGGGGTTGTCATAATCACGGCATCATACCGTTTAGCCCCCTGCATCCCATACACGGTAAATCCTCCGCCTGCAATGGGTTCCACTTTCTCCACGCCATTGTTCAATAAAAGATGCGAATGCTTTAGGTGCTGAGCAATTGCCTCGGGAATTTGTTGCAAGCCTTGATCCGTGGTCAGAAAAACACTGTGATAGCGTTTTAGATAAGGACTAGGTGGCGCCGGTTTTCGGCGTTTAGATCCTACATAAACAGACCGCGCTTGCTGCTCAGCCTCTAGTAAATGCGGAAATGTCGCCTTAAGACTCATTTGGTCAATATCTCCCGCAAAGATGCCGGAAAGCATTGGCGCGGCCAAACGGTCGACAATCTGATTGCCAAAGCGCCGGCGTAAAAAGTGTCCTAAAGATTGATCGTCCGTGGTGCCGCGAGGCAGCACAAAATCCTTCGCCAGCGCGACTTTTCCGGTAAGAGACAGCAACGGACTGGCTAATACCGGTTTAGCCTTCGTGGGTACGCCGGTTTGAATTCCCTCCGGGATCGGCATGAAACGATGGTTCCAGTAGATATATGCCCCCCGCACCTGCGAATTCGTCCCAATCAGACGATTTCCGAGACCCAAGGCCTCGCATAGAGCCACCAAATCAGGTTTCGTTGCGAGAAATGAATCGGGTCCACCTTCAATGACAAGATTTCTTGACGTATCTGTCCGAATCCATCCCCCGACATGCGGTTGGGGATCATACAGGTCGATCTCAAGTCCATCATAGCTCTGTTCTAGATAATAGGCCGCAGCCAATCCCGTCAATCCTGCCCCTACCACTGCTACCTGCGTCATCTTGGTCACTCCATTTGTTCAGCATGTTTACACACGACAGACGCCAACATTTGCAAGAAGGCTGGATCATCGTTGAAGGACGCCGTGCGCTCAATATGCATGCCTAATCCCTTCGCATGTTGCTGAGCCTGAATATCCAAATCGTATAGCACTTCCAAATGGTCGGCGACAAATCCCACCGGAGCCACCAGCACATGGTTATATCCCTCGGTATGCAAAGAAGAAAGCGTCTCCAAAATATCTGGCCCCATCCACGGTTCGCGCGTGCGGCCAGCACTTTGCCATGAATATATATAGCGTGAAATGCCTGCTTGCTCGGCCACAAGCTCGCCGGTCTGCCGCAATTGGGCCGGATAGGGATCCCCCTGCGCTAAGATGCGTTGGGGCAAACTATGCGCGCTGAACACCACAACCAAGTCCTCGCGCTCTTCAGGCGAAAACAGCGCCATCGACTCCCGAAGACGTTGCGCTAACAAGCGAATCAGCCCCGGGTCCATATGCCATGACCTAATGCCAAAAAACTTCGGTGAAGGATTGTACGATTGCAACGCTTGGGTAATCTCTTGGAAGTAATCCCCAACACTCATTGAGGAATAATGGGGCGCCAACACTAAACCCACAAACCGCTTCAGGTTGGCCTCATGGATGGCTGCAACGCCGTCGGCAATAAAGGGTGGCGAGTGCTTCATACCTAAGAACACCTGAAATTGTCCAGGGCATGCGCCATCGAGCGCAGCCTGCAATCCGGCTACTTGCCGTTTGGTAATCAGTGTCAGTGGCGATTGCCCACCAATCGCGTCGTAACGGAGGGTCAAATCTCGCAACTGTTCATCCGAAGGCGGAAGCCCATGCCGAATATGCGTATAGTAGCGCAATAAGTCATCCCGACTTTGCGCAGCCCCATAGGACATCAAGAGAACGCCCGTCACAATGATGCCCCCTTTGCGCGGTCCGCAACCTCTTGAGAGGCTGGGGTGCCCGGAAATTGGTGAACCCACTCGACCAGCCGTTTTAAGTTGTCAGGATGAGCCTCTGGCGGCACGCCGTGCCCCAAATTAAAGATAAAGGCAGGATCCCCTAGCATGTCCTGAAGAATCGCCGTGCTATGTTCTTTAACAATGTCCCACTCGCAGACTAATGTCATCGGATCTAAATTGCCCTGCAGCGTCACCTCTGACCCTACGGTCGAGCGTGCCTGCCTTATAGGCGTTCGCCAATCAACGCCTAAAACCGTTGGGCCGGTTTCTTTCATTGCATGCAGAAGCGAAGCCGTTCCCGTCCCAAAATAAATCGTGGGTACTTGCAGCGCATTCAACTTGGCAAAGACTGCACGCATTGACGGCATAACATACTTCCGGTAATCGTCAACCGGCAACGCTCCTATCCAACTATCAAACACCTGCACGGCCTGCGCTCCATGCCGCACCTGAGCCGATAAATGGCGCACAGTAGCGTCCGCTAACACATCCATAAGCTGGCGCCAAACCTCGGGTTGCTCCCACATCAAGCGCTTGGTATGCAGGTAATTCTTCGACGGACCTCCTTCAATGAGATAGCTTGCCAAAGTAAAAGGAGCACCCGCAAATCCTATGAGGGGAATCGTACCAAGCCGATCACAGATCTTTTCAATTGCTTCAAACACCTCGGGCAAATCGTCTTCAGGTTCAAGCACACGGAGCTGTTTGAGATCGCGGCCAGTACGCACCGGATGCGCAATGACCGGACCAAAGTGTTCTCGAATTTCAAAATCGACACCCATCGGCCCCAACGGAATCATAATATCGGAAAAAAGAATCGCTGCATCGACCCCAAGTTCTTCCACAGGTCGGCAGCTGACTTCAGTACAAATATCGGGGTTATGCGCCATTTCGAGAAACGAATATTGTTGACGTAATTTCCGGTAACCGTCTTGATACCGGCCTGCTTGCCGCATAAACCAAACCGGCACCTTATCATGAGGCCGTCCCCAACACGCCTCAATAAAGCGGCTAGTGCTTATCACGACTCGGTCCCTCCTCGCATGATCGCCCCATTATAGCATAAAACCCGCGCACACCCAGCTTCTCTGAGCTGGCGCACGCGGGTTCCTTACGCCCTTTTAATATTCTGCGACCACTTTGCCGGCATCTACATCGTACTCATCATCATCCTCAACCTCTTGTGAAACCTCGCCATGAACGGCGATATCGCCCGAATGCAGTTCCTTCTCCGTTGCTCGCAGCGGCACCACGAGCCCTATAAGCTTCAAAATCACCCATGTCATCACCGCATCGTAAGCAACAATCACAAGCAATGCCTCGATTTGCACCACAACCTGATGGAAGTTCCCATATACCCAACCGGTTACAGAGGATCCTTGCCCAAGTTTCGTACTAAGGTATTCGAACATATGCGGGTCTGCAAAGACCCCAGTCAATACCCCTCCTAATGCCCCGGCAACGGCATGGGTGTGGAATACCCCCAACGTGTCATCCACCTTCTGGAAGAGTTTCGTCCGACCCAGTTTATTCATGCTAATCCACGGCACAACACCTGCTGCGACACCAATCGCCAACGCTCCATAGCCATTGACGTACCCAGCGGCAGGCGTAATGGCCACAAGCCCGCACACCATTCCGTTGATGGCCCCAACCAGCGACGGTTTGCCCGAAGCCCACATATCCATAATCGTCCACGATATCAACGCCAATGCCGTTGCTAAGTTGGTGTTCAAAACAGCCGCCGCCGCATCGGCATTGGCAAAGTATGGGTCACCGCCATTAAAGCCATTCCACCCTAGCCATAAAATGCCTGCACCCGCTAAGGCAATCAATAAGTTATTCGGACTGAAATTTTTACGGTCTTTGACCATACGCGGTCCAACAACAGCCGCTGCCACAAACCCGGAGATTCCTGCTGCCACGTGAATCACATAGCCTCCACTGTAGTCCACCGCGCCTAATTGAGAGAGCCAGCCGCCTCCCCACAGCATAAAGGCGTTCACACTATAGACCAACGTTGACCACACTGGGACAAATAACATCCACGCTTTGAAATTCATCCGTCCTAAAACGCCACCGGCTAATATGCCAGGAGTAATTGCGGCAAATACAAACTGGAAATAGACCAGCGTAGATTGCGGAAACCGGAAAGACGGCATCGCCCCATTGACGAGCGGAATCGAAGCTTGCCCCTGTTGATAGAGACTATTTAACACCGGATGCGGCACCCCAACGATAGCCCCTAAGATACCCGGTCCAAGTTTCATGGGATCCCCAAAGCCCATGCTGTATCCAAAGAGGACCCATGTAATCAATACCACCGAAAATGCATAGAGCACCATAAAAGCCGAATTGATGGCCCATTTCTTTTTAACAATTCCCCCATATAAAATAGCGAGACCGGGAACACTTTGAAGGCCCACAAACGTCGCGGCCGTTAATTGCCACGAATTGTCACCGGTATTCAAGTAACTTGGGCTAGGAATATACATCGGCTGACTCCTTTCCTTATCGGCGGCAGATGGCAAAACCATATTTGCAAGATTATGCGTATCTACGCATTTATATTTAGTAACGATTTAAGGTAATGTTACATAAACTCTCGGCGCAAATCAAGATACCTGACAAGAAAATCAAAAATATTTCTCTTGGTGCGTAATATATGGCGTTATACTCTCACATGCAACGCATTTCACCGATGGAAGCTGCAAATTATTTAACAAAGACCCGGGGCTAAATGGGCATTGGCCGCCCTACCTTGATTAGAAGGAACGCGCAGTCCTCTTTATAACGAGACAGCACGGGGCCATTTGGAGGCCGCGTGCTGTCGAAGCACCCTAATACAATGTTCTAGCTTTTTGTGGGTTATGGTTAACCTTGTGTCAAAAACCTTACAAATATCATATCGCTTTGATAGACTACGGCACCGGAGTCCCAGTCCCACTCTAAAAATACCTTTTAATCGCTATTCGTGATGATGTCTTCGACTTTGGCATTCAAGACGCGAATCAAATCCGTGCCGCGCAAGAAAATTTGCAGTCCCCGTTGACCTGCACTGATACTGATCACATCTTCTCGATTGAGCCTACGGTCCACATAACAAAGATAGGACTTTTTCATGCCTAAAGGGCTCACCCCTCCGCGCACATACCCCGTCAGAGCTGGCAATTCTTTTACGGGAACCATTTCCACGCGCTTATTATGCGATACCATTGCCAGGCGTTTTAAGTCGATGTGCGTCGCCCCTGGGATTATAGCCACTAAAATCCCCGTACGGTCTCCTCGCAAGACCAACGTCTTAAAAATCTTATCCGGTTCAATTTGTACTTTTTTCGCTACGGACAGTGCGTCTAAAGCATCCTCGGACCATGCATAGGCATGCAGTTCATAAGCAATACCGTAGGTATCTAAAATCCTACACGCCATGGTTTTCTTAGCCATGAGATCCTCCCCGTTATGGTCCCAACGAATCTCCCGACTGCTAATATCCCCTTAACTCAGCAAAACGGCCGGATCCAGCCGAACGCGATCGAGTAATGCACCTAAACGGTCTCCGTCCCATAATTCGATGGTTCCCGTCCCCAGCGGCAATACGATATCCTCACCAAAGCGCCCGACCGTCACCAAAATCGCGTGGGACATATTATGCTCGCGCTGACGCTGGATAACGTGGTCGATGACCGGCTGATGGATGACAATGTTGTGGACTTCTAGCCCCACCAGTATGGGTGGGCGCATGGGAGCACGCAATATCAGCCCGCTCTCATCTAACGGGTCAACCTGATAACCAAAATGTTCAAAGAGTTTGTGAATCACACGCGCAAACTGGAGGGCCGTCATATCTTCACAATCGGCTACTGTCACGTAACGTCCGAACGTCGCACGAGTTGTTTGGCCATACAGAACTTCTGCTTCAGCATTCTTAATCAGCAAATCGAGATAAGCCCGGTCCACTTGACCCACGTGAAAGTCCTGTTGAAGCCAAAGACAGACGGCTTCAAATTGATTGGCGGTTAACGGTGCATTTTGTTGTTTCATTAGGCGCTGCACGGCAGGCAGAACTCGCGGCCAATACTGTTCGAGGAGTTTGCGCCGTACTTTTACCATCTCATCGTGATACGCCATGCCGATCACCCTCCATTTAGTCTAGGGCTTTAGATGTTGGCCAGCAAGCGGGTTCCCCCCCAAACAAATAAGGAGTGCGAACAGGACACCAAGGCCGCATTCGCACTCCTTACTGGGCGCTTAGTGGGCGCCTAAAGTCCGCGTTTAAGTCGCCAAATAAGGCTGGGCTTGGGAACGGGGGCAGTCAATGATACCGGAATAGTCCAATGCTGGCGCCCATCGTTAACGTCTAGAACGCCATCTGGTCCACCGGACCAATGCAAAGATTCATGCACAGCAAGACCCGGCCACACCACAGCACTCAATGATTTATCCGCCACCAAGGATACCGAATGGCCCCATGGAACGTCCACCTGTGCCACCGTTTCCCCTTTGTGCACGATAGAGTCAACCCGCAACTGGGCAGCAATTTGATTAATCAAACTTTCCCCATCGTCTAAAGACCTTTGCAATTGGGGAATGGATTGGGTTCCTTGTTGTCCAAGCACTGCACCATAAATGGTGACAGGCTGGCCATCCACCGTACGCGGCGCGGAAAACACAAAACATCCGCCGGCGTATAGCGTTGAACCGGTTTTCACCCCTGTAATCCCATCATGCCCGACTAGGTAATTGTAGTTCTCAATGGGCTGATTTCCGCCCGGCCACGAAATTTGAGGCATCGCGACAATTTCACGAAAAACTGGAATGGTCATCGCTTGTTCAGCAAAGAGTGTTTCATCCTTGGGGGTGCTCACATTGCCCGGATTCAGCCCACTGGGTCCGACAAAGTGCGTATGAGTCATCCCCATAGCCTGCGCCTCTTGATTCATTTCGCGCGTGAAGGCCGGTGTCGATCCTGCAACCCAACGAGCGACAATGTGGGCAATATTATTCCCCGAAGCCACTAGTAGACCCTCGAGCAGTTTACGTTCAGAAATTTTCTCGCCTAACGTAACCATTGCCACAGACTGTTGCGTCTTAATGTCTTGTTGATATTCTTGAACATCTTTGGCTGTAATGGTCACTGAAGGTCCCGAACTATATACGCTCAGTGGATATTTTTTTAACAACAAGTAGGCCGTCATCATCTTTGTAACACTCCCGATGGGAATCGCCTGATCCGGTCCGGCTTGACCGACCTTTCCAACCGGGCTGACCGCAAGATAAGATTCAGCGCCACTTGGCCATGCCATGTGTAAAGACGACGCCATGGTGGGCGGTTCGATGACTGTGCGAACACGAGCGGCTCCCACGGGACGCACCATTTGGACCCCAAACGCTACCACCACCAAGGCCCCTATTCCAGCAAGATATCCCCATCGCGCCACACTCCAAGCCCCTTTCAAAAAAGATCTCGGTATAAAACCCATAGAAAAAACGCCCAGAACATCTCTTGGGTTACGACCTATTACGTCATCAATCAGAAATCCTAGCGACCTTAGCCTTTTTTCGACAAAAGAATGCTTAAAAACCCACCTAAATCCGCTGTTCTCTCATTTAAAACTTTACGATAGCCATGACAATTTTAATAGGGGGCAAGCTCTAGCAATATCTGGCGCTAAAGCCATGCCCCCTTAAGGACGTGGTATATGTCGTCCTACTTTATCGTAAATAAGACACTCGTTGTTCGATTCCGTTCCACAAGACATCGGTTGTCATCGGCGGTGTTGACGCCACGACTCTCCCGCCAGCGATTACCCACCTTGGACGAGGCAACAGGCGAATCGCATCCGTTGAGGTGGGGACATCAAAAATCACTAAATCCGCCTTTTTACCCTCAGCCACACCATAATCCTCAAGTCCCATAACCCGAGCTCCTGCATATGTAATGCTGTTGAAACATTGCTTAAGCTCTTCGGTACCCGTCAGTTGCCCCACATGCGCAAGCATGGATGCGACAAATAGCTGACTGCCGGTGCCAAGCGGATACCAGGGATCCATAATCGAATCGTGGCCCGCGGCGACAGGCACCCCAGCCGCCATCAATTCCTTTACGCGTGTCATTCCACGGCGTTTCGGGTAGGTATCAAATCGTCCTTGCAGGACCACGTTATCGAGCGGATTCGCGACAATAGCCATTCCAGACCGGGCAAGAATACGAATTAATTTAAACGCATAGGCGTCGTTATATGAACCCATCGCCGTGGTGTGGCTGGCCGTAACGCGCTGTCCCCATCCCCGCTCGTAGGCGAGCTTGGCCATCGTTTCGACAAAACGCGATTGATCGTCGTCGGTCTCATCACAATGAATATCAATGGGCTTATCATATTTTTCCGCAAGTTTAAATGCATACTCAACATCCCGAATGCCATCCTCCCTTGTCCATTCGTAGTGCGGAATTCCCCCTACGACATCAGCCCCTAACCGCATTGCTTCGTCCATCAACTCCGGCCCGTCGGGAAAACAAAAAATGCCATCTTGCGGGAAAGCGACCAACTGCAGGGTCACGACGTCGCGGACCCGTTCCCGAACGGTTATTAACGCCTTTAACGCCGTTAAATTCGGATCGCAAATATCTACATGCGACCGAATTTTTAATACGCCCTGCCCCATATGCCACCGAATCGCCTCTTCCGCTCGGGTAATAACGTCCTCTTCGGTTAAGTAAGGTTTGCGCTGACTCCAGCGCTCAATGCCTTCAATAAGAGTCCCACTGTAATTAGGTGCGGGAAAGCCCTCGGTCAGCACCGCATCCAAGTGCACATGCGGATCCACCAAAGACGGAACCAACAAACCACCTTCGGCATCTAAATCAGCTGCAAAATTTTTGTCTTGGCGTTGAATGGACCGAATCACCCCCTCTTCTATGACGACCTGACGCAATTCCGAATCGCCCTCTATTCGAACATTTGCAATACGCAATGAGCCGCTCGCGTCCATTTCTTTGCCTGTCCCCTCTCACCAAAATTCTCCCGACAAAAAATTTTAACGCACAACTTCTATAAATCCTTGTCTTGTGAGCCTAAAAGCCAAATATTCCTTACGAGGAACAATGGCCTTGGCACCTAGTCCTATTATCTGTTATTATTTATATACTCCTCGCTTTTATCCTCCTGGAATTTTCTTCCACATATATATAATTTTGAGACTGAGGACTATATTTTCATTTCTTGGTCTCTCATCGCCAATTTTGGCACTTTATTGCCTTTGGCATGGAATGACAAAATCACCGGTTTTTCGTATAGTTTCGGCGACTCCACGACGCCGAATCGTAATTGCACAATTACGTACGGGGGATTACTGGACCAAAATCCAGGGTGAATCTGTCACAATTGGGACAGTAGGGCTCCTTCAGCCCGAACCAGCGAACTAACCTCGAAGGCAATACCCGAAGGAAGGGAGCCTATTTCTTGAATCTATTGCCGTCTAAGAAAGCGGTTGCCAGTATGGCTGTGGGTTTAATGGCAATCCCATTCGCTATGGGAATGTCTCCAACATCTCACTACACTTCCCCTTCTCCCCACACGCTGGCAGCAGCTTCCGCTAGCGCAACGCCGCGGTATTTGTCGGCGCGTATGTTTACCGTACAACCCGGAGATACCCTAAGCAGCATTGCGTGGCAGTTTCACACGACTGTATCAGCGCTGGCTACCTTGAACCACATCGCCAACCCCAATGAAATTCGTGTTGGACAAGTATTGACCATTGGGTACGGTGGTGCTGACCGCGGAACCGCAGTATCAAGCGCAGCCTTGCCGTTCACAGACGCACGGTCAACATATACCGTTCAACCGGGAAATACGCTTGGCGGAATTGCTTTTCAATTTCACGTTACCGTATCACAACTGATGTCTTGGAACAATTTATCCAATCCCAATTTCATCAGTGTCGGTCAAGTGTTGACCATCGCAGGTCCTGCCGCGCAAGCCCCATCAACACCGGCTCCAGCGCCTTCCGCCTCCGGAAATCGTAGCGAATACGTGGTACAAGCGGGAAACACTTTGGCCGGAATTGCGCAGCAATTCGGACTTTCTTGGGAGACTCTTGCATCGTACAATCATCTTAGTAACCCCAATGTATTAAACGTAGGACAAGTCCTCGCGATTCCTTCTGGCGCACAGGCTTCTACGAGCGCTGCTGTTCAATTGCCTGCCCAAAATGCTTCCATTAGTTTTGGACAAGCCATTGTGCAAACGGCCGAACGGTACTTGGGCGTGCCTTACGTCTGGGGAGGCACTTCTCCGGCTACTGGCTTTGACTGCTCTGGTTTGGTGCAATATGTGTTCCAACAAAACGGAATTCCCATGCCCCGCACCAGTTGGGCCCAGTACGACTATGTTACTAAGATACCAGAGTCGCAATTACAACCCGGGGACCTTGTATTCTTCAGCACTGACGGCCCGGGTGCTTCCCACGTCGGTATATATATTGGTTCGGATCCATCTCTTGGATATTCCCAAGCTTTTATTGAAGCGCCAGCTCCCGGTCAGACCGTCATGGTTTCCAACCTTGATGCGCCTTTTTATGTCGACCATTATTACGGGGCAGGTTTTGTTAATCAATAAATGGGCCCTTACTAAGAAAAGAAGAGGAGAAGCGATATGCTGCTTCTCCTCTTCTTTTCTTACGCATGTCTTGGACTTTGGTCTCTTGACACAAGGGGTATGGAACCTTCGGCGTCTCTAATCCATCACGCCAATCGCCCCATCAAGCACTTTCACAACGCGGTCATAATGTCCCGGGTGAAACTGGTCTTGAGGAGGCAATTCCTCCGGCTGCACCCATTGGACGTCAGCAATCTCTTCTGGTTGTGGCAAGAGTTCACCGCTTACATAGTGCCCGCGAATGACAATATGGTATAAATGATGTGACGTCTCTCGGCGATCCATCCAGTTATCGAACACCCCTACAACGTAATCGGCCTGCATCACGATACCTGTTTCTTCGACAACCTCACGGATAACCGCCTCACTCGGCGTTTCACCGATTTCTACCGCGCCGCCAGGTAGTGCCCATTGATGAGAGTCGCGACGACGAATCAATAACAGTTCCCGTTGCTTAAAGACGGCCCCATCCACCCCCACTTTAGGAGTGACAGGCGTAATCGTACTTAAAGGAGGTGCATCCTTAGAAATTCCGCCCAAAATCCTTGCCAACTCTTGGATACGCGCATAACGATGCTGATCGTAGGTGTTATTCGCATAATGCTGGCCATCAATCGCTAAGCCTTCGAGAATATGAGCAATACGCGCAGGAGTCAATGGCTGTTCCGGGGATTTCACGCGTCCGCCCTCCTTTGGCTTTTGAAGCGATATCGAATTAGGCTCGTGTCGCTGCCGACATCTTGAACGTTTCAAAGACCTTTTGCAGCGTTCGCAGACTGTCGGGAATTGTCACCAAATAACGTCCCGTGTCTCTCAGAACTTGATACTCTGTCGCATCCGCGTCGTATTGCAAGGCATGCGCTACAAAAACCTCGGCATAAGTCTTGGGACATTGGCCACGATTTTTCAGGCGCATAAACAGTCTTGCCGGCATACGGCCAATAATATCCACCGCAATCACCGGAGTTCCCTCGCAGGTCTTAACACTCATATTCCAATAAACGTAACCCCGCTCCAACCGCAAGGGTTCTTGCGCGCAAGCTGCAAGCGTACCCATCCACCCCCCAAATTATCAGATACAAATTTTCGACATTCATGAAGAATATTCCTGCATCCTGTATCTATTCGTAAGAATTTTTTCTCGCACTACAGGGTCCGCCTCTCCAATAACACGTTTGCACTTACAATTTTTGTGTCAGCATGGCAAACCCATGCCTCATCAATCTCTAGTTCCGTAATTTCAGGGACTTCATCAATCAGCCGAGACACCCGCAGAAACAACTCGCTTAACACCTTCTTGCAAAATGGAGCGCCCTTCTGCCCTCTCAACCAAGCCTGAGCAAAAACTTCCGCATCCCGGTCCGTTAAAGGAATCAAGCGACTCCGACTGATATTTTCTTGATCCACCGGTGTCGCCGTAAGAATCGGGCCAAACAAAGGATCCATATGACAACGGATGCGGAGCCGGCAAAATCCCTGGTCCTCCTCCGTTAACGCCAATTGGCTACGCAGGCCCACCATGTCCAACACTTGACTCGCTCGCACGGGTCCCGTCCATACCGCCTCGTCCGGGCTTTGCCATTGTTGTACTAAAGTTCTCGCCTCATCCACATGAATATGCTCCAAATCTGGTAATCGTCCCATGGGTTGACGCCGATATTCTGCATAACGGGCCACTTGTCCTAAGGCTCTCACCGCCAATTCGGGAAAAGGATACACGGGTATGCGAAATGTAGGGCTTTCAATATAGTCAATGGGTCCATGGCCCATCATGAGAAAATTCGCCAGCACCGGCTTGCTAAGACCTTGCTCTTCCACAGCTTGACGGATCGCATCGGACACCCCCTGAGCCTCCGATATCCCCACCGGGATAAATAGCACAATAATCGCGTCAACATCGGACTGACTTAAAGCCCTGGCGACTTCCTCATAGTACCGTTGCCCCAGAGCATCCACACCCAAATCGACTGGTGGTTCAGCCAAGGTCAGTCCCACCGCCCCCAATGCGTCAACGGTAATGACGGCAGCGCCCGCAGCGTTGGTAATGACCACAACCCTATTACCGTCTGGTAATGGCATCGTACCAAGCAAGGCCGCGATATCAAATAATTCTTGCAAAGTGTCAGCCCGAATAATGCCGCTCTGCTGAAATAAGGCCTGCACGGCCACCTCATTATCCACAGGCTGCAATCCCGACTCAGTGGGGACACTGTTATGGACGGTGCGCGCACTCTTTACCGCAAGGATCGGCTTACGCTGCGTCAATCGCCTAGCAATACGGGAAAACTTCCTCGGGTTGCCAAATGATTCCAAATACAACAAAATCATGGCTGTCGCCGGATCATCTTCCCAGTATTGCAGCAAATCATTGGAGGACACATCAGCCTTATTGCCAGTGCTTGCAAAACTCGAAACACCCACACCCATGCGCGCCGCATAGTCTAAGATGGCAATGCCTAACGCGCCCGATTGACTAGCAATGGCCACTGACCCTGCCGGCGGCAGAGCTGGTGCAAAACTCGCATTCAACGGATGCTCTGGGTGCGCATTGAGCAGGCCCAATGAATTAGGGCCCACCAAACGAATGCCATGGCGTCTCAGATCAGCGGTAATATCCTGTTCTAAGGCCGCGCCATTTGCATCCAGGTCGGAAAATCCTGCAGAAGTGATCAACACGGCTTTAACCCCTGCTATAATGCAATCCTGAACCACACTCTGGACTTGGTCACGCGCGACCACAATGACCACAAGGTCAACAGCGTCGGGCACAGCTTGCACTGAAGGATATGCGCGAACCCCCAACACGGCTTTAGCACTTGAGTTAACCGGATATACGACCCCATTATAGGAGCCTTCAAGCACGTGACGCAGCAATAAGTGGCCCAAGCGGTGAGAATCCCGAGATGCTCCCACGATGGCGACTACCGCTGGCTCAAAAAAGGGCCGCAAGGAAGCAGCCGTCGCCAACTTTTCCCGCGTTTCTTGCAATGCCCGAGTGCGTTCTGTCTGCTGTAAAGGCAAGACGAGATGAATAACACCGGACTCATGTTGCTCATGAATTTCGTACCCACTATCTTGGAATACACGTAACATGCGGCGGTTATCGCTTAAAACATAGGCCTCAAACTGTTTGAGACCCCGGCGCCATGCGATTTGCGCAAGATGTTCCAGCAGCAGTGTTCCCAGGCCTCTGCCTTGCACGCGGTCATCCACAAAAAATGCCACTTCGGCGCTAGCCCCATCCGTCATAATGTAGTGGCCAATCCCTAAGATTTGATCCTGACTCACGCAAATGAGAGACTTTCCTTGGCCGTCAATCCGGATCATTTGGTCAATATCCCGATCCGAAACCTCTTTAACCATATGGAAGAACCGAAAATACAAATCATCCGCAGAAGCATGGCGAAATAGCTCATGAAGCATTCTCCGATCCTCTGGTGTATCCCTTGCTTCCCGCAGTTCAGCTACCCGTCCATCTCGGAGAATAATTCTAGCCAAGCCTTCCATCCCCTTTGTCTTGCCCGCTTGCTTCGATTATATTACGTTGGGCTTCTCAACAAAGACCATGCTCCCCTATAATAGAAGAAAAATGAACGGATGCGGACAATGACCGATACTGCCAAGTTTATATATAGCGACGCTTACAGCCAATATGATTTTGGTGCAACCCACCCTTTTAACCCGGTTCGCTTAAGAGCTACCAAAAGTTTAATCGACGCGTTGCATCTAGTCTCTGATGACCAACTGGTGCTTCCCGCCCCGGCCACGATAGACGATCTAGTCCGTGCTCATCACCGTTCGTATATTGACATGGTACAGCACTTCACCAACCTGGAGGATGTGAATAATCCTACTTTGCTTAAGCGCGCAGCAGCATACGGTCTAGGCACCGAAGACGACCCTGTCTTTCCCGGGATGCATGACGCTGCCCGGTTGGCCGTGGGCGGTACGCTGGCTGCTGCTCAAGTCATTGCTCAAGGCGAGGCCATGCATGCGCTTAACCTCGCTGGAGGCTTGCACCATGCTAAGGCCGCCCAAGCCTCTGGTTTCTGTATATACAATGATTTGACGGTCGCAATTCATTGGCTGAGAGAAAAGACACAATGGCGAATTGCTTATATCGATACAGATGCGCATCACGGGGATGGCGTGCAGCAAGCATTTTATGATGATCCCCATGTCCTAACGATCTCATTTCACGAAACCGGCCAGTATTTATTTCCGGGCACAGGCAGCGTTGAAGAAACGGGCACAGGGGCCGGACAAGGCTACGCGTTGAATGTCCCCCTCCGTCCTTATACGGATAACCAGTCGTGGCTTGAATGCTTGGAACGCATTGTCCCTGCTGCCTTACAGCATTTCCAACCCGATATTATCATTAGTCAGCACGGCTGCGACGGCCATTATTGGGATCCCTTGACGGACTTGTTTGCCACGACCGATTTCTACGCAAAAGTTCCAGCTCTTGTCCACCAATGGGCCCACACCTATGCACACGGTCGGTGGCTCGCCACTGGCGGTGGAGGATACGAAATTTGGCGTGTCGTGCCGCGGGCATGGACCCTGTTATGGGCGGAGATGTCCGACCAGTCCTTAGACGTGAATACGCCCCTTCCGCAATCCTGGCTCGACACCTGGCAACCGCTGTCATCTCCCCCATTGCCAACCACCTTTTTTGATCCTCCTGAATCCTTTCCACCCGTAGCCCAATCCTTTGCCATCACCCAACAAAATCGGGAAACGGTCGATCGTCTCAAGCGCTTAATTCCGTGGTTATGACGTCTACCACAACGCAAAAAATCATGGGCCGCTCTTCTTACGCCCTTTCGGGTGAGGACGTATGTCTTCTTGTTGATAAGGACCCTATGGAGCCTCATTGAGGCCAATTCAGAAAATATCTGCTAAATAATTAAATAAAATGCCTCTAGTCACCGCCTCTTTGTTGTGATCCGTGCTATAATGAATGCGTACAAAATGTGAAAGAGTTCACAAGGAGGCCGATATTGATGAAGAATACATCCAACGAAGTGCTTTGCCCCGTGTGTCAGCGTTACACCGTACGTTATCAAACGCTAAAGTTGACCGGCGATGTGTATGCCATTTGCGAAAATTACCCAGAATGCTCGTATGTCAGTCGCTTAGACAATCCTGCCCGCGATCATGCTGCCATGCAGCCCTCTGCTTAATATGATAAGAGGCATGGCTACCGCTATCGCGCTTCTAATCCCGAACCTTCTCGCTAACACAGATGGTTGGGGATTTCTTTTTAGGTAACCTTCAAATAAAAAAGAAGGCGGTCACCCGCCCCCCTGCTAAGATACACGTTGCCGCACTTGCCATGCCTTTGTTGACGGAGGTTTTGACCCGCTATTTTGGATCTGCTGCCGACAATATCGCCCAGAACCGTATGCCACGGCCCACACCACAACGAGAGCAGACCCCACAACCACCACCGCTCCGGCCACCAACAGTCCTGTTAGAAATGTCACAAACGGCATGATCTACGCCCCCCTTATATAAAACATAACGCCAAAGGGAAGCATTCGGTTTCATACGAGCCGCTCTTGCCATTAGAGTTCGTATGGAAGAATTTCTTTCAAATCATGAATAGTCTCCGCTTTGACTTCCGTAGTGTCCTTATCCCACTCACTGGACGGCACAAACCACAACGCCCGAATAAAGGGCACGTCACTGGCCAAGGCCGCCTCGCGATCATTATTCGTATCGCCAATCATAATCGCGTCGGCAGAATTCTCTTCACAGGTGTTTAATACTAAATTGATGCCCTCGGGCGACGGCTTGGGATAAGCCACGTCCTTTGCCGTCACTATTTTTATAAAATAGTGACGCAAATTGAAATGGGCCAACGTAATATCTGTGGTATCGCGTTCTTTATTTGTCACAATAGCCATCTTAATGCCAAGATTAGCGAGGCCATCCAAAACGCCAACAATTTCCGGCGACAGCGTGACCGTATCGTGTCCCGCTTGGTAACACTCAAGATAATCCGCGAGAATCTCCGGCCAGCGCTCGCCAAATTCTCGGGCGAAGATCACAGACTCGCCTGGGCCAAACATGGCATGCACTTGTTCATCCGTCAACTCGCGATGGCCATATTTGCGAAAAACCTTTTGAAAACACCGCGTAATCAATGGCACCGTGTCGATTAAGGTACCGTCTAAATCAAAAATGACCAAGCCCACTGCTCATCCCTCCAACAATTCTTTATTCTGCTTTTTCATGGGCATTCTTTACGGTAAATCGCAATTCATGGCTGCGTGGAAATTCCCGGGGAATAGCCTCTTTCAAAACAGTCGAAGCGGTATCGTCGTCCACAGACCATACTTGTTGCACGAATCCCTGTTCAATCACGTCCATGTGCCCGTTTGGGTGGCGGACAATAGAGACACTCCGATCTTTTTTGAAATTCAAAATTTGAAGGCTCGTCCCTGGCTTCAGTCGGTGAATCATCTGAATAGCCGTTTTTACGGCACTGCGCGCTGGCACTTTGCTCATTCGCATCCCCCTGACTTCTCAGTCATCCAGTAGGCTTGCCGTGACGTTGGACGCATCCGCTACAGGTCGAGTTTGCCCCCATTTGCTAAGAGGACGCCCCACTGCATGCCATACCATGCCTCCCATGACCAACGCCATGCCCGCTATACTGGCCACGTCGGCATGGCCCGGTAGGTGAAAAATAAGGGCCAACAACAATGTAAACACGATTTCCATAGACTGCGTGGCTTCCACCTTAGCTAGCGTGTCCGGCCTGCCTTGAGCCTGGTCGGTGGCGCGGAAAAAAAGTGCCGTAGCCACAATCCCTGATGACATAGCTACCCAAAAGGTCTCTTCCCATTGCCAAACGGGTGGCCTTCCAGCTGAGACCGAAGCAATCCCAGCCAATACAATCCAAAACGGCAAACTACCAATGGTCATCCCTAAAATGCGAGTTACGGCGGAAATGTCTCCAGTCGTCAATGCCATCATCTTCCGATTCCCTAACGGATATGCTACGGCTGACAGTAAAACGGCGGCCAAGCTCACAAACAACGATTGATTCAACGCGACATGACTCTGCCACTGCACCATCGCGATCCCTGCAAGAATCGGCACCGAGGGCCATAAGTGACGCCAAGGAATCTTCTGATGGGTTGTAAAGGGCACAAGAAGACTTCCAATAATGATGGTGAGTTGAAACGTGCTCGCCACCGCCCATGATGGCCCATATGCAGCAGCAAAAGTCAGTGGGGCATAAAATAAACCAAATCCAACCGTGCCCCACAAAAACCAAGGCCATGGCCGACGAGTCATCAAGGAGGCCAGTTTGGGCAATTCCCCGCGCCATGCAACCCAGATAGCCAAAACAGGCACGGTATAAAAATACCGTAACGAACTCGTCCAGAGCCAACTACCCCCATGAAGCGACATGGTTTGGTTCAAGACGAACGTACTGGCAAAAAACAAAGACGCCAAGATACCCAGCCCAATCGCTTTCATGACACTCTGCATAGAGACCAGATAGCAGGTCGGATCTGTGTCTCGTTCTCCTTTCCTCTCTCAACCATATCTCCTTTGCCATAGTATGATGACATTACAACGCAATGTGCTCCATACCGCGAGGACCAAAAAATACCACGGTATCATACCCGGCTTCGCGAGCTAGTACCCGCGCCTGTGGAAAATACAGCCCAACATTTTCTGGTTCGTGCGCGTCCGAAGCAAAGGTAATGGGCACATGGGCTCTATTCGCTTCAGCAAGCAATGCGGGATGCGGATAAATTTCCTTAACAGGCCGTCTGAGACCCGCGGTATTTATCTCCAACGCCACACCCATATCGGCTAAAACTTCCACAACTTCCCGATAAAGGCCGAGCAAAAAGGACTCAGGTGGCTTCTGGAATCCATAAATTTTTGGCAAGTCAGGGTGAGTAATCGCTTGAAAGAGACCCGATTGCGCCGCCTTCATTGAATATGCATAATACTGCGTCCAGATTTCTTCCACGGGCTGGTGAAAATATTGTTCTTTCATCTCGCTAACGTCCAGCCCAAAATCGCCAATAAAATGAATCGACCCTAAAACAAAATCCCACGGATACCGCGACAAAAATGTCCGAATGCCATTTTCGTTTTCGGGAACATAATCCATTTCCAAACCGACGGCGATGGGATAGCTAGGGCGCACCACATCCAAAAACGCTGTATACCCCGCTAAAGGATAACGACACCGTTGGCGCGACCACTCTCCGGGCAACAGCCCTTGTGCCTCCGTAAAGCGGTAAGCATGTTCTACAATTCCTATGCCGCTCACTCCACGGCCTTCCCCCACTGCGAGAAACTCTTCCAACCATGCAATAGGGTATTCTAATGGCGAGTATGGGCCATGTTCCATATGCACATGATGGTCAAACCACATCCATAGCGCTCCTTTGTCTAACCTTGCTTTGTATTTTTACTCGTACCAATGGGAGTCATCATATTTGGTATAAGCCGCAATGAATGCGGTAATATACGCGGTAGCCATCGACAATCCCATAATTAGCACCCCGAGTTGCTGGTCTGCAAGGGGAGATATACCGAAAATGCGCGGTGCATGAATATAAAATGTGTAAAAAGGACTGCTTGTGTCAATAATATACACTAAGGCGGGCATCATTAAATCAAAGTTGAAGAAAATATACACCAATTGATAGCCTCGGGAAATCATGCCTAATTCAGGCAAATACCCTCGCTTGCGGACCACAGATAAGCGCCGATTTTTACGCTGTTCAATGGGAGCCAAAATGGGCCACCACATAAAGATAGCAGCAAAAAGCATAATATACGATTCTAGGACATAGAGCCAATCCAACCGTAAGCTGGCGTCTAGCAAAGCCGGATATTCTATGGCAGAGAAAATCACATTAAAGGCAATAATGGCAAAGGGTGGGTTCGTGGTAATGCGCAATAATCTTGACCAAAACCGCGTTTTCCACAGCGCATTCATCATCCATTGCGGAATCCCAGCCAATAATAATGGCGGCAATACCAGGCTTAACAATGCATATTGCACCATGTGCCCCGAAAAAAGGTAGTCATCGGCTATCAGTTTTACGGGCGTCCCCATCGCAATATAAAAGGTCAATAGAGCCGCGACAAAATAAATTTTCTGCAACAGTGGCGTCTCAGGCAGGTCGTCACCAAACCGCGCCTTTAGCGGCCCGAGAAGCTGAAAATATACCACCAACAAGATGATAACCAGCAGCATGACTTCTGGGTGCCATAACGCAAAGAAATTATAATGCTGAAATAGGAACGCCATTGACTCACCCTCACTTGCCCCTTAAATCAAACCCATTCGTTCTGCTCAGTATTATAGCGACTAATTACACAGTCAGCCGCGGTTTTTGTGGATCTCGGCGTGCTTGGCTCGCTTGCTCAAAAGCAAACGCCATACGTATGAGCCGCGCTTCCTGAAACGCGCTTCCGGTAAATGTCATCGCCAAGGGGCGGCCCTCACGCGTATATCCTAATGGCACGGTGACCGACGGATAACCGGCCCTCGCGGCAATGTCAGCCCCTTTTGCACCTAAAAACACGAGCGCATCGAGGTCGTGCCGAGCTAAGGTCCGGTCAATCCCTTCTTGGCGCGACCATATGAGGTCTTGGTGGCGGCCACGCAAGTAACGTGCATCCGTCAAGCGTCCCTGTGTTCCTTCAGATTCAATAAGTACAGCCTGTCCATATTTTAGCGCTTTAGCAGGATGACTGCTATTAAATGCGATGACCTCTTGCAATGTCCGAGGCGCCCCTTGCAGCCATTGCGCTAAATACGCGTTCACTGCGACCCGGAATTCATATAAGAGGACATCATAAGTCCAATCAGCTCCCGCGGTGTCAATATCTGCCGGGTCGATGATTGTCGCCCCATGCCTGCGCATCAGATCCAACGCCTGCTCAAACAAGGCCCGCTCTTCGTCTGTCGTATCGTCCCAATAGATATGCCGCGGCACGCCAATACGCACTTGACGGAGGCCTTGGGGATCTAAATCCCTCACGTAATCGGGATATCCTGGGGCCATCGCGGTGACGGGGTCAGCCGAGTCGTATCCTTGTAATACGCTTAAGACTAGCGCCGCATCTGCCACGGTTTTGGCCATGGGGCCCGCGGTATCTTGCGAATACGCAATGGGAATAATCCCCGAACGACTCACCAGTCCTACCGTAGGCTTGATGCCCACTAAAGAATTTTGTGAAGACGGGCTTAATATCGATCCCGATGTTTCCGTCCCAATGGCCACAGGAGCCATTCCTGCTGCGACAGCGGCCCCAGACCCGGAGCTTGATCCGCCGACATCGAAGACTCCCGGCCCGTAGGGATTCAAAACTTGGCCCCCCAGAGCACTGTACCCATTGGGCATATGGTCTGCCATAAAATTCGCCCATTCCGTTAAATTGGTTTTGCCTAAAATAATAGCCCCCGCAGCACGGAGTTTTCGGACAATAAAAGCCTCCCCCGTCGCATACGCCTCGGCCAAAGCCAATGATCCGGCTGTTGTATGCATGTCCGACTGCACCGCGACATTGTCTTTCACCACAATCGGCACCCCGTGCAGCGGCCCCACCGCCCCTTGGCCATACGTACGGTCAGCTGTTTGCGCTAGACCCATTGCATATGGATTTAGTTCTTTAATAGCATTTAACCGGGCATTGTGTGACGCGATCGCGGTTAAACATGTCCAGACCCACTCTTCCGCGGTTTCCAATCCCTTATGGCGCCGTTGCCAAAATTCCTGAATGGCTGACACACGCGAACCCCCCGTCATTAATTTGTGGATGCGCACCGGCGATTCTCCGAATTGACGTCGATACCCTCCAAGGGTATCATAAAAATTACTGGAAATGCCAGGCACTTGAAATGGGACGCGAGCGCACCCCCCTTGAGCAATCATGGTCCGTGACGTCGACACATGCAGGGCGGCAAGCTGCATTCCCAGGTTGAATTGGAGGCTTCGGGACAAGATAACCGGAGACATCATGTCATTAGATGAGGTGATATTCATGGATCGGCGTAAAGTTATCATTCTGGGTACGGGCCCCGCAGGCCTCACCGCTGCTATTTATGCCGCACGGGCTAATTTAAAGCCGCTTGTCATTGAAGGCAACGAACCAGGCGGCCAGCTGACGTTAACAACAGAAATTGAAAATTTCCCAGGGTTCCCGGACGCCATTTTAGGTCCTGATCTGATGGACAACATGCGCAAACAGGCCGAACGTTTCGGAGCGGAATTCGTTTTTGGAATGGCCACCGCCGTCGATACCCATAACCGTCCATTTCACGTTACAGTCAATGACGATGAAGCGTACACTGCTGACGCTTTGATTATTTCTACGGGAGCATCGGCCAAAATGCTGGGAATTCCCGGCGAAGCGGAATTGATTGGCCATGGTGTATCTACTTGTGCGACCTGTGATGGTTTTTTCTTTCGGGATAAGCCCATTATCGTTGTCGGGGGCGGCGACTCGGCCATGGAAGAGGCCAGCTTCCTGACGAAATTCGCCTCCGAAGTCACCATCGTCCACCGCCGGGAAACGTTACGCGCCTCAAAAGTTATGCAAGACAGGGCGCATGCGAACCCGAAAATCAAATGGGCTATGGATCAGACCCCCATTCGTGTCGTGTCGGAAGACAATCACGTCACGGGTCTCGAAGTCCAAGACAACAAAACCGGTCAAAAACATATCATTCCCGCAGAAGGGCTTTTTATTGCCATTGGTCACAAGCCCAACACCAGCTTTCTCAATAACCAACTCAAAACGGACAAAGTGGGGTACCTCAAAACCAATTTGCATAATTCTGCGACCAGCGTCGAAGGTATATTTGCCTGTGGAGACGTGATGGATCCCCACTACCGTCAAGCCATTACGGCAGCTGGCAGCGGATGCAAAGCCGCCATGGATGTGGAAAAGTATCTTGAAGGCGCATTTGTCTATGATTGGTCCATGTCGGAACCCGATTAGACGGCGTCCCAACAAGCGCCCTCTTATGCAGTGCGTTGCATAATTTTGTTTGACAGCTCGGGAGCTTTACGGCACTATTAGGGAGACATCCCCCACAATTTAAGGAGGAAGATTTATGGCTCATGTCATTACCGGGTTATGCCAAGACACCAAAGATCAGAGCTGCGTGGAAGTTTGTCCTGTCGACTGCATTCACCCGGCGCAAAGTTTGGACGGAGACGAGGCGTTTGAAGCAACGCCCCAACTGTATATCGACCCTGACGTGTGCATTGACTGCGGCGCGTGTGTCCCTGAATGCCCCGTTGGTGCCATCTTCATGGAGGAAGACCTCGCTCCCGAAGACGAAAAATACATTGAAATCAATGCCGCCTTTTATCGAAAATAGCATTCTATGTTGTGTTCCAGCCGAGCGCTTTTTAACGCTCGGCTTTTTTTGACATCCCCTGCGAACTATAAGCAGTCTTACGCCGCACGCTCTTCACCGCTAAAAATTTGCATTCATCTATTGCCTCATTTCATCGGGAACACGGTCGTTCCCACCAAAGATCACAAGACGCCCCAAGAATAGTTCTTTGGGACTATCCGTAAAAATGGTGAAACGACGTACCATGAATATGAGGTGAGTTTAACATGGATTCTAATCGGAAAGGGTTATTGTGGTTAGCTTGGCCCGTGGTTAGCACTGCGCTTTTTGTGCTCATGTTTCGGTCGGAATCAGGCTTGCCGATGCATACGTCATGGCGAATTACTATAGCTCTTGCGGCGATATTCTTTATTGGCCAATCGGCCTTGGGCTTTTGGTTATTTTGGATGCGCGCTCACCAAATTGCGCCCCCACGTACTCGTCGTCCCGGACGGGTTATTGACCTTACGGCGTACCGCAATAAAGAGTCTCATATGACGGACAGCTCGCGCCGCTAGGATCGCCTTTTTTGTAAGGCCATCCGCGGCGCATTACTGGACACCTTGTTGGTCTCGGGATTAAGGTACCATTCAAGAGCTTCCGCAATCAGCGTATCTTCATCCTTCTGTAAACTTTGTGCTTTTTCGGCAAGTGCCTGATAAATTTCTGTTTTAATGGATAGGTTCAATTTACAAGTTAAAGGCAGAACCATCGTATCGCCTCCATCAGAAAACGACACGGAGTGCCGCTTCATGACAATAGTGGACAAGATAGAGCATAAAGAATTATGGCCGATCTTCCCGCAGAAGTATAGCCTTTCCTCGCTTTTTTCTTAAATTTGTGTGCTTTCGTAATGTCTACAGAGATTTTTCTGTGGACAGTGGCTCCGCGTGGCTTCCATAAGGATACGACGGCCACCCTTTCCAATATCGACTCAAAAGAGCGGACGAGCCCGTCGCGACCACCGTAAAGGGAAAGACCGATAGGAACGGAAACCATGGGCTTGTTTTAATCAGCACAGGAAAAATGGCGAATGCCACCGCCGGAGGAAAATACATGCCCAGGGGCGGCAGAATGACAAACGCCACCAAAGCTGCCAGCGCAGCCAGAAATGGTCCGTGTCCCCATAGAGCAATCAGACTGCCAATCCCAGCGCCCACAGTGCCCCCGGCAATGATGGGAAAGGGCTGCGACACGTGTTGTTGCGGTAACGACACGATGAGGCTAAGCGTTGCGCCAAAAGGTGGCACAAGAAATGCGGTCACTCGCCATGGGAGATGATCTACGGCAGCAAAAAGCCCCAAAATAAGAAAAAACCACACGTAAACAAACCAAGGCAATTGAAACCGATGATAATGCAGTCGGTGATGCCACATGATATCTGGCCCTCCTTTTCCGCCGCAAATAGTGTACCATGTCATTCCCCCATGGATCCTAGATAGCTGAGGGATTTTTCGGCTGAGACACACATCAGTGAACAAGAAAAAAGCCGCTCCCGGTTACCCGAGGCGGCGATCGGAAATATTCCACAACCCCTTAACGATTCTTGTTCTTAAGCGTTGTGCTGTGAGGCAGCCCGCTGACACCTGGGTGCAAGAAGGTGCGAATTTGTGCCACGGCAATTCCTACTTCACCAAATCCCGTCGCAATTAGTTTCACCTTACCGGGGTAAAAAGCGGCGTCCCCTACGGCCCAAATGCCCGGTCGAGTCGTCATCATCGACTCTGGCGCCACCTTAATGGTCGAACCTTTTAATTCAAGCCCCCAAGTTTTCACAGGACCCAAATCCGGATGAAAGCCCAAACCTCCGATAATTGCATCCACATTCAATTCGTGCGAACCCTTTTCTTGATGGCGAATACGCACACCCGAAACCTCGTCCGCCCCTAAAATCTCTTCAACTTCAGCGGGCGTGACCACGTTGATATTGTCCGTCTCGTGCATCTGTCGCACGCTGTCCTCTTGGGCACGAAATTCATTCCGACGATGCACCACCGTCACCTGCCGCGCCTTGCCCGCCACAGCTAAAGCCCAGTCCACGGCCGTGTCTCCGCCCCCGACAACCAACACATGTTGGCCCGCAAACGTATCTAAGGGAGGCACAAAATAATGCAGGCCCTTCCCTTCCCAACTCTCCGCCCCTTGAGCGGGGATTCGCCGCGGCAAAAAGGACCCAATACCCACGGCCAACAAAATTGCCCGCGTACCGTGTACACCCTTGTTCGAATGTAAAAGGAACGTGCCATCCGCCAACGCTTCTACCGTTTCAACGGACTCCTTCAACACCACTTCGGGCCGGTAGCGCTCCATTTGCGCGACTAGGCTCAGAGCAAGGTCTTTTGCCGGTACAGCAGGAAATCCCGCCACGTCGTACACAGGCTTTTCAGGATATAGGGCGTATAATTGCCCTCCTAATTCCGGCAAACTCTCAATAATTTTTACTTTCATGCCGTGAAGGCTGGCTAATGTGGCACCAAACATGCCCACCGGGCCTCCACCAACTATCGTTAAGTCAAATAGTTCCGTCCTAACCGCCTCCAACTCTGTAGTTCCCCGGCTCTTCCAGGCGGCATGCCGACCGCAGACAGCTACGGCTCCTCCATGTACAAGACTCAGGCACTAGATGATGCAAAAAAGCACTTTAGTCATTTAATTTAGCGTATTAAGTCGTTGTTGGCAAGAATTCTGCACCACGTGTTGACGTTCAGCCTTGCGGAAAACGTCGTGCTTGTGCGGCGAATGTTTGGGAAATCACGCGAAGCGCCGTACTCATCGTATCTAGGGGGCGATGGATTAACGCAAGTTGGCGGAAAGCGGTCGGATTCAAGTGCCTCACGACGACCTGGCCCACATCCGCAAATACCCGAACCGCCTGATTCGGAACAATGGAAATCCCCAGACCGGAGGCCACAAATCCAATGACCGTAGCAATACTGGTCGCTTGAAAGATAATGTTCGGTTGAATCCCATGCTCGTGAAACAGAGATAGGACCGTACGCTGCAAACCTGTGCCGGCATCGAGACCAATAAAAGGATATCCCCCCAACGTTTTCACCAATAAGGGCTCCTCAGCAAACCCTGACTGGGCACTGTCAATCACGACGAGTTCTTCACGCCATAACGGGACAATATCGATATCCGTGTAATGAATAGGCAAGGTGACAACCGCCAAATCCAGATCACCTTGGCGGACTTGTTCCACCAAATCCAACGAACGGCCCTCCGACACAACCAAATGAACATCAGGATATAAGGTCAGCATACGACGATAGACAAAGGGAAAGTGCGACGCTGAGGCCGTTGGTATAATGCCCAATTTGACATCGCCATGAACTTTGCGGATATCCTCCAAATCGTCGGCTAAGGATCCGACGTCCCGTAAAATGGCTCGAGCGCGATCGACAACGATTTGCCCCTCTGCGCGGACGGTAATCCCTCTGGCGCTCCGGTCTATTAGCCGATGCCCAATGAAATCTTCGAGTAATTGGATTTGATGAGTCACTGTCGGCTGAGCCACATCAAGGGCTTGAGCGGCCGCAGAAATGGATCCATGATCAGCGACCGCTACGAGACATGTTAACTGTCGTAGCGTGATATCCATCACTTTCTCCTATAAATTATTTCTATATCTATGTATACCCCAAAATGCCTTGGTCGTCTACAGAATGCGGTCTTTAATAAAGTAAGAAAAAGAACGGAGGTGACCGCATTGAACAGACACGTACCGGATTCGGCCTATAAATGGTGGGCGTTGTCGGCAACCAGCATGGGAATGTTTATGGCTGTGCTGAACGACACCACGTTGTTAGTGGCCCTGCCGACATTGATTCGTGTGCTACATATGTCATCATTGTTGGCAATTTGGGTCATGCTGTCTTACATGGTCACCCAAACCATATTGGTGCTCACGGTCGGACGCTTTTCTGACATGTACGGACGCAAGCGGTGGTATGTTGCGGGGTTTGCGCTCTTTACCACGGCCAGTTTGGCCGCCGGTTTTGTATCTAACGGGCTAGCTTTGTTGATAATCCGTGCCATTCAGGCAATCGGAGGTTCCCTGGTATTGGGCAATGCCACTGCTATTGTGGCCGACGCCTTTCCTCGAAAACAGTTAGGACTCGCCCTCGGCATTAATAGTATTGTCATCGCCGTCGGCATGGTATTAGGTCCCGTATTGGGGGGGCTATTAGTCACGTTGTTCAATTGGCGGTGGGTCTTCTGGTTCAATGTCCCCGTGGGTATCCTGGGAACCTTGTGGGCTGCGCGCCAGCTGCATGACGTAACGAAACCTTTACAAGGACAGCGCATCGATTTCGCTGGCAACGTTAGTTATATGTTGAGCTTGTTAGGGGCCCTTATCGCGATAACATGGGGCGGGATCGTTGGATGGCACGCCCCGGTCGTTTTAATCGCAGCCATAAGTGCGGCAGCTGGATTTGTGTTCTTCATTCGTTGGGAAAACACCGCGCCGAGCCCCCTTTTAAACCTCTCATTATTTCGCATCCGGGCATTCGCCATGGGAAACCTCTCTAATTTGTTTATTGCCATGGCTCGCGGGGCGATCGTTCTGCTGTTCATCTTTTATTTTCAAGGCGCTCGTGGGGAAGATGCCTTAGAAGCCGGCATTTCCGTCATTCCCATGGCCATGGCCATGGGAATCATTGCCCCCGTGTCGGGATGGTTTGCGGACCGCATTGGGGCCCGTATGTTGGCCACAGCTGGCGCCATCGTCATGGGGATAGGGCTTATTGGGTTTGCCACCACAATTTCTCTCAACACGCCCTATATCGATATTGCCTCATGGTTGGTTATCGCCGGCATCGGCAACGGCTTGTTTAACTCCCCGAATACCAGTGCCATTATGCGCGCGGTCAACGCTCATGAACGGGGAATTGCTGCCGGTACCCGGACCATGCTTTTAAATACCGGCAACGTCTTTTCGATTGGCATGGTCTTGGCGCTTGTAGCGTCCACAGTACCACACCCCGTCATGTTGGCCATTTTTTCGGGTCAACCCGCCCATGTTGACCATACGGCGTTGACAAACTTTTTACGCGGCTTGAGCCTGGCCTTTTCGGTTATGGCGATGATGGCCTTTATCTCTGCGGCCTTATCATTTTTGAGGGAGCCCAAGCACGCGGCGGCGCTACATGAAGCCCACGCGGCCAGTCAATAATACCAACAGACCAAAGGGAGCAGACCAAAGCAGATGGAGCCTGGTCTGCTCCCTTTGGTGATTAAGAATTCGCACCCGTATCTTGCGGACGCAAGATATCAACCAAGCTTGCCAATCCTGTCACATCCCCGGGCAAGATGAGCTTAGAGGACGGCGATTGGCCAACAGTGGTTAACGTTTCAAGGGACTTCAATTGCAACAACGCATGCATGCGTTCTGGGCGCCAATCATGATCTTCGTTTTCAGCGAGGCTCAAGACTGCAGTATTCATCACGCGAGTCGCCTCTGCTTGGGCCTCAGCCAATTTGCGAATGGCAATGGACTCCGCTTCTGCCTCAAAAATACGGGCTTGTTTCGCGGCTTCGGCCCGCATGACAATAGCTTGCTTGTCTCCTTCGGCTTGCGCAATGGCGGCTTGCCGCATGCCTTCCGCTTGCAAAATGCTTGCTTCCTTCTGTCCCTGCGCCTGTTCAATAGCTGCTAATTTATTGGCATCCGCCTTCTTCTGAGCCTCCATCGCTTTTTGCATTTCGTCAGTCAAATCCACCTGGCGAATCGAAGCCTGAACAATGCGAATCCCCCAAGGTCCTGTTATCTCATCTAATTCGTTGCGCAATGCCGTATTAATCTGCTCCCTATGTGTCATAACCTCGGCCAGCTTACGCTGCCCCACCTCCGAACGCAGGGTCGACGACACAATGTTCTTAATGGCGAGCTCCGGGTTTGCAATTTCATAGAGGTAGCTTTTTGCATCGACGACTTGATATAAAAAGTACGCATCAATCACAGGGCTCACGTTGTCCGCTGTGATAACCGGTTCAGGAGATAAGGCCACCGTGACTGATTTCGTACTCACGAGTTTTAACGAGTCGACCAACGGCAGTTTAATCGTCAAGCCAGGCGGCGCTTCGTGATGAAATTTTCCTAGACGTTGAATAACCCCTACAGAGCCTTGCGGGACGATGCGTAAAGTCCCCCGCAAAATCAACACGACAACGATTAATACCATTCCAATCAAAAACTCGACCATCATGGGCACTCCCTTTCAAGACAGGGCCGCGACAACGATCAGGACCACCCGGTCACGCGCGACAACCCACACCTTTGTACCGGCCGCGATAGCGACCGGATCCTCGGTTGCCGCCGACCATTGCTGGCCATTCACCTTCACAATGCCCAGACCAGTTCGGTCTTCAGGAATGGCTGTTATGGCTATCCCAGGCGCCCCGACAAGTTGGTCAACCGTAGACCGATATGACATCTCCCTCACCTGCGTTGTTTGACAGTACTTGCTTTAATCATAGTCATCTCAGCGTGGTGTGTCATTGATGACGTTTAAGGAAATCCACAATCTGGCGGTACACCGCGATCTCGTTTTCCTTTTTGCTAAAACCATGTCCTTCATCAGGCAACACCATATACTCAATATCTCGTCCGCGTTTGCGCAACGCATCGACCAGTTGGTCTGATTCGTGTTGAACAACCCGAGGATCATTGGCCCCTTGAATGACGAGCATCGGTCGTGTCATATATTCCACATACGTTATAGGTGAGTCTTCAACAAATTTCTCCGGATTTTCTTCGGGATTGCCCAAAAATTGATTCATCACGGGTTTCCAGGAATCTGGCACGGAATGATAAAAGGTGCGTAAGTCTGAAGGCCCAAACAAATCCACCACCGCACGAAAATATTCACTATGCCGTCCATGGAGCAGTAGACTCATATACCCCCCGTAACTTCCTCCAAGCAGGAACAAATGCCCAGGCTCAACCATTCTCTGCTCTATCAACCATTCAATTCCGGCAATCAGGTCACGCCGCGGCCCATCTCCCCAATCACCTTCTACGAGGCGCGCAAAACTCTTTCCATATCCGGTACTCCCGCGAAAATTCGGAGCAAAAAACTGATAACCTTGACTCACCAAATACTGGACAACGCTACGAAATTGTTTGCGTTCGGCCGCTTGCGGGCCCCCGTGCGGCCAAATAATGGTATACCCATTGCGACGGTCAGCTTGGGGTGAAAACCACAAGGCTTCGATAAGCGTGCCATCAAAAGAAGGATAACGAACAATAGTCGCCTTGGTGGCTGTCGCAGGGGAGATGCCCATGGAGCGATTATCCGTCAACGGAGTCCAAGCGTGAAACGGTTCCGCACGGTATAAGTTATTGGGGAGAATTTCCGATTGCCCTAAAACATAAACCACTCCGTCATTGGTAACGCTCCAATTCGCGACGACGCTCACAGGGAGAGGCCATGATTGCAAGACCCAATCATCGCTGTCTAAATCCACCATATAGAGGTGATCTTCTACGCCACCTGTCCCCATAATAAATAGCCGGTTTCGCTTACGGTCGATTTGAATATCGCGCAAATCCTCGCGTTCTTGAGCGATAAGCTTAGTTAACGTGCCTGTCGCGATATCATACCGGGCTAGATAGCTAAACTCTTCTTGATAATTGGTCGTGACAAAAATGGTGCTTTCTTTGTAAAACTGTGCCCCATAGATGACATGGGGGATGGATGGATCTGGAACCAACGGACGCATCGTGTCCTCACCCAGTTTTCCGTAGAGTCCCATCACGTATGTGTTAGAGAACATCTTCAACACAACAACCCATGTCTCATCTTCCGACACCTGAGCAATATAGGTGGGTCCTTCGGCGCCCACAATCAATGTTTCTTCTTGACCAGTGTCAAGATGGAACCGGTAGTTGTTCATAAACAGGGCATTCTCTTTATCGGAAGCATAGTAAATGCGGTTCCCATCCTTAGATACATGAAGAACAATATGTCGATGCCCTGGCGCGGTACGCAAGGGTTTAAGAGAACCCCCACGCGGTGGTAGTAAATATAATTGGGTATTCTCGTCCCCGTCGTGATCAGCACTCACCAGTATGTATCGACCTTGCGGGTCATAATGCAAGTCGTGAACCATTTGCCCCATATGACTCAGTTGGTGAGGATATCCCACTTCGGGTCGCACACCCCACACATCAAAAACGCCGCCTAAATTTGTTCCAAGAACAATCTGGGCGCCATCCTCGCTAGCGGCATAGGCACTAATCGTGGCATAGCGAAAAAAATCCTCTAAATCTGGTGGATTAAACTCCCATTCACTCATAAAATCACCCCTTGGTCTCTAGTATGAATGTTTTTGCACGGACCCTCAATGTCGAGTCACCCGTAATTTCACCAAGGTCTAAACCTTGGTACAACGGATCCACATCTCAAACGATGTCGCTTGGATGCTACACCGAGTCGCTAACATACCGGAGATCGGACAACAAACGTGCTTCGGGGGCTCTTTAGCAACATCGTTTCGTGGTTCGCAGCGATACCCATCCAAAAACGCTCATACTAAGACGCCTCGATACACACGAAAAGAGTCCACGTCATAACCTGAAAGGAAGAGACGGAAATGAGTCCTTTTATGGGCGGATAGAGAAATCAGAGCTCACATGCAAAACCACCCGAACAGTCGGCTATTCGGGTGGGATGCGATTAAGAAGAACTATGGTGGCTTTCGGTCTTGCGCCTTGGACGTACCGTAACGGCAGTATTGCGCTTTCCTCCCCGAATTACTGCCCATGTGGGAGGTAATGTGCGGGGTCTGTCCTCAGACGGCGGCTGCAACCATTTCGGATACTCATCGCCGTAGGCTGATTCTTTTGGCCCATTACCTAGCCACTTAAGCATCCACCATCCGAAACTGACAAACATTGCTGTCGGAATGAGTATCCACAAGGCATCACCCACGTCGACCCCGACAGCGCTCAATACCACCGTGCCCATTTGTACCACTCCCACTGCCGTTGTCTGAATGTTAGGCTAACAACAGATATGAATTATATAATAAAAGAAATTTCTTATAGAATCAATATGCCCCATTATTTGGCAGACAAACTCTTCCGCTATCCCCTAGCCATGAAAACTAGTCCGACCGAACTGGGCATGCTACAATAACCACAAAACACGCGAGGTGTAGCATTGTGCACATACGTTTACGTGCTAGTATTTTCATCTCCCTATCCGTTCTCGGGCTCTCAGGGTGTGGCACGGCCCCCCAGGCGGCGCCCAAATATAAAGTGTGGTCCGTCGCTGCAGATAAGTGGCAGAAGACTTCTTTCGTAGATACTAACGGGGCCGTTGTCATCGCCATGGCCTCATGGTGCAAATACTGCGCATGGGAAGCTAAGTGGCAAGAACCCCAGCTCTTTCACTGGGGTCAGGCGCACCATATCCGCATAGCTCTCGTCGATATTTCACCCCGGGGAGGGATTGGAGTGGCCGGCCCGGCCAATAACGCCGCCGCGGGGCATGATGGGACGGGGCCATTTTATGGAGCTAGTCGGTCGGGAATAAAAGCCCTTGACCACACCTTGCAGGAATATGCGGCCATCTATCATCTTCCTCTCTCGGCGTTCACAATCGACCCGACCGACGCCACTCCCTTTGCTAAAAAAGCGGAAATGATTCCCGCCATTTTCCTTTTAAATCAGCACGGACAAATTACGCGCTCATTTCAAGGTACAACGCCTGCTAGCACGATTGAAGCGGCCTTTGGGACACCTTAGGTTTTCTGAATAAACGCCGGGCCCATACCCCGCGGCTTCTCAGGCACCACAAGAAAGACAAAGACCCCGAGCACGGAGGCGAGTGCAACAGCTCCGTACATACCGGTAAATCCGTGCAGGACTTTAGCAGCGGTAAGCAAAATAGGCCCCGCCGCGAGGCCTGTGGCGCGAAATACCGCCATCAAGGACAACGCTTCGCCTGCTTGCTCTGATCGGTACAAATCCAACGCCAAGCGATTTAGCGGAGCTCCCATAGTGAACGCGGTCCCCATGCCCAGTGCTATCATAGCCAAAATAAATCGTAAAAATGTCAACGGCGGCCATGCTAATAAAACGCCACCAATAGCCGCTGCTGCTAGTCCGACGGCAAGAATACGTTTAGCTCCCACGCGATCCACCATCACACCCCCTGCCCCTGCCAGCAGGGCCCCTGTAAAGGCAGCTGGCAAGAGCGCGAGCCCCGACTCCAGTACCGAGTAATGCAAGTCGGCCTGCACTAAAGCAGGAACAAAGATCGCCGCAGACATGTCTAAACCAATAAGGCCCGCTCCGACCATTACCGCAATGCCAGCCTTATTGGCCAACGGTGTTGTATCCAAAAACGGCGTCCGAGCCACTTTTTGCCGCCATGCCATAATCCCAAAGAAAAAGACCGCCAATACCAAAAACACAAGACGGACAGTCCCTTGGCCCATCAATACCAACAGCACGCTCGCCAGACCGGCGCTGAAACTTGACCCACCAACCCAATCGGGCAAAGGGCGCGTGACAATTTCCGAGGGCGGTGCTTTCCGCAACATGGCCAAGACAATTAAAGCAATTGGCAAGTTAATAATAAACACGGCAGGCCATCCAAAATACTGACCCAAGACACCGCCAAGCGTTGGACCAATAATACTAGCCAATCCAAAAACCGCTCCAAACATCCCTAACGCCATTCCATGTTTTTCGGGTGGAAACTGTTTTAAGCCCTCGGCCTGTCCGTTAGGATAGACCGCTCCGGCACCCGCTCCTTGCACAATTCGCGCGATGACAAATAAGGTAAACACCCGGCTTAAGGCCGCCGTCAGCGAGGCCAGGGCAAACAAACTCACTCCCCAAATAAACACCTTGCGGTGTCCCAATCGGTCACCCAGTGCGCCCGCCATAACCGTCGAGCCAATATAAGCAACCGTGTAGGCCGTCACTGTCCACGCAGCGCCTTCGAGCGTCACATGAAAGCTCCGCGCAATCACAGGAAAGACCGGGCCTAATACGTTTGTATCCAAAGCGCCGATAAACACACCAAGTAGATACACCGTCAAGACTTTGTAATTCGGTTTCACCCCAGATCCTCCCTCCCTTGCTTGTCTTCTGTCCCACTATACCCCGGCAACACCAGTTTTCCCACTTTCAAATTTTACTATCACTACCAGTACATTAAAAACAGGCCACGGGCACGTGGCCTGTTGACTCTTTCCATTGCAGTTAGTGCGGAATCGCAACAACCATGGCAAAGAAAATCGCCATCATGTACAGCAAAGAAAATTTAAAGGTCCGCTTGGCCCATATTGTATCAGGCTCATGCTCCCGGAGCAAAAAAACATGATAGCCAATAAAGGTAACTCCAAGTGCTACAGCAATTGCCAAGTATACCCATGTCACCGTACCCGTAAAATATAGGGCCACTGAAGCAGCTAAGAGCAACCATGTGTACACCATGCTTTGCACTTTTGTCACGTGCTCGCCGCGAACTACGGGCATCATGGGAATAGCGGCTTTACGGTAATCATCCTGCTTATATAAGGCCAGTGCCCAAAAGTGTGGTGGCGTCCATAAAAAGATTATTAAAAACATCAAAATAGCGGGCCAACCAATTGTACCCGTGACAGCAGCCCACCCCACCAAAGGCGGAAAGGCTCCTGCTGCACCACCGATAACAATATTTTGAGGCGTCCGTCGCTTTAACCACATTGTATAAATGAAAACATAGAATAAAAACCCGCCTAATGAACACAACGCCGTAGTCCAATTGACCCATAGGCCCAATCCGACAAAGGATATCGCTTGCAATATGATGCCAAATGCCAAGGAATGCGAACCAGGGATTCGACCTTGTGCTACAGGACGCATTTTCGTGCGGCGCATCACCTTATCAATATCACGATCGTACCACATATTGACAGCGTGAGCTCCACCGCTCGACAACGTAAGACCTCCCAGCGTCAACAGCGTCAGTCCAATAGAAGGCAGGCGGCCTGCCCCGACAACCATGGCGCAATAGGCGGTCACGACCAATAAAGAAATAATTCGTGGTTTCATGAGCGTCACGTAGTCCATCAAGACAGACGAGAAGCTCCGCGGGACAGATACCGACTGGGCGTACATTAGCGCGACCTCCATTTGTAGCTTGTGCCCAAAATTGGGCACTCAATTAGTAATACTATCGAACTAACTATAACTTGCCGCTTCCTATTTGCCAAGCGGTGAATATGGAAAGGCTGGCATTTGCATACCAGCCTCCTCCTTAATCAACCCGGAATCGACGGGGGCTGGTCCGAACTCGCGCCCGGCCGACGCCCACTGGCGGACGTCTTCGCCGCCTTGTCGCTTTTGTCGACACTGA